>JBFGDF010000115.1:0-9861 GCA_041580775.1 Gemmatimonadales bacterium
GATTCGCTGATGCTCGGGTTCTCCTTCACCTTGGGGTCCCCGGTCACGCAGGTCATGTCCTTGCAGCCGGACGTGGTGACGTCGGACGCCTTGGCGATCTCGATGCCGGGCAGGGTCGGCTGGACCGCCGGACAGTCCGCCCATCCTGGCGGTGGCGTGTCGTTGCCGTTGATGAAGGACGAGCCGCCGATCTTGGTCGCACCCTGCGTCTTGAGCGCGGCCGTGATGTCCACCTCGATGGGCCGCAGCCGCACCAGGAGCCCCACCTGCTGGCGGGCCGTGGAATCCCGACTGAACCCTTCGGAGCGGATCAGATAGAGCAGGTCGTTGAGCCGCTGCACGGACCCGCGATACCAGCCGCTGCCGGTCACGTTGCCGCCGAACGCCACCGAGCCGCCCACGGGCGTCGCGTTGTAGACCACCGGGTCCCAGCTGGCCAGGCTCAGCTGGGCTCCGGCTTCCGCCGAAGCGAAGGCCTGGTTGAGCCGGACCGTGTTCCGCCCGACCAGCTGCTCCTGCCGGCCGATGAAGAACGACGAGGCCACCAGCACGCCCACGATGACGAGCGCGAAGATCGCGAGGGGGAGGGCGATGCCCCTGGTGTCACGAAGCCGTTGCATAAGTGTCGCTCCCTTGTGTGTCGCCGACCGCGTCAGTACAACGGATTGTTGCGCACGGCGACGTGCGTCATCAGATCCTCGAGCATGTAGCCCGGATAGGGACCGCCCGTGCCGCGCACCGCGCGCGCCGACCGGCTTTCCACCGCGATCCCGATGCGCGCGACCGCGGCGGGGTTGGCCGTCACGTTGCCGGCCACATCGAAGTACGACAGCGCAAGCCCCGTGGACGAAACCGGCCCCACGATGGGCTGCGTGGCGCTCCAGCCGGCCCCCTTCACGAACATCCGCCCGCCCAGCCACCACGCGCCGGCGGCGTCCTGGTACAGCAGGACCTGCGCCGGTTGGTGCGTGCGGACGGGGGCGCCGCCCTCCACGCCACCCAGCTGCCCGGGGGTGACCCCCGCCAGCGTAATCGTGAGGCTCGGCCGGGCGCCCGGGCATGCCGTGCCCGTGGCCATGGCCGTCAGGTCGGCATGGAGCCACGCGTCGTCGCCGCGGGTGCTGGGATCGTTCTCGGCAAAGACGAGCACCGAATCCCGCGCCGGATCCATTCCCCGCAAGCCGAACACGTTGGTCCGGTCGAGCGTGAGCTGGAGGCTGCCCGTGTTGGGCGGCTGGCACTGCAGGTACAGCCCCTGCATCGCCTTGTAACTGAGCGACGTGGCGGTCATGGCGATGACGTCACCGCCGCCCGCGCTCAGCTCGCGGATCTCGCCGGGCAGGATCGAGATGGCGGCACGGGCGTTCTCGTTCACCGCCACCCGCTCGGACTGCTGCCGGTAGACCCGCTGATTGCTGATCAGCAGCTGATAGAGAGCCGTTCCCACGATGCTGAACAAGACGAGCGCCGTGAGCAGCTCGACCAGGGTAAAACCGCGTTCGTGTCTCATGGGCAGAAATGCACCGTCGAAAAGGAATCCGTCCGCGTCCCGCGGGTGGTCGGCGACCGCACGATCACTTCCAGGGCCCGGCCCTTGCCACCGGCCAGATCCGCCACCCGCCACGAGATGTTGTAGGCGCCGCGCGTTTCCGAACCGGTCGCGGCCGCGGGGCAGGTCTGCGCCCGCAGCACCTCGAACCGTTCGTTGGCGAGCGCCGAGGCTTCCGTATAGCGCTGGCCCTGCCCGATCATCCGGGTCACCAGGCCGGCGGTCGTCACGAGCCCGAGGAGGCCGATCGTCAGCACCATGACGGCGACCAGCACTTCCACGATCGTGAATCCTGCGCGCGTAGTCTTCATCGCATTACACTCCCGATCGCGCTGATCCGTAGCGTGTCCGCATACCCGGCGCGGGTGATGACGATGTTCGTGGTCGATCCCTGCAGCCCGATCCCGCGCGGATCGTACACCAGCGTGTTGCGGTCCGCGTCGAGCGTGACCTTGAAGCGCTCGAACAGGTTCTGCCGGTCCACCGTGTCGATCGCGCCCGTCACCGGGTGCTGCGAGATCACGAGGTACCGGTTACCGTCCCGCACCAGGCTCACTGCCCGGCCGCGCTGCACGGCCAGCGCCTTGGCCTTGGCGTTCAGCGCCGTGACGGCGACCCGCGCGCCATCGACACTGCGGCGGTTGAGCGCCGGCCCGATGCGCGGGAACATGATTGCGGCGACGGCGCCGATCAGCACGACCACCATCACCAGCTCGATGAGACTGAAACCCCGTCGGTTCATAAGTCCTCTCCGTCCCGACTCCGGTATAGTCACGTTCCGTGCCGAACACTAAGATATTGTATTTGAACGGTTTAGCTTGGTCGCCCCGCACCGGGAGTCGTGCAAAAAGCAGCACGAGTGCAGGAAGCTGCACTCACCCGAGGCCGAGGTCGCGCAGCTTGTAGTAGAGGGTGCGCAGGCTCACGCCAAGCCGGCGGGCGGCCTCCTGCCGATTCCCGTCCGCGGCGGCCAGCGCCTGCTGGATGGCCGCCCGCTCGGTGGCCGCCACGGCGTCCTTCAGCAGGACCGGCTCGCCCGCGGGGGCCGGCGCCGAATCAGGGCGGGGACCGCGCGGTCCGGCCTGGTGCGCGAAGGCGCTCCGGTCGATGACCTCGTCCGCACTCAGCACGACGGCGCGCTCGATGGCGTTCTCCAGCTCGCGCACGTTGCCGGGCCACGTACGGGCGCGGAGCGCGGCCAGGACATCGTCCGCGAACCGGACGCGGCGGTTGGCCCGGGCGCCGCTCCGGGCCAGCAGCACGAGCGCCAGCCGTTCCAGGTCGTCCGGCCGCTCGCGTAGCGGCGGGATGTGAATGCGGACGACGTTCAGCCGGTAGTACAGGTCTTCGCGAAACCGCCCCTCGGTCACTTCCCGCTCGAGATCCCGGGCGGTGGCCGCCAGCACGCGCACGTCCACGCGCCGCTCCTGGGTCTCGCCTACCCGGCGAATGGTGCTTTCCTGGAGCACGCGCAGCAGCTTCACCTGCAGCGGCGGCGGCAGGTCACCGATCTCGTCGAGCAGCAGCGTCCCTCCGCTCGCCTCTTCGAACAGCCCGGTCTTGTCGCCCACCGCACCCGTGAACGCGCCGCGGACGTGGCCGAACAGCTCCGACTCGAGCAGTGCCTCGGGGATGGCGGCGCAGTTGATGGCCACGAACGGCGCCTCGCGGCGCGGGCTCATCCGGTGGATGGCACGCGCCACGACTTCCTTGCCGGTCCCGCTCTCGCCGGTGACCAGCACCGTGGTGGGATGGGGCGCGACGCGGGTGGCGAGGTCGAGCACGTGGCGCATGGCGGCGCTTTCCGCCACGAGCTCGCCTTCCCGGAACCGCGCGACCTCGGCTTCGAGCGCGGCGACGCGCCCGCGCAAACGCTCCCGTTCCTCCGCCTTGCGGAGCGTGAGCAGCACCTCGTCCGGCCGGAACGGTTTGGGGAGGTAGTCGTAGGCGCCGTCCTTCATGGCGGCGATGGCGGCGTCTTCGCCCCCGTACGCGCTCATCATGATCACGAGCGCCGTGCCGCCCGTGTCCTGGTAGCGCCGCAGGAACTCCAGCCCGTCCATCTCGGGCATGCGCACGTCGCAGAGCACGACGTCGAACGCCTCGCCCTCGAGGCGCGTGAGCGCCTCGCTCGCCCGCGAGACCGCAGCGACCGTGTGGCCGTCCCCCTCCAGCAGCAGCCCCAGGGAGCGGCGCAGGCCCGGATCGTCGTCGATGACGAGGACTCTCACGGCCGGTCGGTCCCGTCGAGCGGCAGGAACACCTTGAAGGTGGCCCCGCCGCCGCGGCCGTCCTCGACCCACACGAGCCCACCCATTTCGTGGACGAGCCGCTGCACGATCGCGAGGCCGAGCCCGGTGCCCGCGCCCGGCGGCTTGGTGGTGTAGAAGGGGTCGAAGATGCGGTCCCGCTCGGGCTCGGGCACCCCCGGGCCGGCGTCCGCCACGAGCAGCAGGACGCCCGGCGTGCCGGGGGCCAGATCGGGCCGGCGTGGGGTCCGGGTCATGCGCCGGGCCGGCGGCTCGGCGCTCGCATCCGTGCGCCGGCTGCCGCGCGACGGCCCGGGCGCATACGCCCACGCCATGGCCGCCACGTGCACCGCTCCGGCGGGGGCCGCATCGAGCGCGTTGAGTAGCAGGTTCACCAACACCTGCTCCAGGGCCTGCGCCCGACCGCGCACCGCGGGGAGATCGGGAGCCACGTCGCGCGTGAGCTCGCGCCCCTTCAGCACGCCCTGTTGCCCGAGCAACTCGACCACCCGATCCACCACCGCTCCCGGGGCGACGACCCCCCGGTCCCCCCCGACGGGCCGCGCGTACGTCAGCAGCCCGCGCACGATCCCGTCGATGCGGTCCACCTCGGCGCGGAGCGCGGCCACCACCTCGGGATCCGCCGGGCCTTTGCGCAAGACCTCCAAATAGGTGCCGATTGCCGCGAGCGGGTTCCCTACTTCATGAGCAATCCCGGCCGCCAGTCGTCCGATCCCGGCGAGCTTCTCCGCCTGCACCAGCTGGCCGCGCGCGTCGAGCAGGGCGTCGGTCATCTCGTTGAGGCGCTCGGCCAGCCGGGTGAACTCCGCCGTCTCGGCGGCCGGCGCCCGCACCGCGAGATCGCCCGCCCCCACCCGATCGGCGGCCTCCATCAGCCCGCGCACGGGACGCAGCACGAGGCGGCCGATCAGGTAGCGGCCGAACAGCACCAGCACAACCAGATCGGCCGCGATCAGCGCCAGCAGGACGGCAATGGCATACTGCGCCTCCAACGCCTGGGCGATCAGCCCCGTCGCCACGGCAAGCGACAGCGCCGCCGCCATCAGCAGCACCAGATTCCAGAGCAGCTCGCGGGCGAGTCCGGGCGGCGAATCGGCGCGGGGGACGCCGGCCGCGCGACGGGTGGCGGGCATCGAAACGGGCGGGAAACGAAAACGGGTGACCGGAGATCCGGTCACCCGTCTCCTGATGGACGGTGGCTCAGTTGCACGCCACTTCTCCCTCGTTCACCGCTGGCGCGGGTGGCGCCGCTGCCCCGTAGAACAGGGCACAGGTTCTGGCCGGTGCGCCGAGATGGGTTGCCACGGCGGCCCAGCCGACATTGCTCACGTTCTGCAGATTTATCGTCACGCCCGTCGACGGCGAGAAGGCAAGCGCTGCTGCCGGAACGACGCCGCCGTAGTACGTGTTGTTGTCGTAGAAGTAGCTCTCTTCCGCCGTTGCCAGATTCCGCAGATCCGACTTCATCGTCGCGACGTGCGCCTTTTCCTTCGTGGCGCCGAAGCGCGGGATGGCAATGGCGGCGAGGATGCCAATGATCACCACCACGATCAGGAGCTCGATCAACGTAAACCCACTTCGGTTCATGGTCGTGCCCCCGTCCAACCGGCCCGCGCCGGAGCGCTGCGGCTCGGTGAACCTCAGCGCCCGGCGCGGAGTCATCGATCAGCCTGTGTGGTTCGCGTGGGCCGAGTGGTGGCTTACCAGCAACCCACTTCGCCTTCGTTCACGACGGCCGCGTTCGGCGAGCCGGCGGCGCCAACATACACACCGCAGGTCTTCGCCGGCGCACCAACGTGCGTCGCGGTGGCCTGGAAGCCCGTCGCCGAGATGTTCGCCGTGACGAGCGTCACGTCCGTCGTCGCCGTGAACAGACCGGCGCCGTTGACGGCCGCATACGTGCCGTACGTGTTATTGTCCGCGAAATACGACTCTTCGGCCGTGACGAAGTTCTTCAGATCGCTCTTCATCGTGGCCACGTACGCCTTCTCCTTGGTGCTCGCGAACTTGGGGATCGCGATCGCAGCCAAGATGCCGATGATCACAACGACGATCAGCAGCTCGATGAGGGTGAACCCCTTGGTGTTGCGCAACATGTCGGTCGACTCCTCGCTGTGAGTGTGACTTACCGCCGGGACTGCCCGGGGCGCTTGCCGTTCCGCGCCTCCCAGGGGGCAACCGACATGCCAATCACCGGTCCATGTGCACAACCTGTTATCCGGTAGGCACTTACCACTGGTGTCCGAGATTCCGTGGGGCGGGCTCCAGGGGCCGTTTTTCACGCGTATTGCAATCGGCTTTGCGGTTCGCCAACCGAACCAATCCCGAACATCTAGGCCGGCTCGGACCCGCCCGACTCGTAGCGCGACAGCTTGCGGTACAGGGTGGAGGGGTCGATCCCCAGGACCTGCGCCGCGCGACTCTTGTTGCCGCCCTCGTTCTGGAGCACCCACGTGATGTAGGCGCGCTCGATGTGCTCGAGCGTCGGGTTCTCGTGGGTCCGCTCGCCCACCAGAGGCTCGGTCTTGCGCGCCGTGATGCGCTCCGGCAGCGCGGCCGGGGTGATCTCGTCGCCCTGCGCGAGAATGGCGGCATGCTCGAGCGCATTCTCCAGCTCGCGGACGTTGCCAGGCCAGTCGTACGCCATGACCGCGTCGAGCGCCTCCGCCGCGAGATGTAGCGCAGCGATGTTCCGCTCCTTGGCGACGCGGGCGAGAAACGCCTCGGCCAGCAACGGAATGTCCTCGCGCCGATCCCGGAGCGCCGGCAGCCGCAGCGCGATCACGTTGAGCCGGTAGTACAGGTCGGACCGGAACTGCCCGCGCCGGATCTCCTCCTCGAGGTCGCGGTTGCTCGCGGCCACGACGCGCACGTCCACCGGGATCGGCTCCACGCCGCCCACGGGCAGCGCCTCTCGTTCCTGCAGCACCCGCAGCAGCTTCACCTGGGTGGAGGGCTTCATCTCCCCGATCTCGTCGAGGAAGAACGTGCCCCCGCGCGCCGCAGCGAACAGCCCCTGCTTGTCGCGCACCGCCCCGGTGAACGACCCCTTCACGTGGCCGAACAGCTCCGACTCCAGCAGGCTCTCGGGCAGCGCCCCGCAGTTGATTGAGAAGAACGGCCCCTCGCTCCGCGCCGACAGCTCATGGATGAACCGCGCGACGACCTCCTTGCCGGTCCCGCTCTCGCCCTGGATCAGCACGGTCGAGTCCGTGGGTGCGACCTGCTCCGCGAGTTGGATGACCTCGAGAAACCGCCGAGCCTTGCCGATGGGCGCCACCCAGCCGCTCCGCTCCCGCCGTCGGATCTCCCGCTTGAGATCCCGGTTCTCGGAGCGCAGCTGCCGCGTTTCGGCCGCCCGCCGCAGGATGGCCACCAGGTCGTCGTTCGAGAAGGGCTTCTGGACGTAGTAGAACGCGCCCTGGTTGACCGCCTGGATGGCGGTCTTCAGCTCGGCCTGCGCCGTCATCAGGATCACGGGCGTCTGGGGATCCTGCTGCTTGACGGCCTCGAGAATGTCGATCCCCGACGTCTGCGGCATCCGGATGTCCGTGAGCACGATGTCCGGACTGCCCGCGCGGATGGCCTGGAGGCCCGCGCGCCCGCCCTGCGCGGTCTCGACCGCAAACCCGGAGTTCTTGAGGAGAATCCGCAGCGTGTCGAGGATGCCGGATTCGTCGTCGATTACGAGCACGGAGGGCTGCTGGTCGGTCATGGGCTGCTCGCAGCGGCGCGCTCGGGCGCCGGCAGGAGAATCGTGAAGGTCGTGCCCTGCCCCGGCCCGCTCTCCACCAGCACGGTGCCCCGATGCGCCTCGATGGCGCGATGCACGATCGCCAGGCCCAGCCCCGAGCCGCCCACGCGGCCGGAGACGAAGGGCTCGAACAGACGGTCGCGCAGGCTGGTCGGAATGCCGGGACCGGCGTCGCGCACGCGGAGCACCGCGGCGCGGGTCAGTTCGGTGCCGGCCAGCAGCTGGTCGTCGGCGCTGTCGGACACGGTGATCTCCACCCGCGCGCCCTCGCCCCCGGCCTGGACGGCGTTGAGCACGAGGTTGACGACGACCCGATGCAGGAGATCCTCGTCGCCTTCGACGGGCCCGCACTGCCCGTCCACGTCGATGGCGACGTGCGGCCCGCACGACGGGTGGCGCCGGACCACCTCCACGGCCGCCTCCGCGACCGTCCGGAGATCCACGGGACGCGCCAGCGAGACGCGCACGCGGGCGAATTCGAGGAACTCGTTCAACAGCCGACTGAGCCGGTCGCTTTCCCGCAGCACGAGCCGGGCGAGCAGCCGCTCGTCGTCGTCGGCCGTCGCCGCGCGGGCCAGCTGCTCGACCGACGACCGGATCGAGGCCAGCGGGTTCTTGATCTCGTGCGCCAGCGACGCCGACAGCTCGGCCACGGCCTCGAGCCGCTGCGTCCGAAGCCGCAGCGCTTCCAGCCGCTTCTGATCGGAGATGTCGGTGAAGATCGCGGTGACCGACGGCGTGGCGCCGTCGGGGCCGTCGAGCAACGTCGTCGTGAGTCCGATGACGTGGGACGCGCTGCCGGTGCTCACTCGCCCTTCCACCCGCTGGCGTCGCCGGCCCTCACGTTGCGTGGCCGCGATCGCGCGCGCCAGCTCCGGTGACCGCCCCGCGAGCATGTCCAGCACCGGCCGGCCCAGATGCTCGCCCGCCGAGAAGGCGAGCAGCGCCTCGGCCGCGGGATTCGCATAGACCAACGTGCCATCCCCATCCACCGTGAGCACCCCGCTCCCGATGTTGCGGAGGATGTCGCCCGCTTCGAGGCGCAGCCGCCGGACCTCGCGCTGCAGCACCTCGCGCTCGCGCCCGATCACGCGCACCCGGGTGGCCACCCACCCGGTCGCGACGGCCACCGACACGAAGACGGCGAGCTGCAGCCAGAGGGCCAGCCCGATCCGCGTGGGGTGGCCGAACACCGCGTCGGCCACTAGGAGGACGCACGCCAGGACCGTCACCAACAGACCCGAGCCCAGCGGCACCAACACCGCGGTGGCCGCGATGACCAGGATGTACAGCGGGATGAAATCGCTCTCGGGGCCGCCGGTCACGTGCACGACCGTGGTCACGAGCGCGAGATCGAACGTCGCCTGGGCATAGAAGAACGTCGTCCCGGGCGCCCGCCGCGCGACGTGCGTGTAGAAGGCCGACGCCCCGCTCATGACCAACGAGGCGAGGGCGGCGATGGCGAGGGTGAGGAGCACCCCGGGGGGAACGGCCTGGAAGTAGAAGGCGGCGGCCAGGAAGACGACCACCGCCACCAGCACGCGGCCGACGTACACCCACTGCAGGATCCCCAGGGGCTTCGGGAACGCGGCCTCGGCACGCGGCCCAACGGCCCGGTCCACGGCTCCCGTCACACGCATAGAGGAAAGTATCGGACCGACCCTTGCAAAGTGCAATGTCGGCGGGGGACCGGGCCCACCCCCGGTCCGGCGGGCCCACGCCCGGGCGGCGTGATCGGCCTACGGGGTCGGCGTCGACGGGTCGGCCGGCTCGTGCCGCAGCGAGGCCGAGTTGATGCAGTAGCGCAGCCCGCCCGGGCCCGGTCCGTCGGGGAACACGTGTCCGAGATGGGCCGCACACTGCGCGCAGTGGACCTCGGTGCGGTGCATGCCGTGGCTGGTGTCGGTCTCCGTCTCGATGCTCGTCGGTGCCGCAGGCTCCACGAAGCTGGGCCAGCCCGTGCGCGAATCGTACTTCGCCTCCGACGAGAACAGCTCGGCGCCGCAGCAGACGCAGCGGTACATCCCCGGCGTCTTCGTCTTCCAGTACGCGCCCGAGAAGGCGGGCTCCGTGCCCTGCTGGCGCGTGACGCGGTACTGCTCCGGCGTGAGCTCGGCGGCCCACTCGGCGTCGGTCTTGGTGATCTTATTGGCTGTCATGGGTCGTTCCTTGGGGTCGGGTGGCGGTGGCCGGGCGCCGGGTCGCCGTTCATGGACAAACCGCGGCCAGCGGGCGAAAGTTCCCTCGAGAGCGACCACGCCGTGCCGCTCAACCGCTCACCCGCCCAC
>JBFGDF010000116.1:0-9744 GCA_041580775.1 Gemmatimonadales bacterium
AGTGCAACCGCGGCTGCAGCGTCAACTCGAATTTCTCGTCCACCAACGTCCTGATCGCGCCCGCGCTGGAGACCGGCCGGCTGACCCTGCGCACCGGCGCGATGGCGCGCGAGGTGACGACCGACCGCGCCGGCCTCGCGACCGGCGTGACGTACGTGGACAAGACCACCGGCCGCGACGAGCACGTGCGCGCCCGCGTGGTCGTGCTCGCGGCGAGCGCCTGCGAGACGGCTCGCCTGCTCCTCAATTCGAAGTCGGCGCGGGCTCCGCAGGGGCTCGCCAACTCGAGCGGCGTCATCGGCAAGTATCTCACGGACACGACCGGTACCGACGTCGTGGGGTTCATCCCCAAGCTGATGGACCACGTGGTGCACAACGAGGACGGCGCGGGCGGCGCCCACCTCTACATGCCGTGGTGGCTCGACAACCGCACGCTCGACTTCCCGCGCGGCTATCACATAGAGATCTGGGGCGGCCTGCACATGCCCGGCGCGGGGTTCCTGGGCGGGATTCACCGCTACCCCGTGGGCGGCGGCTACGGCGCCGAGCTCAAGGCAGCGTATCGCCGGTACTATGGCGCGTACGTCGGCTTCTCCGGCCGCGGCGAGATGGTGCCGAACGAGCACTCCTACTGCGAGGTCGACCCCAACGTCGTCGACCGCTGGGGCATTCCGGCGCTGCGCTTCCACTGGAAGTGGACCGATCACGAGTACCGGCAGGTGAAGCACATGCAGGAGACGTTCCGCGCGCTCATCGCCGACATGGGCGGCCAGGTGTTCTCGCCCATGCCCACGGCCGAGCAGGGCTACGGCATCGCACCCGGGGGGCGGATCATCCACGAGCTGGGATGCGTGCGCATGGGCAACGATCCGAAGACCTCCGCGCTCAACGCGTGGTGCCAGGCGCACGAGGTGAAGAACCTGTTCGTGGCCGACGGCGGACCCTTCGTCTCGCAGGCGGACAAGAACCCGACGTGGACGATCCTCGCGCTCAGCTGGCGGACGAGCGAGCGGATCGCCGAGCTGCGGCGGAGGGGCGAGCTGTGAAACGCCGCGAGATGATCGAGGTGACGGGCGTGGCGGCGCTGGCTGCCATCACCCCGATCCAGGCCGACCGCGCCTGGCGGCTGTCACGGGACGCCCTCGCCCAGGGACCGGGCCCCTATGAGCCGCGGTTCTTCACGCCCCACGAATGGAAGACGGTGCAGCTGCTCGTGGATCTCATCATCCCGCGCGACGACCGGTCGGGCAGCGCCACCGACGCCGGGGTGCCCGAGTTCATGGACTTCCTCATGATGGACGGCGGCGAGGACCAACGCACGGCGATGCGCGGCGGTCTCGCCTGGCTCGACATCGAGTGCCGCAAGCGATTCGGAAAAACGCTCGTAGACGCGAGCGAAGCCGAGCGGACCGCCGTGCTCGACACGATCGCGTGGCCGGCCAAGGCGCCGCCCGATCTGTCCCACGGCGTCGCGTTCTTCAACCGCTTCCGCGACCTGACGGCTTCGGGATTCTGGTCGAGCCGGATGGGCGTCGAAGATCTCCAGTATCGCGGGAACACCTACGTCGCCGAGTGGACGGGCTGTCCGCCCGAGGCGCTGGCCAAGCTCGGCGTCCGTTACGAGGACGGCCCATGACGGCCGGGCGCCTCGGCATCGGGATCGTCGGCAGCGGCTTCAACGCGAAATTCCATCTCCAGGCCTTTCAGGCCGTGCGGCACGCCGACGTGCTCGGCGTCTGGAGCCCGAACAGGAAGAACGCGCAGGAGACG
The DNA here is from genome assembly GCA_041580775.1 of Gemmatimonadales bacterium. Classification (GTDB taxonomy): domain Bacteria; phylum Gemmatimonadota; class Gemmatimonadetes; order Gemmatimonadales; family GWC2-71-9; genus JAOTWJ01. Next base: position 1,771 of record JBFGDF010000116.1, read on the forward strand.
GCGCGCTACGCCCGCTCGCTCGATGTGGGCGAGACGCAGGCCTACGTCTCGATCACCGACATGGTCAAGGACCCCGCGATCGACGCCATCTGGCTTTGCGGACCGAACTTCGCGCGCATCGAGAACGTCGAGGAGATCACCGACACCATCGCGCAGGGCAAGGCCCAGCTCACGGCGATCGCCTGCGAGAAGCCGCTCGCCCGCAACGTCGCGGAAGCGGCCCGGGTCCTCGACATGGTCCGCAAGGCGGGTCTCAAGCACGGGTACCTCGAGAACCAGGTATTCGCGCCCCAGATCGAGTGGGGCCGCCGGCTGCTCTGGGCGCGCGGGGCGGCCACCACGGGCCGGCCCTACCTGGCGCGCGCCGCCGAGGAGCACAGCGGGCCCCACATGCCGTGGTTCTGGCGCGGCGACCTCCAGGGGGGTGGCGTGCTGAACGACATGATGTGCCATTCGGCGCTCGTCGTGCGCCATCTGCTCACGCAGCCCGGCAAGCCGCTCGGCACCGTGCGGCCGGTGAACGTGACGGGGCGGATCGCGAGTCTCAAGTGGACGCGCCCCGAGTACGCGAAGAAGCTCAGCGCGGCGATGGGGACCGACGTCGACTACGCGAAATCGCCTGCCGAGGACTTCGCCGCCATGACGATCGAGTTCGAGACCGACGACGGGCACACGGCGATCGGCGAGGCGACCACGTCGTGGAGCTTCGTCGGCGCCGGCTTGCGGCTCTCGGCCGAGCTGCTCGGGCCCGAATACTCGCTGTCGTGGAACTCGCTCGACACCGGGCTCGAACTGTTCTTCTCGCGCGAGGTGAAGGGCAAGGCGGGTGAAGATCTGGTCGAGAAGCAGAACGCCGAGATGGGGCTGATGCCGGTCGTGGCGAACGAGGCGGCGGCGTACGGCTACGAAGCCGAGGACCGGCATTTCGTGCGCGCGTTCCTGGGCAAGGAGGAACCAGCGCTGACTCTCGACGACGGCCTCGAGGTCGTGCGGCTGCTGATGGCAGCGTATCAGAGCGCGGAGGAGGGTCGGACACTCGCCTTCCCGCCCAAGGGGCTCGAAGCGTTCGTGCCGGCAGTGGCGCAGGGAACGTGGAAGCCGTAACCCCGGGGTCGGGGCCCGATCCCGGGGCCGCTCAACGCCCGCCGCCTGCCCCCTATCCCGGCATCGGCCAAGCACTTCTGCTCCTGCTGCTCGCGATGGCGGCCGGCGCGATCGTGCAGGTGGTCCTGCTGGCGCCGGGCATCGGGCTCGACCCGCGGCACCCGGGCGCCCAGGCGCTCGCCTCGCTGGTGGCGCTCGGGATCGTCGTGGCCTTCGGGCGCCAGCGCGCCGGCGTTCCCTGGCGGGAGATCGTTCCTCTGCGGCCCGTGCCCGCCGGTCTTCTCGCCGCGATGGCGCTCACGATCCTCGGCCTGGGAATCCTCCTCTCGGAGGCGGACAACCTGCTGCGCTCGGTGCTGCCACCGCCCGAGTGGCTCGAGCGCATGTTCGCCGAGCTCGCAGGCGGGCAGCGGAGCCTCTGGGGATCGGTGACGCTGCTCGTGATCGTGGCGCCACTGACGGAGGAGGTGCTGTTCCGCGGACTGATCCTGCGGGGATTCGTACTGCGCTACTCGGTGCGGCGCGCCATCTGGATCTCGGCGCTGATGTTCGCCGTCTTTCATCTCAATCCGTGGCAGTTCGTGGGAGCGCTGACGGCGGGCGCGATTTTCGCCTGGTGGGTGGCGCGGACGGGATCGCTCATTCCCGTGCTCTTCTGTCACGCGCTGAATAACGCGATGCCGCTCGTCGTGGCGCACCTCGTGCCGGTGCGCATTCCCGGGTTCTCCGGCGCGCCGGCCGGCACCGTGGAGTTCCATCCGTTGTGGTTGGACGGACTCGGCGTGGCGATGACGGCGCTGGGGATGTGGCTGGTGGTGCGCGGTTTGCGGACGAGCACCATCACCGCCCCGGATCGCACAGCTTGACAGAAGCTCGTTGGGAGGTATCTCCGTCCAATTACCCGAAGCCGCCCCCCGGCGTCGCTTCGAGTGACTCGGTGCCGGTGTGCGGCCTTTTCCCCGGAGGCGCGTATGCACCGAGTTCGCCTGCCCACCCTCGCAATGCTCATCCTGCTGGGAGCCGCCGTCAGTTGCGAGCGCGCCGCTCCTCCGGCCCCCGAGCTCGGAGATCCTGCGTTTAGGAGATCCGCGCGCCCCAGCGCGGACTCGGCGGCCCTGCACGCGCGGATGCTTGAGATCAATCGGCAACTCGCCGATCAAGGCTATAACGTCGCGATCGAGGCGATCGAGTTCTTCACGATCGGCGCCGGTCGTCCCAGCAACCGTATCCACCAGCAGCCCTTCCGCTGGGTGCCGAACGACCCGCGGCGCCTCGCGCAGGGCATCGATGTCACGTATCTCGTGGATCAGTCCGACGGCGCTACCGCGAGCGGTCTGACCAACGCTCAGACCGAAGCCGCCATCGACGCAGCGCTCGGGGAGTGGCAGAATGAGCAGGCACTTCAGAAGGTCAACATCGTCAAACGGGCCGACGGCGGGGCCGACCCGGACATCTTCGACTTCTTCTTCGGCTTCGGCGGCTTCGGCAATCCGTTCGTCGCCGACATCGTCAATGCCGGCTGGCTGCCACGCGCGTACTTCGAGGTGGTGGGCGGACCGGGCGGCGGCCGCGGCATTCTCGCCTTCTCGGTGTCGTTCATCTTCGTGTCGGGCGGCGTGCCCACCGATATCAATGGCGACGGCTACCTCGATACTGCCTTGAACGAGGTGTACTACAACGACACGTTCGGTGATCCGGGCAATGATCGAGCAGGCAACCCGTGGGGGATCAACGTCCCACTCCCGGGAATCGACGTCGAAACGGTCGCGTTCCACGAGAACGGCCACTCGCTCGCGCTCGGGCACTTCGGGGCACCTCCCGTTGCAGCAATGAACCCGTTCTACGCCGGAATCCGGCAATCGGCGTTCCCCGCGGACGAGGCCGGCATGTGGGCCGTGTGGGGCAGTTGGCCTAACCCGTAGGCCCTCGAGCAGTTTGCGACTGGAGGCCCCGGGGGTTCCCTCGGGGCCTCGCGATTCTCGTAGGTTGGCGAACCGACGCCTCGAGCCCGTGGAGGTGCCTCCTGAACAACAAGGTGTGCCATCGAGCCGTCATGACCTCGACGGCGATCAGCGCACCGTAACTGGCACGATGTGCGGGGTCGACGTGGCGACGAGGGCGTTGTCTGATCGGCGCGCCTCGTCCGTCATTGCGCCGCGGGCCGCGGCCGGAAGAGCAGCATGAATGCGAGCAGGATGACCGCCGCGCCGATCGTGGGCACGGTCCAGATCGCCGGCCAGTTGTGCGGTGCGGCGCCACCGGGCGTCGCAAACGCATCCACGACCCGCCCCGACACGATCGACCCCACCAGATAGCCGGCACCTGCCGTGACGAGGGCGAGGAACCCCTGGGCCGCGGCGCGGATGCCCACGTTTGCCCGCTGGTCCACGTAGATCTGCCCCGTCACGAAAAAGAAGTCGTAGCAGATGCCGTGCAGCAAAATGCCGCCGTACAGCATCCACATCCCCGGCCCGCCGTCGCCCATGGCGAATAGCGCGTAGCGCAGCGACCAGGCCAGCATCCCGATCAAGAGCAGCCGCTTCACGCCCAGCCGGATCAGAAACCACGGCATCGCGACCATGAAGACGATCTCGGACATCTGACCGAGCGTCTGCTTGCTCGCGGCGCCCTGTACGCCGATCTCGTTCAGGAAGAGGTTGGTGAAAGCGTAGTAGAACTGGAGCGGAATACAGATGAGGAACGAGCCGACGATGAAAACCGTAAACGAGCGGTCCTTCAGGAGCGACAGCGCATCGAGTCCCAGCACGTCCCGCGCCGACAGCGGCTTCCCCGCGGCGTGCGGCGGCGTGTGCGGCAGAACGAGCGAGTACAGTCCGAGCACGAAGGACGCCCCGGCGGCGATCCGCATCGGCACCGCCGTGGCCTCGAGCGCCAGCTCGCCGACCACGATGCCGGCGACGATCCACCCGATCGTGCCGAGCACGCGAACGCGGGGGAAGTATTTGGCCGGATCCCCCGCATGATCGAACGTGATCGAGTTGGTGAGCGCCAGCGTCGGCATGTAGCACAGGGCGTACAGAATGAGCACCGGATAGAAGGCCGCGAAGGACGCGAGCGTCGAGGCGTACCACAGCACCGCTCCGCCCACGAGATGCAGCAGTGCCAGAATCCGCTCGGTCGCGAAAAAACGGTCCGCCACCATCCCGACGAAGAACGGCGAAACGAGCGCGGCGATCGCCGTGCTCGCGTACGCAAGACCGATCTCCTGACCCGTGAACTGGCGTGTCTGGCCGAGGTAGGTGCCGAGGGTGACGAACCATGCCCCCCAGATGAAGTACTGGAGGAACATCATCGCGGAGAGCTTGAAGCGGTTGCCGCTCATGCGCCGTGGGAGCAACACTACTGCGCCAACCGGTGATCGGCCAGCGTGAAGCCCGCGCGGGCGACTTGCGCAACGCCCGTCCGGGCGGCAACGTGACTGTGGCCCTCTCTCTCCACCCTCAGCTCGGAGGTGCCGTATGCGGATGACCGCCGCATGCCTCGCAGTTGCCGTCCTGTTCGCCTGTGGTGGGCCGCCGCCGCCCCTCGTCGAGGAGCGTTATGCGGGGACGTGGAGCGGCCGCTCGATGATCACGCCCGGTGATACGGGGATTCCCTGGAACATGGTGCTCTCGGTAGCCGATTCGGAACTCGCCGGGACGCTGACGTTCACGGGCACCAGCCTCGTGCCGGTCGGGGTCCGCACGCTGTCCGCCGCGGAGTCGACCCTGATCCAGGAGGTCGGGCCGTACTACAGTCCGACGGCGAAAGCCGAGGTGATGACCCAGGCAACGGCGCGGCTCACGAGTGATTCGACGATGGACGGGAGCTTCGTGATGCGGCGCACGGCGGGCGGTGACTCGATCATGGGCACCTACCGCGCGCGCCGTCTGCGGCAGTAGCGATCAGGGCAGGACCCGAATGCGGATGCTGCGGTAGGCCACGGGGTCGCCGTGGTCCTGGAGCGCGATGTGGCCGCGGCGCGCTCGGCCGTATTCCGGCCATTGGGAGAACTTCGTCCCCGCGACCTTCGCCTCCCACTCGGGCGTCCACAGCTCGTAGTCCACGACCTTGACGCCGTTGAGCCAGTGCTCGACGTGTGGTCCGTTCACGACGAGCCGCACGGCGTTCCACTCACCCGCCGGCTTCACGACGCCCGCAGGCGCCGGATGGAGACCGAAGTTGGCGCCGGCGGCCGTCAGGCGCGACCGCCCGTCTGGGTGGGCGGCGTCGTCCAGCACCTGCATCTCGGGACCGGACAGGTAGGTGCGGTCCGACTGCTCGGTCACCCGGAAGAATATCCCCGAGTTGCCACCGGGCGCGACGTTCCACTCGAGTTCGAGCTCGAAGTTCGCGAACTGATCTTCGGTCACGAGATCCCCGCCCCCGCCGACGCGGGTGATGGCACCGTCCACCACCTGCCATCCCGCTGGCGCCGTGTCCATCCGAAACCCCCGCCATCCGGCCAGCGTGCGGCCGTCGAACAGCGACCGCCACTGGGCGGGCGTCGCGGCGCGAGCGTTCATGGACGAGCCTCCGGGACCGCCGCAGGCGGCGAGCGCGGCGACGGCGCAAACTGACGTGACCAGGCGCGGGATCATCGGGTCCCTCGGTCGGTGACCGCGGCGCCTCCCGCGCCGCCGGACTCCAACTCTATCGCGCCTCGGCCCATCGAGCCAGGACGGCGTTGCGCCGGATCCCAGTATGCGACGATCATCCTGTCATGGGAGCCCGCCGCCTGCGCCCGCTGTCCCTGCTGCTGGCATTCGCGCTCAGCGCCTGCACCGGCGATGTCCCCGCAGGTCCGCGCCTCGTCGAGGACATCGTCCCCTCGAGCATCGTCGTCGACCGGCTCGACCCGGCCAGGACCTACGAGTACCGCTTCACGACAGTCCAACCCGAGTCCTTGCTGGCGGTGCTGCTCGCGGCCGGCGTGCCAGTCGAAGAAGCGTGGCTGCCGCTCGACAACCAGTGCAGCGATCCCCGCGGCCCGGTTTTCACCGTCGCGCTCGAAACACCCGACGTCCGGATCCTCGGCTACGACTTCGACCCCGGCACGGGCCGGCTCGCCTGCGCGACGCTCGTGCGGCGCTACCGGGTCGTGCGGTAGCCGCGAGCCGCACCGCCGCGCACCTTTCCTCCCATGCCGCCATCGGCCGCCGCCGCGATCGAGGACCTGGTGCACCGCGAGACCCGGGCCTGGGATGCCCAGGACGTGGACGCCCTGCTCGCCCTGTTCCACCCCGACATGGTGTGGCCCTGGCCCCCGCACGCGCAGGCGCACGACCCCGCGGAGTGGGTGATCGTACTGGGCCGCTTTGACCGCGCGCGCTGGCGCGCATCCTGGCAGGAGCTGTTCGACACGCACGAACTGGTGCACAATCGCCGTGACATCCGACGCATCGCCGTGAGCGACGAGGGCGACGGCGGGTTCGCCGTGGTGGACATCGACACCCGGTGGCGCAATCGCGAGACGGGCGAGGAACAGCAGTGGCTGGGCCGGACGTGCAAGATCTACACGACGGTCGGCGGGGAGTGGAAGCTCATCGCGCACACTGGCGCGCTCGAGTATTCCCCAGCGAGCAGAGGCTGACCCGCTGGTGCGGGTGTTCATCGCGGGCGCGACGGGTGTCCTGGGCCGACGCGTGGCCGAGCGTTTGGGGCAACGCGGGGCGCGGGTCGCCGGGCTCAGCCGGTCGGCCGCGAACCAGGCACTGCTCGAGCGTCTCGGCGTCGAGCCGCGCGCCGGCGACCTGTTCGATGAAGTCCGCCTCCGCGAATCGGTGGCCGGCTGCGACGCTGTGCTCCACCTCGCGACGGCGATCCCGACGGGCCCCCGCGCCGGACGCCGCGAGTGGGCGCTGAACGATCGGATCCGCCGCGCCGGCACGCGCGCCCTCACGAGCGCCGCGCTGGCGCAGGGATGCCGCTTCTATCTGCAGCAGGGTCTGCTGCACGTGTACGGCGACCGCGCGGGCGAATGGGTCGACGAGACCTCGCCGATCCCGCGCCGGCCGCCGCGACTGGCCCGCTCGGCGGCCGACGCCGAGCGTATCGTGGCGGATGCGAGGGCGCGGGGACTCCCCGCAGCCGTGCTCCGGTTCGGCACGTTCTACGGCCCGGATGGAGCGCACACGATCGGGCTGCTCCGCATGGCCGCGGCGGGACGCGCCGTCGTGATCGGCAACGGTCGTGCGTTCTGGAACCCGATTCACCTGGACGATGCGGCGGACGCGGTCGTTCGCGCGGTCGAGCGTGCCCCGCGTGTGACGGAGGCGGAGACCCTGAACGTGTGCGACGACGAGCCGGTGACGGTCGGCGCGCTGGTCCGCTTCGTCACCGACCACCTCGGCGCGCGGCCGCCGCGTCGCATCCCGGCGCTGGTCGCGCGCTGGCTGCTGGGGGCGGGTGTCGCTGAGGCGCTCACCTTGTCGTACCGCGCCCGCAACGCGCGCGCGCGCGAGGCGCTGGACTGGACCCCCGCGCTCCCCACATATCGCGAGGGTTATGCCGCGACGATCGCTGCCTGGCGGGCGGCGGCCGGCACGCCCAGTCTTGGGGTTCCCCGCCGCTAGAGGAGGCAGCCGTGAACCGCGCTCCCACGCCGCCCGTCGGCTCGATCGCGTGGACCGACCTCACCGTGCCGAACGCGCCCACCGTGCGCGACTTCTACGCGGCCGTGGTGGGCTGGACGCCCAGCGACGTGGACATGGGCGGGTACAGCGACTTCAACATGAACGGGGCCGACGGAACCCCGGTCGCCGGAGTGTGCCACCGGCACGGCGTGAACGCCGACCTGCCACCAGTGTGGCTCGTGTACATCCGGGTCGCGGACCTCGAGCGGAGTCTCGCCGAGGTCCGCGCGCGCCG
>JBFGDF010000117.1:0-9698 GCA_041580775.1 Gemmatimonadales bacterium
CCCGCACCTCGATCCCGACCATGCCGCCGAACCCGTCGAGCAGTCCCACCGCGAGCGGATGATCGGGATGCTGCGGCAGTCCGGGGTAATGCACGGCCGCGATGTCCTTGTGGGTGGCCGCCCAGGCGGCGAACGCCTCGCCGTTCACGTTATGCCGGGCCATCCGGACGGCCAGCGTCTTCAGACCCCGCTCGATCAGCCACGCCGCGTGGGGGTCGAGCGCCTGGCCCCAGACCTGCAGCAGGTGCCGTACTTCTTCGACCATTTCCTCGGTGCCCGCCACGGCGCCGCCGATCACGTCGCTGTGCCCGTTGAGGTACTTCGTGGCGCTGTGAATCACCACGTCGGCGCCGTGTTCGAGGGGCCGGAAGTTGATCGGCGACGCGAACGTCGAATCCACGAGGAGGGCGATCCCCTCCGTATGGCACAGATTGGCGATGGGTTCGAGGTCGAGCACGCGCACCAGGGGATTGGTGGGCGTCTCGAGGAAGATCGCCCGCGTCGTGTCCCGGAGCCCGTTCTTCCAGCTGCGCGGCTGCAACGGATCGGCGAAGGTGACCTCGATGCCGAGCCGGGTGAACTCGTGCTCGAACAGGCGCCGCGTGCCCCCGTAGATCCACTCGCTCGAGACGAGGTGATCGCCGGGGCTCAGGATGGCGAGATGCGCCAGCGCCGTGGCGCCCATCCCGCTGCCCAGGACGATCCCCGCTTCGGCGCCCTCGAGGGCGGCCAGCCGCCGACCGACCTCCACCTGGTTGGGGTTGTTGCCGTACCGGGTGTAGAGGGCCTCCTCGGTGCTGCCCACCACATTACGGAACGTGCTGCTCTGGTAGATCGGCGTGGTGACCGGCTCGCGCGGCGTCCGCGCCCCGGGCGCCCCGTGGATGGCGCGGGTCGAAGGTCCGAGCCGGCGTCGCGTCATGCGGTGCGCACGGCCTGGTAGTGCCCGCCGCTCTCGCGCACCACGTGCCGCTCGCGCAGCACCTCGAGGGCCTCGCGGGCGGTATCGGGCGAGAGGGCGAGCTTCGCCGCGACGTCGGCCAGCACCGCAGGGCCGGAATTCGCCAGCACGGTGAAGGCCTGGCGCGCATGCTCGGGCATCGCGCCGAGGAGCTTGAGCGAGCCGGAGCGGTCCTGCGCCACGACGGCGAGCCGATGCCGCTCGAGGACCGGCTCGATGGCATCTTCGTGGCCGGGGTGCACGCCGACCAGCAGGAAGTACCGGGCCCGGCCGTACTGCAGGAGCAGCTTCCCCACGATCTCGTCGGCGCACGAGAAGTCCATCAGGCGCACAGTGCTGAAATCGATGATCGCGAGGTCCTCGTCGGCGTCGGGCAGGAGCGCCTCGATGCTGGTGCGGACCGCCTGGCCGGTCGGGCGCGTGACCAGGTCGCCGTAGACGCTGGAGACCGTGTGTTGCAGAATGTCCTTCAGGTCGATCCTGGCCATTGCCTCACTCGCTATGGGCCGGCACGATCATCAGCACCTGCGTGCCCGGGAAGAAGGGAAGTTGATCGGCGAGCGGGACGTCGTCATCCCACGGGGGAATCATGGTCATGCGCGCGGCCCCACTGCGCACCGACAGCTTGCCCTGCCAGCGGTTCAGGTAGCGTCGGATGCCGGCCAATCCCTGGCCACGGCCGGGGTCGCGGAAGCGGCTCACGCCCTGGATCAAGGCGGCCTCCAGCGCGGCCGCATCACCCCAGCGGTCGCCGAACCGTTTGGCTTGCGTGGCCTCCAAGGAGCGGCGGAACCCCACGCCGGCATCGGAAATGGCGATTACGACCACGCGGCGGCCGAGACGTTTGCGCCACGTGTACGTCTGTACGGCCACCCAGCCGCCCGTGCCGGCATGCTCTACAATATTCTGGCATGCTTCCGAAAGCGCCATCCCGAATCCCATCGTGGCGGCGGCCTCGAGCTTGAGCTCGTGGGTCAGGATGGCGGCGGCCCGTTCCTGGATGTGATTGACGACCTCGTGCACGTCGTCGGCGCCGCGCACCGGCGTGAGTTCGAGCAGGACGTCGGACTCCCCCCGCGGCGTGAGTTTCGGCGCCTTGCCGTGCAGCTCGAAGTAGGCGTCGGCGTGCCGCACGAACCCGGTCCGCGCCCAGTAGTGGACCACGTCCCGATCCTGCGGCAGGGTGAGCAGCGGCCGCTCCGCCCCCTGCTCCACCAGCGCCTGGCCGGCCGTGAGCAGCCCCACCAGGCCGTACGGCGAGGCCCACTGGGCCGCGTGCGCGTCGAACAGCACGCGCGCCCCGTCCCCGGCGCTGTAGCCGCGGGCGAACTGGTCGAAGGCGCGGTCGTCGAACTGGACGGGGACTTCCACGACGCGTGTCATCCGGGCGCGATCTCTCCCCGCAGGTGGTGTTGGAGCCGGGTCGCCCCCCGGTGTGCGACGTTGCGCGCGGCGGCGGCGTTGGCCGCGGCCAGCGCGTCGCCGACGTCGCGTGACGCCAGGAGCCCCGCGACGAGCGTGGCCCCGAAGACATCGCCACAGCCGGTCGGATCGCCGTCCGCCATGACCGGCGCCGCGATCCGGGCCGTCTCGATCGGTCCCGGCCCCGGGGGTGGCGAATGCGCAAAGACGAACGGGCGCACCGTAAAATACACCGCGCCCCGCGGGCCCACCGTCACCACCAGCAGGCGCACCCCGGCGGCCAGAGCCGCGGCGGCCACCTCCATCGGCGCGGCGCCCAGCATGTGCACCTCGTCCTCGTTCATCTGCAGCACGTCGAAGCACGGAAACCAGGCGTCCAGGTCCGGGAGGGGACGGGGAAACCGCTGGCCGTGATGCGTGATGCCGAGCAGCAGGGCGTGGAGGTCGGCGTAGATCGGGCCGGGGAATCCCTGGCGCAGCTGGCGGGCCGTCGCGAGGTCGAGTTCGAAGCCGGAGATGAAATTGACGTAGAGCGCGTCCAGGTCCCGCACCATCGGCCCCAGCGCCGCCCACGTCCACGACGGCACCCCCCCCGTGAGGCGCTCGGCGCGGCGCTCGGCCGACGCGTACCGCAGCACGACGCGGTTGTTGGGTACCGGCACTTCGATGAACCGGGCGGCCGCGGAACGGCGCGTGAGCTGGTGCAGAAAGGCGTTGGCCTGCGGGGCCATGTCGCTGCCGACGCGCACCAGCGGGACGATCTCCCACTCAGGCGGCAGGGCGACTTCCAGCGCCGCCAGCGCGTAGGCGATCCCGCCCCACTCCTCGATCGGCTCAGCGGTGGGGCCCCGCCCGTAGATCGTGTCCCACACCATCGTGCCGATCACGCCCAGCCGCTTCACACCGGGCCCCGGTGCTGGACCTTGAAGGCGGCCACGGCGCCCACGACGCCGGCGGTGCCGGGCAGGGTGCCGGGCACGATCCGGCAGGCATCCACCGCCGGCTTGAAGGCCCGCCGGGCCACGTCGACCCGGAGCGGGCCGAACAACCGGTCGCCGGCCCGGGTCACGCCGCCGGCGACCACGACCACGTCGGGGTTGAGCACGTTCACCAGGTTCGCGATGCCGGCGCCGAGGAACCGGGCGGTCTCGCGCACCACGTCGAGCGCAAGCGGGTCGCCGTCCTGCGCGGCCTGGTAGACCGTTTGCGCGGTGACCCGCGAGAGATCGCCGTCCACGTAGGTCGGGATGGCCGACGGGGTGCCGGCCTCCAGTTCCTCGACGGCCCGCGCGGCGATCGCGGGGCCCGACGCATACGCCTCGAGGCAGCCGTAGTTGCCGCAGTTGCAGCGCCGGCCCGTCACGTCCACGGTCATGTGGCCGACCTCGGCCGCGACGTCCGAGGCGCCATGGAAGATCTGGCCGTCCAGCACGATCCCGCCGCCAATGCCGGTCCCAATGGTGAGCCCGACCACGACCCGCCCGCCGCGGGCCGCGCCCTGCCACCATTCGCCGAGCGTGGCGCAATTCGCGTCGTTGTCGAGCGTGGCCGTGAGCCCGGTTCCGTCGGCGATCCGGTCGCGTAACGGCACGTCCCGCCACCCGAGGTTGGGTGCGACGGTGACGATGCCGCGGCGCGTGTTGAGCGGGCCCGGCGCACCGACGCCGACCCCCGCGACGTCGAGCCGGTTCGTCCCGAGGGCCCGGCGCGTGCGGGCGAGCGACTCCGCGACCATCGCGACCATGCGCTCGATGACGCCGTCCGGTCCGAGCGGGACGGGCGTGGGCTCGCTCACCTCCCCCCACAGCCCGCTCCCGTCCTCCGCCATCGTGCCGACCACGATGCTCGTGCCGCCCAGGTCCACCCCGACGATCAGTCGCATGATGCCTCCGCGCCGGACACCGCCGCTACTCCACCTGCAGGACGGCCAGGAACGCCTCCTGGGGGATTTCCACGACGCCCACCTGCTTCATCCGCCGTTTGCCTTCCTTCTGTTTCTCGAGGAGCTTGCGCTTGCGGGTGATGTCGCCCCCATAGCACTTCGAGGTCACGTTCTTGCGCAGGGGACGGATGTTCTCGCGCGCAATCACCTTGTTGCCGATGGCCGCCTGGATGACGACCTCGAACAGCTGCCGCGGGATCAGCTCCCGCAGCTTCTCGGCGATCTTCTTGCCCCACTCGTGCGCCTTGGAGCGATGGATGATGACGCTGAAGGCGTCCACGGCATCGCCGTTGATCAGCATGTCGAGCTTGACCAGCTCGCTGGCGCGATACGTACTCACCTCGTAGTCCATCGCCGCATAGCCGCGTGTCACCGTCTTCAGCTTGTCGTAGAAGTCGAGCACGATCTCGGCGAGCGGGAAGTCGAACTCGAACTGCACGCGGGTGGGATCCAGGTAGTGCATGCCGAGGTACTCGCCGCGGCGCTCCTGGCCGAGTCTCATGATGGCCCCGATGTACTCGGCCGGGGCCGTGACGCGCGTCTTGACGTAGGGTTCCTCGACCCGCTCGACGCCCGAGCCATGTGGCATGCGCGTGGGGTTCTCGATCAGCTCCATCGAGCCGTCGGCGCGGTAGACGTGGTACTCGACGTTGGGCACCGTGGAGATGAGCCCGAGATTGAACTCGCGTTCGAGCCGTACCCGGACGATGTCCATGTGCAGCAGGCCGAGAAAGCCGCAGCGGAAGCCGAATCCGAGGGCGACGGACGTCTCCGGCTCGTAATGCAGCGAGCCGTCGTTCAGCCTGAGCTTGGCGAGCGCGTCGCGCAGCTCCTCGTACTGACTGGCGTCGGTGGGGTAGAGCCCGGCGAAGACCATCGGCTTGATATCCCGGTAGCCCGGCAGCACCGGGGCGGGCCGGCGGGCGTCGAGCACGGTATCGCCGGCCCGCGTCTCGTCGACGCCACGCACGTTGGCCACCACGTAGCCCACCTCGCCGGCCTCGAGCACGTCGGTCGCCTTCTGCTCGAGCTGCAGGTAGCCGACCTCGTCCACGTCGTACTCGTCGTCGGGATGCGAGCCGAAGGCGATCCGCGTGCCCTTGCGGAGGCTCCCGTCCACGACCCGGATGCTGGGGATGGCCCCGCGATAGCGATCGTAGTACGAGTCGAAGATGAGGGCGCGCAGCGGTGCCTCCGGCTGCCCGGCAGGTGGCGGCACGCGGCGCACGATCTCCTCGAGCAGCCGATCGACGCCCCGTCCCTCCTTGGCCGAAACCAGGAGAATCTCGTCGGCCGGCGTGCCGATGAGGTCGAACAACTCCCGGGCGCGCCGCTCGGGCTCGGCCGCCGGCAGGTCGATCTTGTTCAGCACCGGGATGATCTCGAGGCCAGCGTCCAGCGCCAGGAACAGGTTCGACAGGGTCTGTGCCTGAATGCCCTGGCTGGCGTCCACCACGAGCACGGCCCCCTCGCAGGCGACCAGCGACCGGGATACCTCGTAGGTGAAATCCACGTGACCGGGCGTATCGATCAGGTTGAGCTCGTAGTCGTCCCCGTCGGCCGCCCGGTACGTCATCCGCACCGCATTCAGCTTGATGGTGATCCCGCGCTCGCGCTCGAGGTCCATGGTGTCCAGGACCTGGTCCCGCATGCGCCGCTTCTCGAGCGTGCCGGTGGCCTCGATCAACCGGTCGGCGAGCGTGGACTTGCCGTGGTCGATATGAGCCACGATGCAGAAATTACGGATTCGGGCCTGGCGCATGGTGCGGAGAATATAACCCGGGCGGGAGCGAACCCACCGCTCGCTGGCGCGTCTTCCGGACCCACCGCTCCCGAGGTGGGCCGACGTCGCCTAGCGTTGGTCGGTGACGATGCGGCGGTAGCTCTCGCGGTCCCAGGCCGGCCGGTGTGGCTGGTTGGCCACCTCGAGCCCGAGGTAGAACACGAGCTGGGTGAGCCGGGCCTGCTTCTCGGCGTCGATCTTGGCCGGCTCGTCGCCGGGCCGATGATAATCGGGGTGCGTGCCCGTGAAGAAGAAGAGCACGGGCACGCCGCGGCGCGCAAACAGGTAGTGGTCGGACCGGTAATAGAACCGCTCGGCCGGCCAGGGGTCGGGAATGGGCGTCATGCGCAGGGTCGGGTGCGCCGCGGCGACGCGCCGGACGGTCGGTCCCAGCTCCGAATGCTCCATGCCGATCACGGCCACCGAGTCGGGCCAGTTGCGGCCCACCATGTCGAGATTGACGGCGGCGACCATCCGGTCGATCGGCACGGGCGGGAACGCCGTGAAGTAGGTGCTGCCCCAGAGGCCATGTTCCTCCCCGCTCACGGTCACGAACAGGAGCGAGCGTTGGGGACGCGGCTGGAGCTGGGCGAACGCTTCGGCAAGCTCGACCACGGCCGCGGTGCCCGACGCATTGTCGTCCGCCCCGTTACAGATCGAGTCCGCGCCCTGCGGCCGACAGCGACCGGTCGCGGCCGTGCCGACGTGGTCCATGTGCGCCAGGAATACGACGTACTCGGCCTGGCGCGCGGGATCGCTGCCGCGCAGGATCCCGACCACGTTGGGCGCCGAGTGCGTCTCGAGGATTTCGGGCCGGAGCCGGATGGTCAATCCGAGGCGCGGGAGCGGCCGCAGGGTCGGGAGGCCAGTGTACGCGCGGGCCGCGGCGAGATCGACGCCGGCGGCGCGCAGGACCGGGCCCAGCGCGCGCTCGCGCACCAGGACGACGGGGACGCCGGCCTCGGGTCCCTCGCCCACCACCAGCCGCTCGCGCAGCTCCATCCGCACGAGCTCGCCCCACACCTCCTCAGGTGACTCGACCAGGACGAGCAGCGCGGCGGGTCTTCCCGCCTGGGCAGCCCGGAGTACGGCCTGCGTCCCGCGGGTGGGGCGACCCGTGCCGTCCGTCGGGAGCACGGCGACGACCACCTTCCCGGCGACCGGGCGGGACCGGGCGTCGGGACCGGCCATCCCGCCGGTGAGCAGCACGGTCGGGCCGGTGATCGTGCGCAACGCCTCACCGCCCGCCGCGGCGATCGCGTCGCGTCCGAACCGGATCGTAGGCCCGCCGTCCACCACGAGCGCCGAGTGCACGGTGTCCTGGCGCACGCGCTCGATGCGATAGCGCTGCAGGAAACCGCCGCCCTCCCCACCGGGTTCGAGGCCGAATCGTGCGAACTCCCGCGCGAGGTACGCAGCGGTGAGGTCGAGCTGGGGACTGGGCGTGTCCCGCCCCTGCATCGAGTCGTGGGCAAGAATCCCGATCCGCGCGGCGATGTCGCCGGGCGTGATGGTCGCCGCCGCTCTGGCAGCGCCGTCCTGCGCCGCCACCGCGGCGGGCAGCAGCAGCAGCAGCAGCCCTGCGGAATGCAGACCTCGCACGCCTCTCCTGTGATGGACGAGTGCAAGAAGACACGACACGGGCGGATGGATCACCCGCCCGTGCCGTACGCCGCGTCGGTCCGGAAGTTCCGCTGGGTCAGAACTTGCGCCGCGGCGGGGCTTCCTTCTTCGTCGGCTGCTCCGCCGGCGCGGGCCGCTGCGGTTGCGGCTCCGCGCGTGGGGCCGGCTCGTTGCGCCGCCGGCCCGTCGTGGGCGTGGGACTCGGTGGCGTCGTGCGCGACGGCTCCGTCGGGCGGCGCGTCGCCGGCTGCGACGGCTGCGTCGGCTGCCCGCCGCGCTGCGGCGTCGCGCGCCGCTCCGGACTACCGCGCTCCGGCTGCGGTTCCACCTTGCGCGGCGGCGTGGGCTGCGACCGCGGCACGGGGGTCGCCTGCGGCTCTGCGTCCCGCGTCGGCACGGTGCGCCGCCCGCCGGGGGGCGCCGGGGTCGTGGCCGGCGCGCGGGCCGGATCCCGGCGCTCCAAGGTGGGAGTCCGCGTCGTAGTCGGCGCTGGCGTGCCGGGTGCCGGGGAACCCGCCACCGTCCGCCGGCCCGTGGTCACCGGACTCTGCGCCGGCTGGCCGCGGGGCGTGGGCAGCTGGTTGCCGCCCGGCAGCACGCGCGCGGTGGCCCCGGGTTCGATGCGGCGCCGGCCGGCCGGATCGACGGGCCGTTCGCGCACGGTCACGACGTAATCGTCGTTGGGGGTCCGGTCCTTGAACACGTAGCGCGGTACCCGTTCCGTCGGTCGCCGGTATACCACGCGCGTGCCATACACCGCCCGCGCCGGGTAGTAATAGGGGTCGTCGTAGATCACGATCCGGAACTGCACGCACGAGTGCGCGTACGGGTTCCAATACGGGTACGCTGCGTACGCATGGCAGTCGTAGCAGAGGAACCGCGGGTAGGCGTAGCGCTCTTCGACATAGTACGGCAGAAGATCGTAGCCGTAGTCCACATAGTGCTGCGGCACGACCGCGTCGAGGATATCCCCGACCGCGACGTACGGATCCCCCACGATCCGCCCGCCCGTACCGATGACGCGATAGTCCCAGTGGTCGCCGCGCACGTACCGCGCGTACGTGAACGGGTCGAGACTCGCAATCGCGAACAGATAGCCCTCGCCCGGGTAATCATCGACGCGGAACGTGTATCCGTCGTTGCGCGGGTCGATCTGGTAGCGCACGCCGCCGACCGCGAAGTTGTCGTCCCACGGCGAGAGCGGGAACAGCACGCGAATCCGCCCGTCGGTGTCGATGCGGAACACGGTCACGTAGGCATCGTAGTCGGTGCGGAAGTACACCTTGATCCGGTCGCCGCGGCGGTACACGTCGTCCCGATTGGTCCAGACTTCGACGTAGGGCGACGTCAATCCGCGATGCCGGCCGAGCGTGCCGATCGGCAGGTCGGTCGCGGCAACCGCCGGCAGGGCCAGCGAGGCGATTAAGATTGAAGTCAACATCGGACATCTCCCGCGTCCCGAGCGCCTCCACGCGGCGCTCCTACCCCCAGGAGAGAGCAGGGGCCGTGCCACCGCGCGCCGGATCGTAAGTTACAGCGAAACATGATGTTACGCGGAGTGTACTCTGGTTCGGCCGGCTGCTGCCGTCCTGTTTCGAGGACGCCCGATGCCGCTAGGGCTTCGGGGATCGCCTTCGGCCGGTGCCGGTCGTGGTGACCGACCGGTTGGATCTGCTCGATCCGTACGAGGTCGCGCAGTTGGGCGGTCTCGAGCTCACCACCCGGGGCATTGTCGAGGGGTTCCTGGCGGGCCTGCACCGCTCGCCGTTCCGCGGGTTCTCCGTGGAGTTCACCGAACATCGTCCCTACCAGCCCGGCGACGAGCTGCGCTACCTGGATTGGCGCGTCCTGGCCCGCGCCGACCGGCTGACCGTGAAGCAGTTCGAGGCGGAGACCAATCTCCGGGCGATGATGGTGCTGGACACCAGCCGTTCGATGGCCTGGCGCGGGGCCGAGCGGCGGCTCAC
>JBFGDF010000118.1:0-9617 GCA_041580775.1 Gemmatimonadales bacterium
CGTTTGCTTTCGAAGATTGGGGTGTCTTTTACGATGGAGTCACCTGGGACGACATTCTGACCGGGGACTTTAATGGCGATGGCTTGGACGATGTCGCTGGCAAGACGAGCGGACAGTGGTGGGTGGCGATCTCCAACGGCTCGGGATTCACGAATTCGCTTTGGGGTCGCTGGTCGGACATCGCAAGCGGGTCTACGACCCGGCGTCCCGCAGCGACGGGCGCCGGATCCTGATCGACCGCCTGTGGCCTCGTGGTCTGACGCAGGCCGCGGCGGCGATCGACTACTGGGCGCAGACCGTCGCCCCGTCCGACGCCCTGCGTCGCTGGTACCGCCATGATCCTGAGAAGTGGCCCGAGTTTCGGCGCCGCTATTTTGCCGAGCTCGACGCCAATCCTGCGGGCGTCGCCGAGTTGCGCGCCCAGCTGGGCGACGGGGCGGTGACCTTCGTGTTCGGCTCGAAGGAGACGCGGTACAACAATGCGGCGGCACTGGCCCAGTACCTGGAGCGCTGACGCACGGGCTCCGTGCCGCGTAGTGAATCGCCACACCCGGGAGTACGCGCTCGTGACGTTCGTCGATCGCATCCAGCATGGCGCGTCGTTCCTATGCCGAGCTGCTGGAGCTGGCCGCCGGCGGGGGGCGGCCCCCGAGCTGCAGGAGGCGCGCGAGTTCATGCCCGGGCGCTGATCCGTCGCGATGCCAGGCCGCACCCCCAACGACAAGGACCACTCATGGACCTCGGCACATTCTCCATCAGCCTCGCCGTGAAGAGCATCGCGGCATCGAAGACATTCTACGCCAAGCTCGGATTCGCGCCCTTCGCCGGCGACGAGACGCAGAACTGGCTGATCCTGAAGAACGGCGAGCACACGATCGGCCTGTTCCAGGGGATGTTCGACAAGAACATCATGACGTTCAATCCGGGCTGGGACCACCAGGCACAGAAGCTGGACACGTTCACCGACGTGCGGGAACTGCAGCGCCACCTCACGGCTCAGGGTGTGGAGTTCGTCACCAAGGCGGACGAGGCCACGACGGGCCCCGCGAGCTTCATGATGGTCGATCCCGACGGCAACCCGATTCTCGTCGACCAGCACGTTTGATCACACCGAACGCTCGGCGACATCCATGGGTCTCGCCGACGCCCGATGGCGGTCGAGCGTCGCTCGGTCCAGGCCGAGCGTTGCGCCCGCCGCAGCCTCTGACGAGATTGCCGAGACGATGCCGTACCGTTCGTTGACCGCATACATGAGGAACAGGCAGTGGACAAGAAAGAGCTCATCAAGCGGCTGAACGAAGATCTCGCCGGCGAGTTCGGCGCCATCATCCAGTACGTGACCTATGCGGCGCGGGCGACCGGTCCGTACCGTCCCCAGCTCACGCAATTCTTTCTCGGGGAGGTCCCCGACGAGCAGGGCCACGCCCTGTTCCTGGCCAACAAGATCGTCGCGCTGGGCGGCGAGCCCGTGACGGTGGCGCGGGGGCTGCCGGCGGTGAAGTCCAATCGGGAAATGGTGCAGGCCGTGCTCGAGGCGGAGCGACGCGCCATCGCCGACTACACGCAGCGCGCGCTCGAAGCGGAGCAGTTCGGCGACAAGGGTCTGGTCGTGCAGCTCGAGGACATGGTCCGGGACGAGAGCACGCACGCCGAGGAGACCGAGCGGATCCTGCGCGATTGGCCGTTGTGACGGCGGGACGGATCCGCTTGCTGCACCGGGAGCCGTTCCCCGCGAAGCTCCTGACGGTGCGCTCAAGCACGGGTGATGGGGCGAGCGGTGAGGGCTTCGGCGGTGCTGCGGGGTGTGTCGTCGCCGTGCAGGGGCGAGGTCCCTTCACGACGGAGTATCTGGACCGCGAGCAGCGCTGAGAATCTGCCGGCCCCGAGACCGGGAGGCAGGATGCTGGACGCGATCAAGCGATTCGTAGGGAGCCGGATCGTGACCGCCGACGCGACCGAGGTGCAATCGCCCGACCGGTCGGGGCCGGCCCCGATTCAGCTGGCGGCGTGCGCACTGCTGCTCGAGCTGGCGCACGCCGATGACGAGTTCAGCCCCGCCGAGCGCCGGCACATCGAGTCCGCCCTGCAGCGGCACTTCGGTCTCGACCGGGCGACGGCGGAAGAGCTGGTCGCGCTGGCCCAGGCGGAGCGCCAGGGCTCGGTCGACCACTACCAGTTCGCCCGGACGATTGCGCAGCACTACGACCTCGGTCAGCGCATGGTGCTGGCCGAAGTGATGTGGGGCGTGATCCTGGCCGACGGCGAGATCTCGCGGCACGAGACCTACCTCGTGCGCAAGCTGGCGAACCTGCTCGACCTGGCCCCCGCCTACCTGGCGCAGGCCCGCCGCGCCGCGGCTCCGCCATCGTGACGGCGTGGTGGGGCTGGGCGCTGGCGCTCGCCACGAGCATGGCGCCCGGCGCGGCGATCGGATCGCTGCCGCCCATCGGCCTCGCGGTCGCCGTCGGCGACCGTGCCTGGTGCGCCGAATTCCGCATCGACTCGGCGTCGGCGCTCGCGCGCGGGACGGCCGTGACTCTCGTGTTCGCACAACCCGCAACGGTGCCGGCCTGGGCTGCCCGGGTGCGCGGGCCCCATGACGGCGAGTGTCCCGCGGCGTTCCCGCAGCTGCGCTGGCACGACTACACCGCGTACGCGCTCGAGCTCGAGCGTCCGGTCCCGGAAAGTGAGATGCCAGTGGTGGCTCTGGTCGTGGCCAGCGCAGCGCCGTGGGCGCGGGGACGCGACGGCATCGTGCGGGGGGACCTCGACGGCGACGGTGCGCCGGAGGAGGTCCGGCGCTGCACGGCTGACGAGGGCGAGCATTTCACCGTGTGGAGCGCCCGGGCCGGTGTCGGTCTGGTGCGGCGCTGGCACGAGTACTTCGACTGGGGCGGGCTCACGGAACCGACCTGCGGGCCGGGCGAGGACGGGCGGGAGCCGTCCACCATCGCGGGCGGCTGAGCCGCACGCGCACACGGGGAGGAGAAGATCGCCATGCGACGTGCGTGGGTAGTCGCGTGTCTGGCCGTGGCCGTGCCCACTGCCGGTCACGCGCAGGGGCACGGGGCGGCGACCGACAGCGCCGCGATCGTGGCGGCGAGCCGCGCGTTCTCCGCCGCGTACGTGGCCAACGACACCGCCGCGCTGGGACGCGTCTACGCCGACTCGGCGGTGCTGCTGCCGCCCAACCGGGAGATTCGCGGGCGGGCGGCGATCCAGCGCTACTTTGCGTGGGGGCCGAACTACCGGCAGATCGCCCATTCCATGGAGTCGCACCACCTGCTGATCCGCGCTGATCTGGCGATCGACGCGGGAGTCTGGACGAGCACGGGCCAGCGTGGCGATGCGGCGCCCGCGACCGCGTCCGAGCGCTACCTCGTCGTCTGGGTGCGCGAGACGGACGGGGCGTGGCGCATCCTCTATGACATGTGGCATCGGCCGGCCCGCCCATGAAGACGATCATCCACGCGGTGCATGTCCACGCCGCCCCCGCCGCCGTCTTCCGGGCACTCTCGACCGCCGACGGCCTGCGCGGCTGGTGGACCACCCAGGCCAGCCTCACGCCGGGCGTCGGTGGCGTGATTCGGTTCACCTTCCACGGCGACTTTCACCCTGAGATGCGCCAGGACGTGCTCGAGCGGAACCGCCGGATCCAGTGGCGTTGCGTCGGGGGTCATCCGAACTGGCAGGACAACGTCTTCACGTTCGCGCTCGAGGAGCGGGAGGGCGAGACGTTTCTGCGATTCGTGCAGGAGTACGCACAGGAGCTGTCCGACGACGTGTACGGCGTTTACAACTTCAACTGGGGATACTACCTCAACAGTCTGAAGCAACTGTGCGAAACGGGGACGGGTGCCCCGTTCGTGCCGCCGCCGTGAGGCGAGCGCCCGGGTCGCGGTTGACCACAATCGGGCGCGCGCGGGGCACCGCGGCTCAGTCGAGCGCCAGGTGGGGAGTGGACACCATGGACACCGTGCGGATCGTGGAGCGCGACATCGCACCTGCCGAGCTGGCGCGGCTGCACGCCGGGTTCGACGAGCACGCGCTGGCGCACGGCGTCGAGGTACAGCACGCGGAGCGGCTCGCGGCCGTGGCCCTGGACGACGCCCGCTTCGTGGGCGCCGCGTCGGCGCTCGCCTACAAGAACGGATCCGCGTATGCCGGCTGGTGCTACCTGTCGGATCTGTTCGTCGAGCGGTCGCACCGCGGGCGCGGCGTCGGCTCGCGGCTGTTGCGCGTGCTGGAACGAGCGCTCGCGTCGAAGGGCGTGGCCCGCATCTGGACCTGGACGGCCGCGCATGAGGCGCCCGAGTTCTATACGAAGCGCGGGTACGTGGTCTTCGCCGAGCTCGAAGGGTGGTATTCGGACGGCGGCAGCCGCATCGGGTTGCGCAAGGAGCTGACGGAGGCTCGGCCATGACGCCGGCCGCCGATGCCCTCGCGCGCGACGTCCGCGTCCACGTCTTTCGCACGGCCGCCGAGACCGCCCGTGTTCCCCAGCCGCCCGAGATCGCCGCCGCGCTCGGCCGTCCGCAGCACGAGGTGGAGGAGGCCCTGCGGCGGCTGGGTGCCGAGAAGGCGCTGATCCTCGCGCCCAATGGCCTCACCATATGGGCCGCCAACCCCTTCTGCGCCGTCCCGTCGCCGTTTCGAGTCGCCGCGCGCGGCCGGAGCTACGCGGCGATCTGCATCTGGGATGCGCTGGGGATCGCAGCGGCCCTCGGCAGCGACGCCGACATCAGCGCCGTCTGTGGCGACTGCGGCGACCCGCTGCGCCTCGCTATCACGGACGGGGAGCTCACCCGCAGTGAAGGCATCATCCATTTCGCGGTCCGCGCATTTCACTGGTGGGACAACATCGGCTTCACGTGAAGCACCATGCTGCTCTTCCGGGCCGAAGAGCACGTGGACCGGTGGTGCGCCGCGCGCGGGCTCGAGCGCGGAGCCACCCTCACTCCACTCCAGGGCTGGCAGCTGGCCGTCGGCTGGTACACGGACAAGTTGCGCCCGGAGTGGCGGCGGCACACGCTGGAGGAAACGGAGGATCTGCTGGCCGGCGTCGGCCTCACCGGGAAATTCTGGGATCTCCGCGCGTGAATCGCGCGGCGGAGCGGGAGCGGGGCGGCCGCCGTGTCCATTACCCGCTGGACGCCCCGTCCGCGTGAGCCCAGCGACTGGGCCATGAGCAAGGACCCGCACTGCGCGGCACTCGAGAAGATGTACCTGGCGGCGCCGATCAACACGCTGGTCCAGCCGACCATCGACGTGGCCGAAGGGCAGGCGACGATCACGATGGAGGTGTCCGAGCGGCTCTTCCATTCGGCGGGCGCGCTGCACGGCTCCGTCTATTTCAAGATGCTGGATGATGCCGCGTTTTTTGCCGCGAACTCCCTCGAGCGCGAGATGTTCGTGTTGACGGTGTCGTTCACCATCCAGTTCCTCAGGCCGCTCCGGACCGGCACGGTACGGTCAGTCGGCCGGGTGGTCGGCCGTGGCGCGTCTGAATACACCGCCGAAGCCGTTCTCTACGACACTGACGACACTCAAGTGGCGAGAGGAAGCGGAGTCTTCGTGCGGAGCAGAATCCCGCTGCGGGAAGCATCCGGGTACGCGGGGTAGCGATGGTGCGATCGCCCAAGCCCGAGCGTGCGATGAACTGGCCCCGACCTGCCGCGGTGAGGCATCGGATCCCGGCACCGATCGGGCGCGTGTGGGACGTCGTCGCCGCGCCCGGGGCCCTGGCCCGATACCATCCATTCTGCGCGGCCAATCCCGTTGCCCAGTGGCCCGGTGTCGGCGCGCGCGACACGATCCATTACCTGAGCGGGCTCGTCCTGCACCGCCGGTTCACGGCCTGGACCGAAGGGCACGGGTTCGAACTCGAGATCGGCAACGTGCGATGGCCTCCGAGCTACGTCCGCTGGGAGCTCGTCAGCGCCGGCCCGGCCGCCAGCGACCTCACCATCAGCATCTGGCCCACCGCGTTCGCCGGCTACCCCTCGGTCCTGCGGTGGGCGCTGCATCGTTTGTACCTGATGCCCCTGTTGCGCCGCTACCTGCGCGCGGTCCTGCGGGGGCTCGAGCATCACGTGACGACGGGTCGGGACGTGGCGCCGAATCAGTTCGGCCGCGTGTGGCTCTTCTCGCACGGTCCCGCCCGCGAAACCGCAGTTTCTGGCGCCGATTCTCCGAAACACGAGTGATTCCGTCGTGAGGTTGTGCGCCCGGGGACAGCGGTGCAGGTTCCGCTAGAGCGCGTCGAGGCGCGTCGCCACACGCAGGTCGCGCGAGCCCGGAGCTGGCGCACGCGCCTCCGCGCCGGCACAGGAGGCGCCAATGAACGCGATGACCGAAACCGGCTGCTGCCCGCGGTTCGATCCCACGCCGTGGGAGGAAAAGGAAGTCACCTTGACGGACAAGCCCTTCGTGCAGGACCGGGTTCGCAGCCTGTTCCACATCCCCCTCAACTTCGGGGGCGTGATGCGCCGGAATATGGAGGCGGTCGAGGCTGCGGGGGCGAAAGATCCGGACCAGCTGATCCTCACGGATGACAACTCGCCCTGGGGAGCCGACGTCTACATCGCCGTGACGAAGGAAATCCCGGGGGCGCGCATGGCGAGCATCTCAGGCACGTTCTTCACCAAGGTGTTCGAGGGCCCGTACAGCCATGCGGGACGCTGGACGAAGGAGATGAAGCGTCTCCTCGAGCAGCGGGGTCGCCCCTTCGAGAAGCTCTTCTACTGGTACACGACCTGCCCCAGCTGCGCGAAGGCCTACGGCAAGAACTACGTGGTGCTGGTCGCGCAGTAGGGCCGGTGAGCGGATCGGGCGTTCCCGAGTGGGCCCGCCGGGCCCGCGCACAATGGCGCTACCGCGGCCAGCAGCGACCGCCCTTCGCGGTTCCGCCCCGGGAGGGGCAGGAGTCGGTCTGGGACTACCCGCGCCCGCCGCGCTTGGAGTCCGACCCGCGCGAGGTGGTGGTGCGGGCAGGCGCGACCGAGATCGCCCGGTCGCGTCGGTGTCTGCGCGTGCTCGAGACGGGGAGCCCCCCGACGTTCTACCTGCCGGTCACGGACGTGCGGATGGAGCTGCTCGAGCCGGGCCGGGGCAGCTCGCAGTGCGAATGGAAGGGTGAGGCGCGGTACTGGAGCCTGCGCGCGCCTGGCGCGCGTGTCGCCAACGTCGCGTGGTCGTACCCGGATCCGATGCCGGGCTTCGAGTCGCTCACGGCGTGTGTGTCGTTCTATCCGGCGCGGGTCGAGTGTTTCGTGGACGCCGTCCGGGTGACCCCGCAGCCCGGCCATTTCTACGGCGGCTGGATCACGCCTGAGGTGGTGGGTCCATTCAAGGGCGAGCCCGGTACCGAAACGTGGTGAACGCGCGCGTCGTCCTGGCTCTGGTAGCGCTGGCCGCGGTTGTCTCGCGGCCCGCGCGCGCCCAGGAGGCGTGCGTCGATTCCGTCGAGCGGGCGCTTGGCGCTCTCGCCGGGATCTGGGACGTCCGCGCCGTGTTTCGCAGCGGGTCGGCCTGGGATACGAGCGCGGCCGAGGCGCGGTTCGAGCGGGATCTGGGCGGTTGCGTACTGCGGGAGACGCTCGTCGGGACGCGCTGGGGCCGGTCGTTTCACGTGCTGAGTCTGTGGGGTGCGGCCGGGCTCGACGCTCCTTTGCAACGCAGCACGGTGCATTCCCAGCACGGGCTGATCACCGTGTCAGCTGGCTCACGGACGGCCGATGGCGTGGTGCTCGTGGATTCCCAGGTGGTGCGCGGACGGCTGGTACGTTTCGAGCACCGTTTCGAGCCGTTCGCGTCGGATTCCATGCGTTTCACCAGCCGTCGCTCGACGGACGGAGGCGCGACCTGGGTCGTAACGTGGTACGCCGATTATCTGCGGCGGGCGCGGTAGGCGGAACGCCGGTCACGATCGATCGCTTTCTACAGGAAGAGCGGCTTTCATGTCGTCGGGACCCACCCGCTCAGGGTTGGTGCCGACCGGCGGACGGATAACATCAATGGTGGCTTCCGTGGCGCACCCGGTCACGGCGGCGGAAGGCTGATTATGTTTTCGGCACGCCGAGCGACGAGTGCACCAGGAGCTGAGTCATGGGCAGACCGAGCCGCACGATAGCCATTCTCACGGGCGGGGGTGACGTGCCTGGCCTGAACCCGGCCATTCGCGCCATCACCATTCGCGCACTGCGCGACGGATACCGCGTGATCGGGATCCGTCGGGGGTGGGCGGGCCTGGTCGACTACGTGCGCGACGCGCAGGCCGACAACAGCGAGAACGTGCAGCCGCTGTCTGAGGCGATCGTGAATCGCGCAGGCCGCACGGGCGGGACCTTCCTGCATACCTCGCGCGTCCGTCCCAGCCATCTCCCGCGGGAACGAGTGCCAGCTCACCTGAGCGGATACGCGGAGCCGATCAACGACATCACCAAGGACGTCCTGAAGAACCTCGAGCATATTGGCGTGGATGCCCTGATTCCCATCGGTGGGGACGACACGCTGAGCTACGCGAAGCGCCTCCACGACGAGGGAGTTCCGGTCGTCGGCATACCCAAGACGATGGACAACGACGTCTACGGGACGGACTACTGCATCGGGTTCAGCACCTGCGTGACGCGCACGATCGAGCTGACGCACCGCCTGCGAACGTCGGCGGGATCGCACGAGCGCTTTCTCGTCATCGAGGTGTTCGGGCGCTACGCCGGGTTCACCGCGCTGCTCCCCACGATGGCCGGCGCCGCGGATCGCTGCGTGATCCCCGAGCATCCGGTGGACATCGAGCAGCTCACGGAACTCGTGACCCAGGACCGCAACCGCAATCCGAGTCGCTATGCAGTGGTGCTGGTGTCCGAAGGCGCGCGCTTCACGACCCACGCGGACATGAGCTTCGAAGGGAGCGAAGCGGACATGTTTGGTCACCGCAAGCTCGGCGGGATCGGCGATCAGGTCGGGGCCGCTTTGAAGGAGCTGTCGCCCAAGTTCAACCGCGGGCGGCGCATCGACGTCGTCAACCAGCGTCTGGGGTATCTCGTGCGCTCGGGCGACCCCGACGCCCTCGACTCGATCGTCCCGATGGCGTTCGGCAACCTGGCCCTGGAGCTCGTCCTGCGGAAGGAGTACGGCCGGCTGGTGAGCACGCACCGCGGCGTCTACGACAGCGTGCCGATCGGAAGCGTCACGTCGGCGAAAAAGGTCGTGGACGTGGCGAAATATTACAACACGGAACGGATGCGGCCGACCTACGCGTTCGAAGGCTCGCCGCTCTTCATCATGACGAGCGACTGAGGCGCGGCGGCCCGGCCGCGCAGCAGGATTCCCGCCGCGCGGCGCAGGCCGTCGCGCACCCACGCGCCGCCGAGTCCCGATCGCGTGTCGCCGTGCCCGACGAGGACGGCAATCCGTCCCGCCTCCGCATCCCCCACGTAGAGGTCGAGCGGGGTGATGCCCGCGACGGGCCGGCCGAAGTTGATCACGCCGATGTCGTGCGGCCCCATGGGCCGCCACGTGGGATGAGCGACCGCGCGCTCGATGGCGAAGGTGTCTGCGCCGAAGACGACCCGGGTCCGCGCGGGATCGATGCCGCGCGCCACATGCGCGGCCGTCAG
>JBFGDF010000119.1:0-9511 GCA_041580775.1 Gemmatimonadales bacterium
CACGACGCGGTTTCGACCCTGCTGTTTCGCGGCATAGAGCGCCTCGTCCGCGGCCGAGATGACCGCGTCCGGGTTCGTGCCGTGAATGGGGAACTCCGCGACCCCGAGGCTTGCGGTCACCGGCGGCCGTTCAGGATCGCCGGCGAACCCCGTCTGAACCCGCTCGCGAATCCGCTCGGCCACACGCATGGCCTCCTCGAGATCCGTCTCGGGGAGCATGACGAGGAACTCCTCGCCTCCGTACCGCGCCCCATAATCCACTTCCCGAATGCACTCACGCAGCATGGCGGCGATCCCCGTGAGCACGTCGTCGCCGGCGAGGTGGCCGCAGGTATCGTTGTACTGCTTGAAATGGTCCACATCGAGCATCACGACGGCATAGGCGTACTCATGCCGGCGAGCCCGCAGGGTCTCCTTGTCGAGCGTCTGCATGAGGTGCCGGCGGTTGTAGAGCCCGGTGAGTCCGTCGGTGATCGACAGCCGCTCGAGCTCGGTGTTCTGCCGGCGCAGCAGCTCCGCGCGCTCGTCCAGCTCCTGCTTGTTCTCGCGCAATCGCTCGACCATGTCGTTGAAGATCTCGGTGAGATACGAGATCTCGCCGCCCCCCACGACGGGCAGATCCACGCCGAGGTCGCCCTGGGCGACCTGCTCCGCGCCTTGGGTGAGCCGACCGAGCGGCCGCACGATGAGCATGCCGAGGAGGTAGGCCAACAGTCCGACCCCCACGAGGAGGGCCGCGACCGTGAGCATCGTGATCGTACGGAGCCGATGAATTGGGGCGTAGGCGTCGCGCTCGGGGACCTCCGCGATCACCGACCAGCCAATCTGCGGGGCAAAAGAGATGGCCCCCAGGACGGGTGCGCCGACCAGTCCCTCGTAGCTGGCCACGGTACCGTCGCCGGTCTGCAGCCGCTCGAGGATCGGTTCTGGAACGACGTGCGCGCGAAGTACGTCGGGCAGCCCCTGGTCGGTGGTGATCAGCGCGCCGCTCGGCTGCGTCAACAGCATCGTCCCGGTCCCCGTGGGCGCGGCCCCCGCGAGGATCCGCTCGACGGACCCGAGGCTGACCGTAGTCGTGAGCGCACCGACGATCCGGCCCGCGCCGGCCGCCACGGGCACCGCGAGGGGGACGATCGGGCGGCTGAGCGTGGAATCCCAGACCGGGCGACCGAGCACCGGTTTGTCCTGGCGGATGTCGGAGAGCCACCCGTCCGGCAGCCGATGGGGTGACGGGGCCGCCGCGGTCGTCGCCACGAGCCGGCCCTCGACAGTCCACGCCTGGAGGTCGCCGTAGTCGTCGACCTTCTCCTTCACCGAGCGCAGGTAATCGGTCAGGCGCCCGGTCGTGCCCCGTCCGCGATCCAGGATCTCGCTGACCTCATAGGAGGCGCCGAACACCCTGAGCTCGTAGATCCGGTCCTTGAGCCAGAGATCCGTCTCGCGCGCGGCCTGCCGACTCGCGCGCTGCAGCCCCTCCACGATCTTCTCCGTGAGGGCGGTCCGGTTCTGGGTGTAGGACAGCCAGGCGGTGGTCGCGGAGGGGATCAGCGTGGCGAGCAACGCGAAGGCCACGATCTTGTGCTTGATGCGGTCGAGCCGCATCGGGCGCAAGACCCTGGCGACGGAATGCTCGAACGACGTGATACGCATGGGTCCCAGGCCCGCTCCGACTCCAGCCGGTGTTCCCTAGGATAGCATGCCTGGGGAGGCCGAGGCCAGTGCCGGTCCGCGCGGCAGGATGCCCTACGGGCCGCCGAGTCGCTCGACCGGGCGGAAGCGACGCTCCACCCACTCCGCCCCGACCAGGGTCAGGACGGCGAACCCCGCGAGCATCGCGCTTGCGATGCCGAAGCGGATCTGCAGCAGGTCGGCAAGCGTCACCGGACCCAGCGGGGTTGCGCTATAGAATCCGGCGAGCAGCGGGAAGACTTCGCCGAAGACGTAGACGCCGGTGACCATGCCCGCGACGACCATCAGTGCATCGAGCCGGCCGGAGGCGAACCCCACACAGCCCGTGCCCGGACAGTAGCCGCCGATCACGAACCCGGCCCCGAACACCAGGCCGCCGACGAGTTGGGGCAGCAGAAAGGTCGCGGGCAGCTCGATCCGGCCGAGGTCCACCGCGCCGACGCTCGCGAGCAGCGCCAGGCCGACCAGCGCGGTGACGATCGCCGTGAACATCACCTTGAACACCGTGAGATCCCGCAGGTAGAACTGCCCCGCCAGCTTCACGGCGTTGCCCAGGCCGGCGCGCTCGAGCACGAACCCGAACGCGACGCCGATGGCCAGCGCGAGCCAGAGATTCTCGGCAAGCGCTGTCATGTCCATTGTCTCCGGACGAGGGGTGCGACGGCGTAGCCGGCGGCGAAGATCGCCAGCATGAACACCCACGCACCCACCCCGAGCAAGGCGCCGCCCGTGAGCGCCAGCCCGCTGGTGCACCCGCGGGCGAGGCGCGTGCCGAAGCCCATGATGGCACCGCCGCCGAAAGCAAACGCCAGGCGGCTCCGTGTGCCGATCCGCGGGCCTCGATCCACGGCCGCGAGCCGGAACCGGCCGGCAAGCGTGGCGGAGACGAGGCCACCCAGCAGCACCCCCACGACCTCGATCACGATCCAGTTTGCGAGGGGATGGACCGTGCCGTCGCCGAGGTAGGCGTCGAAGTACGCCTTGGCGCGCGCGTGCTCGGGGGCCACCGCCTCGACCCCGGTCGCCACCACTGAGGCAACGGCACCGGACACGCCGATCCCACGCCCGACGAGCACGAAGGCGCCGAGCAACACGAGTCCCAGCGCCACCCCCGCCAGATACGGATTCCAGTACGCTCTGGCCGGCGTCACGCCACCCGCCTCATGGCTCCCGTGCGACCGGGTACTGCGGAAGCCCGGTCCACTCGTTGAACGACCCGTCGTACAGCCGCGCGTCCCGGCCGAGCAGGCGGGCGGCGAACCAGACGGCGGTGGCCTGCTGGCCGATGTGGCAGTAGGCCACGACGAGGTCGCCCGGGTCGGCACCGGCCCCGCGCAGCAGACGCTCCAGCTCCGCCCGCGGCTTGAAGTAGCCGTCGTCCCCGACGACCTGGACGTAGGGGAGGTTGCGGGCGCCGGGGATGTGTCCCGGGCGGGCGATGGAGGTGTCTTGGCCCAGGTAGAACTGCTCGGTGCGGGCATCGATGAGTGCCACGT
Organism: Gemmatimonadales bacterium; assembly: GCA_041580775.1. GTDB lineage: Bacteria > Gemmatimonadota > Gemmatimonadetes > Gemmatimonadales > GWC2-71-9 > JAOTWJ01. The sequence continues at coordinate 3,186 of JBFGDF010000119.1, forward strand.
TTGCGCGTATCCGGAGCCGGTCGACCTCGTCCGCCCGGACCACGACGTCGGACCGCGGACGCACCGTGGCCGTCCCGATGACGTGCGCCGGCGGAGTGGTGGTGACCGGGCGTCCCTCGGCCCGCCACGCCGGCAGGCCCCCATCCAGAATGGAGGTCCGCGCGCCGAAGCCGGCCCAGTGCAGCGTGAGATAGATCCGGGTGGTGGGGGACGCCCAGTTGTTCCCCCAGTAGAGCACGATGCGCGAATCGTCGGAGATGCCGTACGCCGCGAGCGTCGCCGCCATCCGTTCGGCGCTGGGCAGCTCCAACGCCGGCTGCGTGCTGTCGCGGGGGGCCGCGAAGTCGCGGTACCGGAGCCAGCGCGCCCCGGGGATGTGCGCACCGGCGTACTCGGCCGAGTCACCCACCTGTAGCAGGATCAGCTTGGGGTCACCAAGGCGCTCGGCGACCCACTGCGTGCTCACGAGCATGGAGTCGACCGGGCTTTGCGAGCCGAGCGCCAGGGCGACCAGGGCCACGACATGCATGGGCGAGATCTCCAGGAAGCGGGGAGGGCTAGCGAGCGGTTCCGGGGTCGGTGCCGGCGACGACGGGCAGATCCGGACGGGCGCGCCACTCGGCCCAGCTCCCGTCGTAGAGCTTGGGGTCGTAGCCAAGGTAGCGGGCGAGCAGGTACACGTGGCTCGCCCGGACGCCGACGGCGCAGTACAGCACGAGGTGCTTGCCCGGTGCCGCGCCGGCCTCGCGGAACATCCGCTCCAGCCGCTCGGCGCTCACCAGCAGGGACGCGTCGCCGGCCACCGCGTCGTCGGGCCGGGTGAAGGTGCGGCTCCAGTCCAGATGGCGGGCGGTCGGAATGTGGCCGCGGCGGCCGGGGCCCGACGACGCGGTTCCGGCGTACTCCTCGGCACTCCGGACGTCGATCAGGGCGAGCCGGCGGCTGTCCAACTGGTCCCGCAGCCAGTCCGTGGTAATGGTGACCTGCGAGCGGGGCTTCGGCGTGAACCGGCCGCGGCGGACGGCCGGCGCGGCCCCGCTCTCGACGGGCCGGCCCTCGGCGCGCCACTGCGGCAGGCCGCCGTCCAGCAACGCGGTGCGGTCGCCGTGGCCGAGATAGTCGAGCACCACGTACAGCCAGCCCGTGTGCCAGGTCTCTCCGTACAGGACGACCCGCGTGTCATTGGTGATCCCGAGGCGTTCGACCAGGGCCCGCAGGGTGTCGACCGGTGGCAGATCGTGCTCTCCGGTCGTGAAGGCCATCGGATTAGCGAGCAGGGCACTCGGAATGTGCGCGGCCGCGTAGCGGGCCGCGTCCATGTCAACGTGGAGAATCACGATGCCGGGGTCGCGCCGATGCTCGTCGAGCCATGGGGTGCTGACTACCAGCTCCGGTCGGCGGCTGGGCCGGTCGAGGGCGCGTGGCCCGCACTGCGCCGCGGCGGGCGGAGTCCAGGCGATCGCGCAGGCGAGGAGGCCGAGCGCACCGGCTCCGCAGCGTACGGAGGGTGCGACCCGGCGTGCGGCTGGTCCGACGCGTGCGGCTGGGGCCACAGTCGGGTCTCCCGTCACGGGTGCGAAGATGCGTACCCACGCCGCGGGACGATGGTTCCCGATCGCGTGCCGAGGAGGGCGCGCGGCCAGTGGCGAACCAGGGGTCCCGCTGGTGATCTTGCGGCGAGGTTCGCCACACTGCTCTGCTCCGGCGCGCGCCTCGCGCGCGCGCATGCCTGCGAGGGATTCCATGCGACGACTGCTTTCGCTCCTGCTCGCGACGACTGGGGTGCTGGCCGCCCGGCCCGCCGCCGCCCAGATTGGCGGGGATGACCCCGATACGATCCGCGCCGGTCGCTTCGATTACGGGAAGATGTGGACGTTCGAGTATGCTCCGACCGCGTATTTCTCGGAGACCTACGGGTTCGACGCCGGCGCGGCGTGGTTCGAGCGCGCCCGGTTGGCGGCACTCCGGATTCCGGGGTGCTCCGCGTCGTTCGTCTCGCCCCAAGGCCTTCTGGTCACGAACCACCACTGTGTGCGGGGGTCGGTCAGTCGCGTGGCGCGGCCGGGTGAGCGGCTGCTCGACGACGGGTTCGTGAGCCGATCGCTGGATGCGGAGCGGCCGATCCCCGGCTACTGGGCCGATCAGCTGATCGCCATCGAGGACGTATCCGACGAGGTGTTCGCGGTCGTGGATCGGGCCCCGGAGGCGTCCCGGGACGTGGCTCGGCGCACCGTCTTCGAGGCGGTGACCACGCGCCTGCGCGCCGCCCACGGGGCGCAGCAGGACTCGATCTGGGTGCAGATCGTGCCGCTGTACCACGGCGGCCGCTATTCGGCGTACGTGTTCCGCCGGTTCACCGATATCCGGCTAGTGGCGGCCGCCGAGCTGCAAATGGGGTTCTTCGGCGGCGACGCGGACAACTTCACCTACCCGCGCTACGATCTCGATTTTGCGTTCCTGCGCGTCTATGGGCAGGACGGCCGACCGTTCACGACCGACCACTGGTTCCGCTGGAGCACGGACGGCGTGAGTGAAGGTGACGTGGTCTTCGTGATCGGCAATCCGGGCCCGACGAGCCGGCTGTTGACCATCGCGCAGCTCGAGTTCCAGCGCGACGTGCAGGTGCCGGTGGCGGTGGCGTTTCTGTCGAGCCGACTCGACGCCATGGATGCCTTCCGGGAGGCGCAGCCGGAGGTGGCCGATGCGTACGACATCCGCAATCGGATGTTCGGCCTGTCGAACTCCCTCAAGGCCAATACGGGCCGCCTCGCCGCGCTGCGCGACCCGGTGATCATGGCGCGCAAGCGGGACGCCGAACGGCAGCTGCGCGAGGCGATCGCCGGGCGGGCGGATCTGCAGCGGTTTGCCGGGGTGCTCGACCGGATCGCGGCGCTCCAGGAGCGCAAGCGCGCCCTCGCCGCCGAGTACGGCGCCTTCGCGTACGTGCAGAGCTCGGTCGCGCCCGCGCTGTTCCGGCGCGCCGTCGCGCTGGCGGCGCTGGAGGCGGCGCCCGCCGAATCGCTGCCGGGGCTGCGCGCGCGCGTGCTGCGCGTGACGAACGCGCCCGCTGACCTCGAGCGACGGCTCCTGACTGCCGCCCTCACCGATCTCGAGCGGTCCCTCGGCGCCGGCGACGACGTGGCGCGGGCGGCGCTGGCGGGGCTCCGGCCGGCCGATGCCGCCGACGCCCTGCTCGAGCGCTCGGTCCTGGCCGACTCGGCCCGGACCGCGGCGGCGCTCGCCGCGCCCCGGCTCCCCGACAATGACCCGGGCCTCCTGCTGACGCTGAAGCTCGTGCCGCGGGCCGCGGCGTTCGCCGGGGCATTCCGGGATGTCGCGCGGGAGGAAGACGAGCTGGCCAGCGAGCTGGGCCGCGCCCGATTCGCCGTGTACGGGCAGAGCGTCCCGCCCGACGCCACGAGCTCACCACGGATCACGGACGGCGTGGTGCGAACCTACGAATACAACGGGACCCTCGCTCCGTGGCATACGACGTTCTACGGGGTCTACGATCGCCATCACTCCCACGGTCCCGGGACGGAATGGGACCTGCCCGCGCGCTGGCGGACGCCACCGGCCGGCCTCGATCTGGCGACGCCGCTCAATTTCATCTCCACGTCCGACACCTACGGGGGGAACTCCGGCTCGCCCGCCGTGCGGCCGGACCTGTCGATCGTGGGGCTCAACTTCGACCGCAACATCGAGGGGCTGTCCCGCGATTTCATCTACCTGCCCGAGCAGGGCCGCAACATCATGGTGGACGTCCGCGCAATCCTCGCGGCGATGGACCACGTGTACGACAGCGACCGCATCGTGCAGGAGGTGCGGACGGGGCGCCTGTACCGTACGGAGCGGGAGGCCGACCGGGCGAGCCGGTAGGTCGGTACGGACTCTGCGGGATGGCCCGGGCGAGGGGAACCCGCCGGGGCCGTCTTCTGTTTCCGGGGTGATGCCTCGCGCTCTCTTCGCCGTGCTCGGCGCGCTTGGTGCCACGGCCGCGGGTTCCCATGCCCAGGCCGGCGACGACGCGTGGCGCACGGACTTCTCGCGCCACACCGTCCCGCTCGACGAAATCGTCGCGGGGGGGCCGCCGAAAGACGGCATCCCCGCCATCGATCGGCCGCAGTTCGTGCCGGTGTCCGGCGTCGGTCGCTGGCTCGACCCACGCGAGCCCGTCGTGGCGGTCGAGCTGGGCGACGTCGCCAAGGCCTATCCGCTCCAGATTCTGATCTGGCACGAGATCGTGAACGACGAGGTCGGCGGTGTGCCGGTCGCGGTCACGTTCTGCCCACTGTGTAACACGGCGCTCGCGTTCGATCGGCGCCACGACGGCCGAGTGCTCGACTTCGGGACGACGGGCCGCCTACGCCATTCCGACCTGGTGATGTACGACCGGCAGACCGAGTCGTGGTGGCAGCAGGCGACGGGGGAGGGCATCGTGGGCCGGTTCGCCGGCGAGCGCCTGCGGTTCGTCCCGGCACCGGTGGTGAGCTGGGAGGCGTTCCGCGCGGCCCACCCCGAGGGACTCGTGCTTTCACGCGAGACCGGCCATCGGCGCCCCTACGGCCGCAACCCCTACGAGGGTTACGATGCGCCGGGGGGCTCGCCGTTCCCGTCCTTCTTCCGGCGACCCGCCGACGACCGTCTCCCGGCCATGGAGCGCGTGGTCGCCATCGAGGTGGGCACGACGTCGCTCGCGGTGCCCTTCGGCGCACTGGCCGAGCGTCGGACGGTCGAGGCGTCGGCTGACGGCCTGCCCCTCGTGGTGTTCTGGGCGCCGGGGACCGCGAGCGCGCTCGATGCCGCGACCATCGCCGCCGGCCGTGACGTCGGGGCGACCGGTGTCTTCGATCGACGGGTCGACGGCCGCGCACTCACGTTCGCGCCCGCCGGGAACGGCCGGTTCCGCGACCGCGAGACCGGCTCGACGTGGGACCTCCTTGGGCGCGCCGTGGCCGGTCCGCTCACGGGGCGTCGCCTCCGGGCTGTGGCGCATGGCAACCACTTCTGGTTTGCGTGGGCCGTTTTCCGACCTGACACCCGCATCACGCGCTGACCTGATAGACAACCGCGGTCGTCCCTGGGTACCTTGCAACCTTCGTGACACGGCGCGCCGGAGACCGGAGCCGAACGTGCTTCGGACGAAGGCGCGGTTTTCCTGGATGGGGCAATGCAGCTCAGGCAATCAGTCGCGGCCAGTGTGGTGCTGGTGGTGGCCGCGTGTGCAGGGGAGTCGAACCCGGCGCTCACCACGCTCGCGGACAGCGCGAGCTATGCGGTAGGGATGAACATGGGGGCCTCGCTGCGCGAGGTGCGGGACGAGATCGCGCTCGACGCGCTGGTGCAGGGCCTCCGCGACATGACCGAGGGCCGGACGACCCGGCTCAGCGAGCAGGCCGCCGGGCGCGTCCTGCAGACGTTCGCGGCCCAGGTCCAGCAACGACAGTCGGAGGGACGCATGGCACAGGCCGACAGCAACCGGCAGAAGGGGGACGCGTATCGAGCCGAGAACGCGAAGCGGCCCGGCGTCCAGACGACGGCGAGCGGCCTGCAGTACGAGGTGCTCTCCGCCGGGAGCGGGGCGAAGCCCAAGGCGACCGACCGGGTGCGTGTGCAGTATCGCGGAACCCTCATCGACGGCACCCAGTTCGACGCTACCGATGCCGGCGAGCCCGTGACCTTCCCCCTCAATCAGGTGATTCCCGGCTGGACGGAGGGCATGCAGCTCATGCCGGTCGGGAGCAAGTACCGCTTCGTGCTGCCCCCAGCGCTGGGCTACGGGGCCGGCGGGTATCCGCCGGACATCGGGCCGGAGATGACCCTCGTCTTCGAAGTGGAGCTGGTCGGCATCGAGCGGTAACGGGGGCGTGGGGGGTGGGCGCCAGGGCGCGCACCCCGCCCCCTCACGCCGTGGCGGCGTGAACGGCGGCGAGGATCTCCTCGTCCGTCAGTAGCCGTTCAGACTGCTTGGCGGCGGCCAGCACGGCCTGCACGATCGCCGGGGTTGCCGGGAGGTCGCGCGTCGCGAGGTAGTGCACGACGTTCGACGCGCCGGACATGTGGCCGATCTCGATCTCCTGCTCCCGCCCCACCCACCTCGCCGGCACGCCGCTGTAGACGCGGTCGGCGAGCCACGCGGCCCCCTTCTTCTGCGCCTTGATGACGGCCGCGGCGTGGACGCCGGTCGCGGTGCGGAACGCATCGCGTCCCACGATCGGCGTGTTCACCGGGATCGGGACGCTCACCGCCCGGGATACCGCCGCGACGTACTCGGGCAGGCAGGTGAGGTCGTCGTCCCGCCAGCCGAACAGCTTCAGGTTGACGAG
>JBFGDF010000120.1:0-9501 GCA_041580775.1 Gemmatimonadales bacterium
CGTGGGGCGAGATGCCCGGGCCGGACCGTGGCTACGGCATCGCCGAGGGCGGGCGGATCATCCACGAGCTGGGGGTCACCCGCATGGGGGACGACCCGAGCCGCTCGGTGTTGAACCGCTGGTGCCAGGCCCACGACGTGACGAACCTGTTCGTGGCCGACGGCGGACCGTTCGTGTCGCAGGCGGACAAGAACCCGACGTGGACCATCCTGGCGCTGGCGTGGCGGACGGCGGACAAGATCGTGGAGCTGCGGAGAGCAGGAACGCTGTAGGGGCGGGCGGAGTAATCAATGACGAATGACGAATGACGAATGACCAATGATCGATGATCGATGACGAGTGATACGGGTGAAGGAATGATAGGATGACACAGCTGACGCGTCGGGAAGCGCTCCAGACGGTCGCCGCCACGGTGGGCGCCCTCACGTGGACCGCCGCCGACGTGCGGCGGGCGGTGGCGGCCATGCGCGCCGCGCCGGCCGCGCCGTTCCAGCCTGCGTTCTTCTCGGAACACGAGTGGCAGACCGTGCGGGTGCTCGTGGATCTCATCCTCCCGCGCGACGCGCGCTCCGGGAGCGCGACCGACGCCGGCGTGCCGGAGTTCATGGATTTCCTCGCGCAGGAGAACGAGGGGATGCAGACGCCGCTCCGCGGCGGGCTCGCGTGGCTGGACACGGAGTGCCGCGAACGGTTCAGCCGCACGTTTCTGGAGAGCGACGACGCCCAGCGCCGCGCGGTGTTGGACGACATCGCATGGCCGGCGCGCGCGCGTCCGGAGCTGAGTCACGGGGTCGCGTTCTTCTCGCGCTTCCGTGATCTCACCGCGAGCGGGTTCTGGTCGAGCCGGATGGGGGTCGAGGACCTGCGGTACATCGGCAATACGGCGGTGCCGGAGTGGACCGGCTGTCCGGCGGCGCAGCTCCAGCGCTTGGGCGTCCGGTATGAAGGCTAACCAGGGGCGTCAGGGGCTGGTCGCCGCCGCGGCCGCCACGATCGTGCTGGGACTGACGGGGAGCGATATGCACGCGCAGGACTGGCCGGTGCATTCAATGGAGCGGCCGCGGCCGCCGGTGGTGCGGCCCGGCCCGGCGGGGGGCCCGGTGTCGCCGCCGAGCGACGCCATCGTGCTGTTCGACGGCACGAGCCTCGCCGAGTGGGAGAAACAGGGCGGCGGGCCGGCGGGCTGGGCCCTCCGGGACGGGTACGTGCAAGTGGTCGGCGGGACTGGCAGCATCGCCACCGAGCGCGCGTTCGGCGATATCCAGTTGCATCTCGAGTGGGCTACGCCGTCACCGGCCACGGGCGACGGTCAGGGACGCGGCAACAGCGGCGTGTTTCTCATGAGCACGTACGAAATCCAGATTCTGGACTCGTACGGCAACGACACCTACGCCGACGGCCAGGCGGCGGCGATGTACGGCCAGCACCCGCCGATGGCAAATGCGTGTCGCGCGCCCGGCGAGTGGCAGACCTTCGACCTCGTGTTCCGCCGCCCGCGTTTTGCCGACGACGGCTCGCTCGTCCAACCGGCCCGCTTGACGCTGCTGCACAACGGCGTGCTGGTGCACGACCACGTGGCGTTCACGGGCGCCACCGTGCACGGGCGTCCCGCCACGTATCAGCGGCATGCCGACCGGCTGCCGCTGGTGCTCCAGGACCACGGCGATCCGGTCCGTTTCCGCAACATCTGGGTGCGCGAGCTGCCAGAGACGACGCGGGACTCCACGCTCATCTTCCGGCGGTAGGCCCGCGCATGCACGCGCATCGCTGCGGCGGCCTCTTCGCGCTGGCCGTCCTGGCCTCGGGTACGGCGCAGGCGCAATCCGCGGATCTCATCGTGGCCGGCGCCCGCGCCTGGACCGGTGACTCCGCGGCGCCGTGGGCGGAGGCCGTGGCCGTGGTCGGCAACCGGATCGTGGCGGTGGGTGACCGTCGCACGGTACTGGGATTCCGCGGACCCGACACGCGCGTCATCGATGTGCCCGGCGGGTTCCTGCTGCCCGGCTTCATCGACAATCACACACACTTCGCGCAGGCCGGCGCCCTTTTGGTGGGGGTGAACCTGCTCGATGTCGCGGACGCCGCCGGCCTGGTGCGGCGCGTGCGTGAGGCGCGCGACCGCGTGCCGCGCGGGGTGTGGCTCGTGGGCGGGGATTGGGGCGCGTACGAGGCGTGGGCGCAGGGCTCGACCGGCCGGGCCGCGGCAGAGCGCCGGCTCGCGTTCGCCCCGCGGCGCGACCTGCTGGACTCGCTCACGCCCGACACCCCTGCCCTGCTCTCCAAGTGGGACCGGTCGGCGTACCTCGCCAACGGGCGCGCGCTCGCGCTCGCGGGCGCGACCTGCGAGTGGGAGGGGGTCGAATGCGAGCGCGGCCGCGCCACCGGCCGGCTGGCGCCCGCGGCCGCGGCACGCGTGCGCGCATCCATGCCACCCAAGTCCCTCGAACAGCGCCTCGCCGAGGCGCGCGCCGCCCTGGCCCAGCTCCGGGCGGTCGGGGTCACGACGATCCACGACATCACGCCGCCCGAACAGTTCGCGGTCTATGCCGAGCTCAAACGACGTGCCGAGCTGACGACGCGGATCTCCGCGCGACCCACGCTCGACAAGATCGACGCGCTGCGCACCGTGGGCCTCGGGCCGGGGTTCGGGGACGACTGGATCCGAATCGGCGGGCTCAAGGGATTCGTGGACGGCATCATGGGCAACTCCAGCGCCCGCTTCTACGAGCCGTACCTCACGAGCGGCGAGCGCGGCTCGTGGCGCACCATGATGGAACCCGCGGGGAACCTGTATCGCCTCCTGCTCGCCGCCGACTCGGCCGGATACTGGCCGCACGTGCACGCCATCGGCGACGAGGCGATCGACACGCTGCTCACGCTGTTCGAGCGCGTCGTGGCGGTAAACGGTTCCAGGGAGCGCCGGTTCCGCGTCATCCACACGCAGGTGCTGCGCGGCTCCGCGGTCGCCGAGCGCATGGCGCGGCTCGGCGTGATCGCCGAGGTGCAGCCGTACCACGCGATCGACGACATGCGCTGGATGGAACAACGGATCGGCGCCCGGTCCCGCTGGGCGTACGCGTTCCGCACGCTCCAGCAGGCCGGCGTCACGCTGCTGTTCGGCAGTGACTGGCCCGGCACGAACGCGTCGTGGTATCCGGCGAATCCGGTGCTGGGGATCTATGCCGCCGTCACGCGGCAGACGCTCGACGGCGCCCCCACCGGCGGCTGGTACCCCGACGAGCGCGTGGACGTGGAGACCGCGTTGCGCGCCTACACGGTGAACAACGCGTGGGCGGAAGGCGCGGAGGCCGACAAGGGTCGCCTCGCGCCGGGCCTGCTGGCCGACCTGGTCGTGCTGGACGCCGATCCGTTCCGCGTCCCACCCGCGGCCCTCAAGGACCTCCAGGCCGTGCTCACCGTGGTGGACGGCCGGGTGGTGCACCAGGGCAACTAAAGCCGCCAGCTCTCCCGGTATGCCGGCGTGATCCACTCGGCCGGGATCGCCGCGTTCGTCACGGCCCCGGTCGTGGGATCCAAGTCGATCGCCCGCACGGCCCGCACCGCCAGGTTCCCCAACAGCACCATCTCGGTGAGCGGTCCCGCGTGCCCTGCGAAGGACGAGCCCGGCTGACTGCCGGTCTTACACGCCGCGATCCACTCGGCATAGACGCTCTCGACGCGGGAATACTTCTCCGCCGGCGGCGTCGCTCGCAGTTCCGCATCGCGCGTCGCGTCCAGCAGCCGCGGAAAGCGGCCGTACATGTCGGCCACGAGCTTGCCGTCATCGCCAATCCACAGTTGCCCGCCATCGTTCCACGGCGGCCACGGGGCGGCGGCGTCCACTTCGGGCGGGCGCGGCGGGCGGATACTGCCATCCCGCCACACGCACGTGATCGGTCCGCGCGTACCCCGAGCGGGGAAGTGATACACGATGCGGGACGCCGAGGGCGCCGTCTCCGCGAACGGGGGCGTCGACTCGGCTTCGATGCGCATGGGGTACCCCAGGTCCAACACCCAGTACGCCGCGTCCATGGCGTGGCAGGCGATGTCCCCCAGGGCGCCCGTGCCGAAGTCCCACCAGCCGCGCCAGCGGAACGGCGCGTAGGCCGGGTTGTACGGCCGCGCGGGTGCGGGGCCGAGCCAGAGGTCCCAGTCGAGCGTGGGCGGCACGTTGTGCGCCTCGGTGGGCCGCTCGATGGCTTGGGGCCAGATGGGACGATCGGTCCAGAAGTGCACCTCGCGCACCGTGCCTATGGCGCCCGCCTCCACCCACTCGCGAATCTGACGCGTCCCGTCGCCCGCGTGCCCCTGATTCCCCATCTGGGTCGCCTGCCGCGGGCGTCGGGCCGACTCGGCTTTCATCGCGCGCACCTCGCCGAGCGTGCGCGCGAGCGGCTTCTGGCAGTAGACGTGCTTGCCCATCTTCAGCGCAGCCAAGGCGACGACTGCATGGGTGTGATCCGGCGTGGAGATAGTGACCGCGTCGATCCGTGCCCCCTCCTTGTCCAGCATCGCGCGGAAGTCGGTGTAGCGGGTGGCGCGGGGGTAGCTGGTGAACGCATCTTCGGCACGTTTCCCGTCCACGTCGCACAAGGCAATGAGGTTCTCGCCGCTCACGCCGCGGACGTCGTTCCGGCCCATGCCGCCCACGCCGATACAGGCGACGTGCAGCGTGTCGCTCGGCGCCCGGTAGCCGCGGCCCAGCACGTGGCGCGGCACGATGGTGAACGCCATTCCGGCCGCCACGTGGTTCACGAACCGCCGCCGGGGCATCGGTCGGGGGCCCCCCTGGCGCGAGGTGGGCCCACGATTCAACGTCAGGGAGGCAGCACCGCCCCCAGCATCCCTTCCAAGGGGGAAATCATGGCCGAGCGCTACGTCGGAACCGTCACGCACTTCTACAAGGCGCCGAGCGTCGCCGTCGTGCAGCTGGTCGAGGGCGGCCTTGCGGTCGGTGACGAGGTCCATTTCGTCGGGCACACGAGCGATTTCACCGAGCGGGTGACGTCGCTGGAGATGGAGCATGGGAAGGTGGATCATGCGGCCACCGGCGAGGAAGTCGCGGTAAAGGTAATCGCGCGGGTCCGGCCGCACGACCGGGTGTTCAAGGTCGTACCCGACTAGCGAGGCCCCCGCTCGACGCTGCCCGGGTCGGCAGCTCAGCAGGCGAGAGCGGCGGGGCGAACCTCACGCGGCAACACAGCAGGGACTCCGGCGGATCTTCGCCACTTGTCGATCGGTGAGCACGGGCATCCGCGCCGAGTTGCTCGAGAACGCGTACATCAAGTTCCGCTGGTGGCCCGGATGGACCGGTGCGAAGGCGGACGTTAGCAGGACGTGGCCGATCTCGTGAGCCGTGTCCCAGCGCGACGCCCGCGCGGCGACCGTGCACGCCGGACGATTGGCGGCGTGGCCGCCGCATCCGAGGAGCGACGGGTCGGCGAAGCGCCGAACGTAGTAGACCAGGATCTCGTTGGACGGCGCGCGGCTCCCCAAGCCGTGGAGCCGGTTATACTCGCCGGCATTGAGCACCCAGTTGCACTCACCGTCCACCCGGGTCAGCGCGCGCTCCTCCGCCTCCGTAAGCCCCAGGGACTCGCCGGAAGCGAACTCCATCGCGATGCCATATTGCCCGTAGACCCGCTGGGTATCCGACAGCGAGCGGTCGAAGGGCACACGCGCCAGCGAGATGCTCCGGAAGTGGAGCCGCACCCGATGGCGAGACCCAGGACAGAAATGATCCAACGCCATGATCGTGCCCCGATCGATGATGCCGCTCGGGTTGATGTTGGCCCAATCCTGGAATTCCTGGAGTCGCTGTTGGGTCTCGTCGCCGAACTGGCCATCGGGACTGTAGCCCGGCCGGCCGATCGAGCGAGGCATCGCATAGCCGAGGTCTATGAGGGCCATCTGCACGAGGTGCACCGCCCGCCCGCGGGCGTGTTTGCGGATGGCAGCACCTGCAGCCGCATTGCGTAGCCGGGTGCTGGTGACGAAACGCGGCGATGTGAGGGCCATGTCGTCTCCCTTGCGAGGGCGAAACGCGATGCGACTCCGGGCGGCGACAACGGCGCCCGAACAGGACTCAACGGAAGAGACGGCGGGCGGGCTGCCAGATGCGGCAGAATCGCGGCGGATGGACTGCGACTACCGTATCGTGCAAGGCAGACAAGATCAACTCAGAGAGTACTTGGGATTCTCCAGCTCCGCTGCCGCCGTCATGGCGCCAGTCGTCGCCAACCGTTGAGTGGCCAGGCTCACTGGGAGCGGCACGGGCCGTCAGGCAAGGTGCAACTCCGTGATAACTCTGGTCACCAGCTCCTCGGGCGGCTGGCTGACATCCAGCTCCAACGCGTCCTCCGGCGGCTCCAGCAGCGCAAACTGGCTGTCGAGGAGGGCCGGGGGCATGAAGTGCTCGCGCCCGCGCATGCGCGCCTGGATCAGCTCCTTCGCCCCACGCAGGTAGACGACCCGTACCCCGTCCCGCTCGGCGCCGAGCACCTTCCGGATCCGCGTCGTGAGCGCGGAACAGGCCAGCACCACCGTGTCGTCCTCCAGCAGCCACCCGTCGATCCGTGACCGCAGGTCCCGGAGCCAGTCCGCGCGATCCTCGTCGGTGAGCGGCGTGCCGCTCCGCATCTTTGCGACGTTCGCCGGCGAGTGGTAATCGTCGGCATCGTAGAACCGGCGGCCCACCGTGCGCGCCAGCGCGCGTCCCACGGTGGTCTTGCCGGAGCCGCTCACGCCCATGACCAGGATGACCATCGAGTCAGCCGACGAACGGGGCGACGAGGAGAATCAGGGCGATCGCAATGAGCGCGATGAGACTCGTCGTGACGGTCCAGGTCTTGAGCGTCTCGGGAACGCTGAGGCCCAGGTAGCGATTGACAAGCCAGAAGCCCGAGTCATTGACGTGCGAGGTCGTGGTGGCACCGGCCGCGATGGCGACTACGAGCAACGCGAGTCTCGGCTGGGACGACCCCAGGTCGCCGGCGAGCGCGGCCACCAGCCCCGCCGCCGTCAGCATGGCCACCGTCGCCGAGCCCTGCATGAGCCGCACCGCCGCGGCGGTGACGAACGCCACGACCAGGGGCGGCAGGCTGGTCGCCGCCAGCCAGTTGGCGAACACGTCGCCCACGCCCGAGTCGATCAGCACCTGCTTGAGCACGCCGCCGCCGCTGGTCACCAGAATCACGATGCCGGCAGGCTCCAGCGCCTTGGTCGCGATCCCCTGCACCTCTTCTGCGCTGTACCCAGCGCGCGTTCCCAGCAACCAGAACGAGAGCACCGTCGTGATCAACAGCGCGATCATCGGGTGACCGATGGCGGCGAGCGCCACTCGGACCGCGTGCCCCTCGGCCAGCGTGGCGCTGGCGACCGTGTTCCCCACGATCAGGCTCAGGGGGATCCCGATCAGGGCGGCGATCAACGAGACCGGCGGCAGCGGGCGCTGCCGTTTGCGCTCGACGAGGTGCATGTACTCGGGCACCATGGCGGGCACGCGGGGCGCGATGAGTCGCGCGTAGATCGGGCCGGCGATGATCGCGGCCGGCATGCCGATCAGCGCCCCAAACAGCATCACCCACCCCAGGTCCGCGCCCAGCAGCCCGGCCACGGCGATCGGACCGGGGGTGGGCGGGATGAAGGCGTGCGTGACGGCGAGTCCAGCCAACAGCGGCAGGGCGTAATAGACGATGGGCCGCTTCGTGCGCTCCGTCAGCCCGTACACGAGCGAAATGAGAATGATGAACGCCACGTCGAAGAAGACGGGCACTGCCACGATGAACCCGACCGCGAGCAACGACCACTGCGCGTTGCGCTCGCCGAACCGGCGGAGCAGCGCGTCGGCCACGGCCTCCACGCCGCCGGAGACGTCGAGCATCTGGCCGAACATCGCGCCGAGTCCCACCAGCACCGCGATGGCCGCGAGCGTACTGCCGACGCCCTTGGTGACCGCGTCGAGCACGGCGGCGAAGGGCATGCCGGCGGCGGCCCCGATGACCAGGCTGCCGATCAAGAGTGCCACGAACGCGTGCAGCTTGACGCGCACGATCAGGTACAGCAGCAGGGCGATGCCCGCGATCGCGGCGCCTACGAGCTGCGCATCACTCATGTGACGAGGTCATCCCCCAAAGTCGGCGGGTCAAGAGATAGCCAGTGCGTCCCCTTGCCATCCGCCCGGCGAAACCGACATAGTTGCCCGGTCGTCCGATCCCAGCCTGGAGCGCGTATGGTCTGCAAGTCCTTCCTGCCGGTCCTCGTCGTGATCGGCTTCACGGCGTGCGGGACCAACGACTCATCGGACCGGCCTCGCGCGATCGGACACATCGCACGCCTCGCTCCTGGGCTGGACGCCATCGTGCCGGCCGATGCCGTGTTCGAAATCCTCGCCGACGGCCACGACTGGACCGAGGGACCGGTCTGGGTGCCGGCGCTGCAGTCCCTCTTGTACTCGGATGTGCCGAGGAACGCAATCTACCGCTGGCGCGAGGGGGATACGGCCTCGGTCTGGCTGACCCCATCGGGGTACACCGCCCCGGCGCCACGCGGCGGGGAAACGGGGTCGAACGGACTGGCCCTGGACCCCGCCGGGCGGCTGGTCCTCGCCCAGCACGGCGATCGGCGCATCGCGCGGCTCGAGGCGCCGTGGGACCGGCCGGCACCCATCTTTGTAACGCTGACGGACCGATTTCAGAGCCAGCGGTACAACTCGCCCAACGACGTCGCGGTCCGACGGAACGGCGACGTGTATTTCACCGATCCGCCCTATGGACTGGAACATGGCGTCGACGACCCCGCCAGGGAGCTGGCCGTGTATGGCGTGTATCGCGTGGCGACCGACGGTTCGGTGACGCTGCTGATCAGCGACCTGTCTCGACCAAATGGCATCGCGTTCTCGCCGGACCAGCGGACCCTCTACGTCGCCAACTCCGACCCGGCCCAGCCGGTCATCATGGCGTACGACGTGACCGACGACGGGAGCCTCGCGAACGGTCGCGTGCTGTTCGACTCGTGGGGTGACGGCATGGCGGTGGACCAGCGGGGCAACCTGTACGTGACGAGTGGCACCAGCGGCGTGCTGGTCCTGGCACCCGACGGAACGCACTTGGGATCCCTCGTGACGGGGGAACGGACGTCGAACTGCGCGTTTGGCGACGACGGCTCCACGCTGTACGTGACGTCGGACATGTACCTGGTGCGGATGCGTCTGACCGCCAAGGGCGTGGGGTTCTAGCCGCGACCTAACAACCAAGGGCCTGGGTGCGTATCACGGAGTATGACTGCTCGCGTCTCACCGCTCTTCCCCGTCTCCGTCCTCCTCGCGGCGCTCCTCGGGCCCGTGCCGGGAGCCGTCGCCCAGCAGGGGTCGTACACGGCTCCCCCGGCGGACCGCCCCATTGCGCGGGCGGTCGCGGCGACCGTGCTACCCACGATGGACGGTGACGTCGTCGGAGATCCCGCCTGGCGCGACGCGCCCCCGATCACGGGCTTCTGGCAGAC
>JBFGDF010000121.1:0-9424 GCA_041580775.1 Gemmatimonadales bacterium
AAGAGCCTCCGGCTGACCGATACGGTGACCGGCGAAGCGTCGTCGCTGGCCGTGACCGGCTGCTGCATCTGCATCGGCTTCACGCCCAACACGGGCATTATCCGGGGACACTACGATCACGACGCGCAGGGCTATGTCGTGACCGACACGCACATGCGCACGTCCATCCCCGGGCTGTTCGCCGCCGGGGACCTGCGGGTGCAGCTGACCCGTCAGATCACCACTGCCGGGGGCGATGCGACCACGGCGGCGATCGCCGTGGAAAAGTACCTCACGGAACGGCGGGAACGGGCGACGGAGCGGGCGGCTGCCGGTGCGACCTGACGTTCTCTGCCTGACGAACGGCGCGTTTGCGGAAAACTGCTACGTGGTTGTGGACCGCGCGGTTGGCGACGCCGTGCTGGTGGATCCCGGCGAAGAGGTCGCGCTGTTTCTCGCCCGGTTGCGGACGGAGCGGTTGACGTTGCGAGCGATCTGGCTCACGCATGCGCACCTCGACCACGTGGCCGGCGTGGCCGGGGTCAAGGACGCCACGGGAGTGCCGATCTGGTTGCACGCGGCCGACCGTCCGCTGTACGACGCCGCTCCGCAGCAGGCGCGTGCGCTCCTCGGGGTCGAGCTGCCCCCCCTGCCGCCGCCGGATCGGACGATCGTGCCAGGCGAGCCCCTGCGCGTGGGGTCAGTGGCGTTCGAGGTCCGCCACGTGCCCGGGCACAGTCCCGGCAGCGTGGCGCTGGTGGGGGACGGGATCGCGCTGGTGGGCGATGCCGTGTTCGCCGGATCCGTGGGCCGGACCGACCTGCCGGGCGGCGACACCGAGACGCTGCTCGCGAGCATTCGCGACCAGTTGCTCACGTTGCCCGACGATACGGTGCTCTATCCCGGTCACGGACCCGAGACCACGGTGGGCCGGGAGCGGCGCACAAACCCGTTTCTGACGGGCGCGTATCGGCTTGTCTGAATCGGGGAGCGGCGACTGGGGTGGGGTTCCCGACGATGATCCCGCGGGTCCGGCGTCCGGCGACGTGACGCCGCCGTCCGCCCAGCCGCCGGAGCGAATCACTCCCGGCGCCCCGCTGCTGGTGTGCCAGCGCTGCGGATCGCCCGTCCCTGACCGGGTCTGGGGCTGCAAGCACCCGTGCCGCAATTGCGGATTCGTCTATCCGCTGGGAGACTGCTCGGACTGAGTCCGAAGGGGGCGTCGGTCTGCCGACGTCAGTGGGCCGGTGCCGGAGCGAGGCCGATGACCAGGATCGTGTCTTCCAGGGTGTCCACCACGCCGTGCGGCACGCCGGCGGGGGCCCAGACGAGCGCGCCGTCGGTCACCGTAGCCACCTCGTCCCCGACTCGCAGCGTCGCCCGTCCGCGCAGCACGAGGTAGAATTTGTCGGCATCGGCGTGTGCGTGTGTGCGCTGGGTCTGACCGGGTCGGAGGCAGTTCAACCCCAGCAGCAGTCGGTCCGACCGCCGGCACTCGATCTTGACCATGGCGTCCGCGCCGAATCGCGCACTCGCGGGTAGATGCTGGAAGTATGTGTCGTCCATCCCGATCTCCGGTTGTCGAGGCTGAGGGAGGCTGCCGACCATGACCGATGTCCGCATGGAGCGTGATCCGCTGGGCGAGTTGCCGGTGCCGGCGGCCGCACTCTACGGCATTCAGACGGAACGCGCCCGGCAGAACTTCCCGATCTCCGGACTCGTCCCGCTGCCCATCTTCGTGGATGCGATGGTCTGGATCAAGAAGGCCGCCGCGCTCACCCATCGCGATACCGGGCGGCTCCCGGCGCCGCTGGCCGACGCGATCGTGCGCGCCGCCGACGAGGTCCTGAGTGGCCAGCATCGCGACCAGTTCGTGGTCGATCCGTTCCAGGCCGGCGCCGGCACCAGCCACAACATGAACGTGAATGAAGTGCTTGCCAATCGGGCCAACGAGCTGCTCGGCGGCGCCCGGGGCGCGTACGCCCCGGTGCATCCCAACGATCACGTCAACATGGCGCAGAGCACCAACGACACGATTCCCACGGCGATCCGCCTGGCGGTGCTGGCGGAGGGGCCGGCCCTGCTCGCCGGCCTGGACACGCTGGAAGCCGCCCTGCTCGACCGCGGGCGGGCGTTCGACGACGTCATCAAGTCCGGGCGCACGCACCTGCAGGACGCGACCCCCATTCGTCTCGGGCAGGAGTTCACCGCCTACGGACGCACGATCGCCCGGAACCGCGCGCGCGTGATCGCGGCCGCCGCGGCGCTCGGCGAGCTCAACATCGGCGGCACGGCCGTCGGGACGGGGCTCAACGCAGAGTCGACCTACCCCGCCCGCATCGTCCAGCACCTCCGCGCCATGACCGGCCTCGACCTGCGGGAGGGCACGGATCGCGTCCAGCTGATGCAATCGATGGGCGACCAGGCGGCGTTCAGCGCGGCGCTGCGCACCTGTGCGCTCGACCTGAGCAAGATCGCGAATGACATCCGTCTGCTCGCGTCCGGGCCGCGGACAGGTCTGAACGAGATCGCACTGCCAGCGGTGCAGCCGGGGTCGAGCATCATGCCGGGCAAGGTGAATCCCAGCATCGCCGAAATGGTGAACATGGTGTGTTATCAGGTGGTGGGCTGCGACACGACGGTGGTGCTGTCGGCGGAGGCCGGACAGCTCGAGCTCAACGTCATGATGCCGGTGATCGCCCACAATCTCCTCTTTGCCATGGCGATCCTCGGCAACGCCGCGCGCGTGTTCGGCGAGCGGTGCATTCGCGGAGTCGAGGCGAATCGGGCTCAGTGTGCCTACTGGCTCGAGCGGAGCCCCGCGCTGGTGACCGCGCTCGCACCGCACATCGGCTACGCGCGGGCGGCCGCCCTGGCGAAGGAGGCGATCGCGCTGGATCGGACGGTTCGCGATCTCGTGATCGAGCGCGGCGTGCTGCCGAGGGACGAGGTCGACCGGGTGCTCGATCTGCGGGCCATGACGGAACCGGGCGTGCCCGGCACCCCGACGAGTATGAAGAGTGGTTGAGATCTACATGAAGTCGCGTTGTGGGACCCCCGAACCTGTTGATTTCCACGCGGGACCCTCGGATATTGGCGCAGGAGGGTATCGCCGTGCGAATAACGACTTGGGCCGAATATGGATTGATCGTGTCGGTGCACCTCGCACGCCGGGGCGTGGAGCGGCCACGGCCGGCGCGAGAGATCGCCGAACAGGAGGGGCTGCCCCCGGATTACGTCGAGCAGATTCTGCTGAAGCTCCGTCGGGCAGGACTGGTGAAGAGCGTCCGGGGCGCCAAGGGCGGCTATCTGCTGGCGCGGGCAGCGCAGGAGGTCACCGTCCGGGACGTCGTCGAGGCCGCCGAGCATCGCACGTTCGAGGTGAACTGCGACTCGTACCCGATCAGCGCGGAGCGTTGCGCGAACGGGACCGACTGCTCGATTCGGCCGGTGTGGCGGTCGCTCCAGCGACGGATCGACGAGTTCCTGATGAGCGTGTCGCTGGCGGATCTGCTCATGGAGGAAGACGCGGTCGGCGCACTGCTGGCGGCGGAACCCGCGATGAGCGCGCGCGCCTGATTCACCGGCAGGACCCATGGCCGGCCCTGCACTGACGCCGGCCGAGGTCCGCCGCTACGCCCGACACTTCAGCCTGCCGGATGTTGGGGAGGCTGGCCAGCGCCGTTTGAAGGGCGCGCGCGTGTTGTTGGTGGGTGCCGGCGGTCTGGGGTCGCCGGCGGCACTGTACCTCGCCGCGGCCGGCGTTGGCACCCTGGGCTTGGTCGACGACGACCGGGTCGACGAAACCAATCTCCAACGGCAGATTCTCTTCGGGACCTCCCAGATCGGGCAGGGCAAGCACTCGGCCGCCGCCGATCGGCTGCGGGATCTCAATCCGCATATCCACGTGGAACCCTTCGCCGTGCGGCTCACCTCGGCGAACGCCCGGGAGATCCTGGGGGGCTTCGATGTGGTGCTCGACGGGAGCGACAACTTCCCGACCCGTTACCTGGTGAGCGACGCCTGCGTCATGCTCGGCAAGCCGGACGTGTATGGCGCGATCTTCCGCTTCGACGGCCAGGTCTCGGTGTTCGCCGCGTCGGGCGGGCCGTGCTACCGCTGTCTATTCCGCGACCCGCCCCCGCCGGAGCTGGTGCCCTCCTGTGAGCAGGCGGGTGTGCTCGGCGTCCTGCCGGGCATCATCGGGACCCTGCAGGCACTCGAGGTCGTGAAGCTCGTCACGGGAGCGGGGCGGCCACTCGCCGGCCGGCTGCTCCTGTTTGACGGCCTGTCCGCGCGCTTTCGAGAACTCGCGGTCAAGCGAGACCCGGAGTGCCCGGTCTGCGGCGACGCCCCCACGATCCGCGAGCTGATCGACTACGAAGCATTCTGCGGGGCCGGGACGGCGTCGCCCCCGGGGGACGACGCGCCGGAAATCGACGTCACGGAGCTGGCCACCCTGTTGGGCGACCGTGCCACGCCGCAGCTGGTGGACGTGCGCGAGCCGTGGGAATGGGCGGTCTGCCGGCTCGAAGGCGCGACGCTGATCCCGATGCGTGAGCTGCCGCAACGACTCGACGAGCTCGACCGGGCGAGGCCGGTCGTGACCTACTGCCACACGGGGCGCCGCTCGCTGGTCGCGCGTGAGTTCATGATGCAGCGGGGGTTCCGCGACGTGCGGAGCCTGCGTGGCGGGATCGACGCGTGGTCGGTGGAGATCGACTCGGCGGTGGCGCGGTACTGAGAACGCGCCGTCTCGCGCGCTGGTCGGTATGCCGAAGGTGGGACTCGAACCCACACGGGCTTGCGCCCACTGCGCCCTGAACGCAGCGCGTCTACCAATTCCACCACTTCGGCCCGGTTGCGAGGCGGAATATAGGCCCCCCCGCGCGACCCCGTCAACCGCCAGCTTGACCGGCCCGAAGTTCGCTTCTATCTTAGGCTTAGCTCGTGTCTGCACCGCGTCCTCCGCGCCCTGAGACGGGGCCTGTCGTGGCCCGGAACTCGAAGGCCCGCCACGACTACCACATACTGGAGACGTGGGAGGCGGGGCTCGCCCTGTCCGGCACGGAGATCAAGTCCGTGCGCGCTGGGAAGGTGAGTCTGGCGGAGGCCTTTGGGGTTGTCCGCCGGGGTGAAGTGTGGCTGGAGGGGATGACCATTTCCCCGTATGAGTCCGGTGGGTACGTAAACCATGAGCCGCGCCGTCCCCGCAAGCTGTTGCTGCACGCGCGGGAGATCCGTCGGTTGATCGGCGCCGTGGAACAGAAGGGGCTCACGCTGGTGGCGTTGGACCTGCATTTCACGCGAGGGCGAGCCAAGGTGACACTGGCGTTGGCACGGGGCAAGAAGCACTACGACAAGCGCGAAGACCTCAAACGCAAAACCGCGGAGCGCGACGCCGCGCGGGCCATGGGGCGCCGACGGTGACCCTCGCCGCCGTTTTGGCGCTTGCCGTCTCGGCGGGGGCGGTCGAGGTTCCGCTTCCCGCCGCTCCACGCACGGCCGTGATCGTCGCGACCTCACGAGGGGAAGCGGCGGTCGCGGTGACGTCCGAGCGCGGCCATCCCGTGGTGGCCGTCGATCCCCTGGTGCGGCTGCTGCCGCTCAAGAGCGCGCTCGAGCCCGGATGGGCCGTGCTCACGTTCGCCGGACAGTCATTCCGGTTCTTGCTGGACGCTCCCGCCTTCCTGGATGGCACGCGGGTCGTACCGCTGTGGGGTGGGGCCTACGTCGCCCGCGATACGCTCTTCGTCCCGCTCCAGTGGCTGACGGAGTACGTGCCGCGGCGGTTCCGCGAGGGCTACCGCTACGACCCGCTGGCAGGCCGGTTCGAGGAGTCGGGGCTCGCCCCGGTCATCCGTCGGGCCTCCCCGCCCGTGACGCGGCACCCGGAGACGGGGCTGGTGCAGCGGCGTAGCGTCACCGTCGACGCCGGGCACGGTGGCACGGACCCCGGGAACCCGTGCGTGTTCTGCCCGCCGGGGGTTTCCGAGAAGCACGTCACGCTGGCGATCGCGAGGCAACTCAAGCAGGAGCTCGAGCGCCGTGGCGTGTCGGTGACGATGACTCGTACGTCCGATACGCTCATCAGCCTGTACGATCGCGCCCCAATGTGTACCGCCGACTGCGACCTGTTCGTCTCGATTCACGTCGACGCCCTTGCCCGGCGTCGAGGGTACGACCAGGTGAGTGGGATTCACACCTACTTCCTCGGTGAGGCGCTCACGGACGACGCGCGCCGCGTGGCCGCGATGGAAAACGATGCCCTGCGCTACGAGTCCGATCGGCCCGTGAACGGCGACGATCCCGCGCTCTTCATCCTGAAGCACTTACAGGCGAACGAGATTCTGCGCGAGTCGGCCCTGCTCGCCGAACTCGTGCAGGCCAGGACGGCGAAGGTCCATCCCGGCCAGGACCGAGGCATCCAGCAGAACCGGTTCGTGGTGCTGGCCACCGCGCGGCGCCCCGCCGTCTTGGTCGAGACGGGGTTCGGCACCCATCGCGGGGATGCCGGGTTCATCAGCTCGCCCGCCGGGCAGCGGACGCTCGCCGTGGCCATGGCCGACGGGATCATCGAGTACCTGCGACGCTACGAGGCAAAGACCCTGGGTATGGACTCCCGGTGACGACACGACGGTGGGCGGTCCCCACGCTGGCGTTGCTCGTGGGCGCCTGCGCGTACTACAACGGCCTGTACAACGCCAACCATCTGGCGGACGAGGCCCGCCGGGCCGAGCGCGAAGGACGGACGGGTGAGGCCCGCTCGTTCTGGTCCCGCGCGGCGGTGAAGGCCGAATCGGTCACGGCCCGTTACCCCCGCAGCAAGTACCGGGACGACGCGCTCCTGCTGCACGGCATGGCGCTCGAGCGCCTGGGCGTGTGCACCCAGGCGGTGCCGTCGCTCCGCCTGGCGGCCGACTCGAGTCCCGACCTGGACATCCGGATGCAGTCGAGCCTGCTGCTCGCGCGCTGCCGCCTCCAGATGCAAGAGCCCGACTCGGTGATGGAAGCCGTCGCGCCGGTGCTGGCGGAGGGACGCCCGGGGAATCGGGCGGCTGCGCTGTTGCTGCGCGGGACGGCCCATCTGCGGCTCGGCAACGATCGTGCGGCGCTCGAAGATCTTGCCGCCAGTACCGCGCCCCAAGCGGTCTTTCCCCGGGCGGTGGCACTCGCGCGACTCGGTCGCGCGGCGGAGGCCGCGGCGGTGCTCGGTGCGGTTGCCGCCGGTCCGATCGATGAAGCGGCCTGGCTGTCGACGCTCGACAGCGTGGGCCGGCGGGCTCCGGAGGAAGCCACAGGCCTGGTAGATCGCCTGGCCGCCAGGCGGGACCTGTCGGACGGGACGCGTGCCCGGTTGTGGGTGGGTGACGGCGAGCGGTGGCTTGCGGCGGCAGACCGCGAGCGGGCCGAGCGGCGCTTCCGCCGGGCGGCGGAGGTGGCGCCGGACTCGGCGGAAGGGCGGTCGGCGCGGGCCTACCTCGCGATGGGCGCGGTGCGCCGGGCCCGGCGTGCGATGGAGGTCCCGGTCCTGTTCGACTCGCTCAGCGCCGCCACGCGGCAGGGTGGTCCGGCCATCCGCATCGCGGGGCCCTATGTCACCGTGCTGGAGCGGGGCACCGCGGCGCTGGCGGCCGACAGTTCCGAGTTGGCGCTCTTCCTCGCCGCCGAGGACGTGCGGGACTCGCTTCGGGCACCGGAGCTTGCCGCCGCGCTGTTTGCGGAGTTGGCGCGCCGGCATCCGCAGTCGGTGCTGGCCCCTAAGGCCCTCCTGGCCCAGGCGACGCTCGAGCCGGGCTCGAGCGACTCACTGGTGGCGCGGGTGACCACCGACTACGCCGAATCGGTGTACGCGCGGGCGCTACGGGGGGAGGGGCTCGCGGCCTACGAGGCGCTGGAGGATTCGCTCCGCCAGGCGGCGCGCCAGCCGCTCGAGCGGGGGCCCAACCGCCGGCCGGGCGAGGCGCGCCCGGGGCGTCCTGCCGATGAGGGGCGCCGCGTGCGGAATGAGCGGAACTGACGTGCGCGCCGGCGAGCCCATCGCGGCGTTCGGCTCCACCTTTCAAAACCCCATTCTCCTCGCCTCCGGTACCGCCGGCTTCGGCCGGGAGTTGGCCGACGCGGTGGACCTCGATGCGCTCGGTGGACTCGTCACCAAGTCGGTGAGCCCGGAGCCCCGCGCCGGGCACCGGGCGCCGCGCGTGGCGGAGTTCGCCGGAGGCATGCTCAACGCGATCGGTCTCGCCAACCCCGGCGTGGATGCCGTAGCTCGGCAGGAGCTGCCGTGGCTGGCGGCGCATCTCACCCGGGCGCGGGTCCTGGTGAGTGTGGTCGGTGCAACGATCGACGACTACGTGACGGTCGTCCGGCGGCTGAGCGATCAACCGGTCGTCGTCGCGTTCGAGCTGAATCTCTCGTGTCCCAACACGGCGCGGGGCGGCGAACATTTCGGCGCGAACCCGGACGTGCTGCGCGAGCTCGTGGGCCGGTGCCGGGAGGCGAGTGCGCGGCCGGTGGTGGCCAAGTTGGCGCCCACCCTCAGCGACATCGGACGGACGGCGCGGATGGCGGTCGAGGCGGGGGCCGATGGGATCACGGTCGTGAATACGATGCCGGGGATGCTGTTCGAAGGTGGGGCCGAGGCGGAGCCGGACGGGTGGCCTCCGCGCCTGGGGGCGGGTAACGGGGGCGTCAGCGGGCCGATGCTGCTTCCGATCGGGGTCCTGGCCACCCGTCGCGTCCGGGAGGCGACGGCCGTACCGGTGATCGGCGTGGGCGGGATCCGTTCGACCGGGGACATCGCACAGTACCTGAGCGCGGGTGCCACCCTGGTGGCGATCGGCACGGCCGGCCTGGCCGATCCCCGGCTCCCCGAGCGGCTTGCGGGGCGGTGGGGCCGTGGCTGAAGTCATCGTGGCCCTCGATCAACCCACGGCCCAGGAGGCACTGGCCCTGGTCGACCGCCTGCCGGGGCTCCGCTGGGCGAAGGTGGGGCCGACCATCTTCGTGCGCGAGGGTCCAGCCATTGTCCGCGCGCTCCGCGAGCGCGGCGTCGAAGTGTTTCTGGACCTCAAGTGGCACGACATCCCCAGCCAGGTTGCGGGCGCCGCGGCGGCGGCGGCCGCGCTGGACGTCCGCCTGGCCACGGTCCACGCACTGGGAGGGCTCGACATGCTGCGAGTCGCGAAGGAGGCAGCCGGGCCGCTCCGACTCGTTGCCGTGACTGTGCTGACCTCCCACGGCCCGGACGAGCTCGGTCGTATCCTCGGGCGCGAGGCCGGGCCGGGGCGGGAGGCGATTCGGCTGGCGGGCGTGGTGCGGGACGCCGGTCTGGACGGGGTGGTGACGTCTCCCCTGGAAGCGGCCGCACTCCGCGCCGCGCTGGGACCGGACGCGTGGATCGTCGTTCCGGGGATTCGGCCGGCCGGTGCGGCGGCGCACGATC
>JBFGDF010000122.1:0-9407 GCA_041580775.1 Gemmatimonadales bacterium
GATACCGCGCGGGCGGAACGGCTCGACGGCGTCGCGGCGGTGCTCACCGGGACCGCGCTGCCGATTCCCTTCGGCATCCTGCCCGTGAGCCAGGACGAGCACGCGCTCGCCCCGGATCGTGTCCGCTTCATCGGCGACGCGGTGGCGGCGGTGGCGGCGGTGACCGAAGAGATCGCCACGGCCGCGCTCGAGCTGATCGCCGTGGACTACGAGCCGCTTCCGGTGATCGCCGACCCCGAGGCGGCGATCGCGCCCACGGACTTGCCGCTGCACGACTACGGGGACGCCGGCAACCTGCACAAGCTCATCCATCTCCAGTTCGGGGACGTGGACGCGGGGTTCGCCGCCGCCGAGCACGTGCGGGAAGACCTGTACTTCTACGAGGGGAACACGCACCTCGCGATGGAGCAGCACGCGGCGCTCGCGGACTGGTCGCCCGACGGCAAGCTCACGCTGTGGTCGTCCACACAGACACCCCACTACGTGCACCGTGCGCTGGCCAAGGTGCTCGAGCTGCCGCCGTCCCGCGTCCGCGTGATCGCCACCCCCAACGGCGGCGGGTTCGGCGGCAAGAGCGATCCGTTCAACCACGAGATCGTCGTCGCCAAGCTCGCGATGGTCACGGGCCGGCCGGTGAAGATTGCGCTCACGCGCGAAGAGGTCTTCTACTGCCACCGGGGCCGCCACCCGACGCTGATGTGGGTGAAGAGCGGTGTGACGGCCGACGGCCGCCTCACCGCGCTCCACTTCCGCACGCTGCTCGACGGCGGCGGCTACGGCTCGTACGGCGTCGCCAGCACCTACTACACGGGTGCGCTGCAGACCGTCACCTACCAGGTGGATCGCTACCGGTTCGAGGGCGCGCGGGCGTTCACCAACAAGCCGCCCTGCGGCCCGAAGCGCGGCCACGGCACGCCGCAGCCGCGCTTCGCCCTCGAGGTCCAGCTCGACAAGATCGCCGAGGACCTCGGCCTCGACCCGGCGGAGCTGCGGCTGCGCCACCTCGTGCCGCCTGACTCGGTCACGGCCAACTGGCTCCGGATCGGGTCCATGGGCCTTGGTCCCTGCATCGAACGCGTGGTCGCCGCGTCGGGCTGGGCGACGCGCCACGCCCGGCGGCGCCCAGGCTGGGGGCTGGGGCTCGCCTGCTCGAGCTACATCAGCGGCGCGGGACTGCCGATCTACTGGAACGACATGCCGCATTCCGGCGTGCAGCTCAAGCTGGACCGGGGGGGCGGCGTCACCGTGTTCTGTGGCTCCACCGACATCGGCCAGGGCTCGGACTCGATCCTCGCCTACCTCGTGGCCGAGGTGCTGGGCGTCGCCGTGGCGGACATTGCGGTCGTGACCGCCGACACCGACCTCACGCCGGTGGACCTGGGCTCCTATTCGAGCCGCGTCACGATGATGAGCGGCAACGCCGCGCTCCAGGCGGCGGAACGCGCGCGCGCGATCCTGGCCCCGGTGGTCGCCGCCAAGCTCGACGTGCCCGCCACGCGGCTCGTGTTCGCCACCGGCCGCGTGTTCGACGCCGAGAACCCCGACCTCGGCCTTGCGTTCGCCGACGCCGTGCAGCTCGCCGAGGCCCAGCTGGGCACGGTGGGCACGGTGGGGTCGTACACCCCGCCTCGGAGTCCCGGCCGCTACCGCGGCGCCGGTGTCGGGCCGTCGCCCGCGTACTCCTACTCCGCCGCGGTCGCCGAGGTCGAAGTCGATCTCGAGAGCGGCATCGTGGTCGTGCCGAAGATCTGGATCGCGCACGACGTCGGTCAGTGCATCAACCCGGTGACCGTCCTGGGCCAGGTGGAAGGGAGCGTGTACATGGGACTCGGCGAGGCCCTGATGGAGGAAATGGCCTACCGCCCCGCCCGACGGCTGCTCCACCGGATCCCCAGCATGCTCGAGTACAAGAGCCCCACCACGCTCGAGATGTGCGACGTGGAGACATACCTGATCGAGGACCCGGATCCGAGCGGCCCGTTCGGGGCCAAAGAGGTGGGCCAGGGCCCCCTGCTGCCCGTGCCGCCCGCGGTCGCCAACGCCGTCTACGCCGCCGTCGGCGTGCGCATCGACGAGGTGCCGATCACGCCCGACAAGGTGCTCAAGGCGCTGCGCCAGCAGGCGCGCGGTGGCCCCGGCCGCACCGGGCCGGAGCGGTTCCCCGACCTCCCGTGGCCGGACCCCACCGTGGTGCCGACCCCGTGGGAGGGCGGCGACGGGCGGGCGGTCGGCGGCGCGGATCGACCGGGGGGCGCGCGGCGCACGGCGGTGGGCACGGTCACCCCGGAGCGCCAGCACTGATGCTGCGACTCCCGGCATTCACGTACCTCGCGCCGCGGTCGCTGACGCAGGCGCTGCGCTGGAAGGCCGACGCGGGACCGGAAGGCATGTACGTGGCCGGTGGCACCGACCTCTACCCCAACATGAAGCGGCGCCACCAGGAGCCGGCCGTCGTGATCTCGCTGGCCGGCGTGCGCGCCCTGCGCCGCCGTCCGGTCACCCGCCGATCCACCGATGCGTCCGACGGCGGCCTCGAGCTCGGCGCGGGGCTCACGCTCACGGCGCTGCACACCCACCGCCGCCTGCGCCGCCTGTACCCCGTCGTCGCGCACGGCGCCGAGGTGATCAGTACCCCGCTGCTCCGGAACATGGGCACTCTCGGCGGCAACCTCTGCCTCGACACGCGCTGCAACTACTACAACCAGAGCTACGAGTGGCGGAAGGCGATCGACTTCTGCATGAAGAAGGACGGCGCCATCTGCTGGGTCGCCCCCTCGAGTCCGCGCTGCTGGGCCGTGCAGTCCTCCGACCTCGCGCCGGTGATGGTGGCCCTCGACGCGCAGCTTGTGCTCGCCGGGCCGACCGGGGAACGCATCGTCCCCGCCGCGCGCTTCTACCACGACGACGGGATCACCTACCTCACCAAGCAACCCGACGAGATCCTCACCGCGGTGCGGCTGCCCGCGCCCGACGGTTGGGACGCCACGTACCTCAAGCTCCGGCGCCGCGGCTCGTTCGACTTCCCCGTGCTGGGCGTGGCCGCCTGGGTCCGCTGGGATGGGAGTCGCGTCGCGGAGGCCCGGATCGTGCTCGGTGGAGTGGCGAGCCATCCGCAGGAGGTGCCCGAGGCGAGCGCCGCCGTGCGCGGCTCACGGCTCGAGACGGAGGTGGTCGAGGCCGCGGCCCAGGCCGCGTTCCGCCCATCGAAGCCGATGGACAACACGGATTTCACGCTCTCGTGGCGGAAGGAGATGACGCGGACCTATGTGCGCCGCGCGCTCGCGGAACTGCGCGACCGGCACCGCTAGCGCGGACCGGCGCCCCGTGCGACCGGCCTGGCGCGGGGCAGCGGCGCTCGCGCTGCTGCTGGGGGCGGCCGCCTGCACGCGGGCCGACTTCCCGACACCGCCGCGCGACGCACCGGTGCTCCGCATGGGATCGCCCGCCCGCATCCTCACGGTGTCCCCGACCGAGAGCTGGGACTACTACCACGCCCAAGTCGCCAACTTCGTGTTCGAGGGCCTCACTCGCCACGGGGCCGACAACCGGCTCGCGCCGGCGCTGGCGCGCGAGTGGCGCGCGTCCTCCGACGGCCGCGAGTACCGCTTCATCCTGCGCACCGGCGTGACCTTCCATGACGGTACCCCGTTCACCGCCGCGGACGTGGTGCGTGCCTGGACCGGCGAGCTCCGCGCGCCGGACAACGCGCTGAACCACCCATGGATGCTCGACCCCATCGAGGGAGCCTTCGACGTCTCCGCCGGCCGGCGTCCCGACGTCACGGGCCTGCGGGTCGTGGACGACACCACCCTGATCATCCGGCTCCGCGAGCCGCACGCGTTCTTCCCGACGCTCCTCTGCCTCCCGCAGGCCGCGATCGCCGGCGCCGCGAGTGTTCCGGACCGGCCCATCGGGACCGGCCCGTGGCGCTGGGTGGGCGCGGACAGCAGCGCCGTCCAGCTGGCACGCTTCGACGGCTACTGGGAGGGACCCGCCCTGCTGGACTCGCTCACGTACCGCTTCGTGCCCGAGAGCCTGGCCACCGTGGCCTTTGAGGCCGGATGGGTGGACCTGGTCTCCGAGCTGCCGACGGAAGCGCGGCTTGAGTGGAGCGGGCGGAGTGACATCGGGTTCATCGAATCCGACGCGATGGCCGTGACGCGGCTCGTCATCAACATGCGAGAGAGCGTCTTCCGTGACGTGCGTGTGCGGCGCGCCCTGAATCATGCCGTGGGGGCCGCTCGCCTCGCGCAGGCCATCGCCGCGCCCACCGCGATCCGCTCGGCCGGATCCATTCCCCCCGGCCTCACGGGGGCGAACCCGCGGCGCGAGCCGTACACGTTCGATCCCGTGCTGGCGCGCCGGCTGCTGCAGGAAGGCGGCTACCCGCTCGACCGGACGCTCCGGCTGAGGGTGCCGCCGCCGGGACTGGCCGACTACCCCGCGCAGGTGGGTACCCTGCTGCGGGATTACTTCGAGGCCATCGGACTCACCGTGGACCTCCACGTGGAGCGTGGGGGATCCGAACAGGCCATGGCGGAGCGTCGCGTCGACCTCTCCCTCACGGTGTGGGTCGGGGATTACCCGGACGGCGACGCGTTCCTGTACCCGCTCTACCATTCCAACGTGGCCGGCTCCGCCGGCAACGAAGGCGCGTACAGCAACCCCGAGCTGGATCGCCTGATCGACGCGTCCCGCCGGGAGCTCGACCGTGCCCGCCGGATCGAGCTGCTGCGCGCGGCCGACAGCGTCGTGTTCCAGGACGCGCCCGTCGTGTGGCTGTGGTTCACGCGTGCGGCGACCGCGTACTCCCTGCGCCTCACTGGCTGGGCCGGCGACCCGCAACGTTCCCGGTTCACGGCGCTGCGGGTCGGCGCCCGGCCATCGGGGCGGCCCTAGATGCTGGATCTGCTCTTCGGGCTCCCGGGGAAGGTCTGGAGCCTGCTGGCCCTGATCGTACTGGTGCCACTCGCGCTGGGCCTGCTGGGCCTCACCATCGCGCGCCGACGCCATCTCAGTATCGCCATCCGACTCGCCAGCCGCGCGGTGGCGATCATGGGCCTCGGGTTCGGCGTATTGGCCATCGTCGCCACGCTCTTCGTCCTGCGCACCGGACTGCGGGAGCTGCGCCAGCGCCACGTGCCCGCCGTCGTCGAACTCGCCGCCACCATTGGTGCCGGACATGCCCGAGCACCCGATAGCGTCTCCCTGGGGCGCGAGCTGGCGCTGTTTCGCGCCGTGCACCCCGAAGTCGGCCCCGCGATCGGCTGGGGCATGACCTGCCGGACCGCGTGCCTCAGCATTTCGGCGGATCCACGGCTGGTGCCCGACTCCCGGATCTGGGCCCGGCGTGCCATCGAGACCCCCCCGCCGCCCCAGAGCCTCCGCACGGTAACGCTGGGCGGGGAGCTGCACCTCGTCGTCCCCGGTGTGCTCCGAGACCCCGCGGGCGTGCCGGAAGGCCACGTGCTCATCGCCGTCCGGGCGGGATGGGTGGCGGACCAGGCGCTTGCCGCGGCGACCGTGCTGGTCGTCCTCGCCTACGCGCTGCTCATCTCCGTCTGGTGGGTCACGCGCCGCGGGATCGCCGCGTCGGTGGCCCTGCGCGTCACCGAGATCGCCAACCGGCTGCGCGCGGCGGACCCCGAACTCCGCGACCGGCAACCGCCGCCCGCGATCGCACGCGACGAGCTGGCCATGCTGGAAGGGAGCGTGCACCACCACCTCGGGCGGACGATCGAGCAGCTGCGCGATGCCGACCAGCGCGCCGCAGACGCGCGGGCGCTGGCCGCCCGCATGGAGGCGACCGCGACGCTCGCGGCCGGCGTCGCGCACGACTTCAACAACCTCATGACGGGCGTCATGGCCAATGCCGAGGTCCTGCGCCAGGACCTCCCATCCGCGGCCGAGGCGCACGGCACGCTCGATACCATGATCGAGTGCGCCAGCCGCGGTGGCCAGCTGGCGCAGCAGCTGCTGGCCTTCGCGCGGGGCGGGAAGTACCAACCGGTCGTCGTCGACCTGAACGCGCTCGTGCAGGAGACGCTGCGCGTCGAAGCGCATACGCGCTCGGCCACGATCGTTCTGCGGCTGGAGCTCGCGCCCGATCTGCTGCGCGTCGAAGCCGATCCGACGCAGCTCAGTCAGGTCGTGAGCAACCTGCACCGCAACGCCGTCGAAGCACTCCGCGGTGAGCCAGCGGGCACGATCACGGTCCGCACCCGGAACGTGCCGGGCGACGGCGACCGACCGTCCACCCTCGCCGACATGCCGGCCGGTGCCTACGTGGCCCTCGACGTGGACGATACCGGCTCAGGCATGAGTACGGAGACGCGCGCCCGCATCTTCGAGCCGTTCTTCACCACCAAGGACGGCGGCCGTGGGATGGGACTCGCCGCCACGTACGGCATCGTGACGCATCACGGCGGCCAGATCGAGGTGGCCAGCGAACGCGGCCGCGGGACGACCTTCACCGTCTATCTGCCGGGGACGACGGCCGAGGCCGCCGTCCCCGTGCCGCGGCCCGCAGCACCGGCCGGGCGGGGAACCGTGCTTTTCGTGGACGACGAGGTGTCCATTCTCACGGCCACGCAGCGTCTGCTCGAGCGCAGCGGCTACCGCGTGCTGACCGCCGAGTCCGGGCACGACGCCATTCAGATCGCCCGGAATGCCACGGCCCCGATCGACGTCATCCTGCTCGACCTGCGCATGCCCGGCATGAGCGGGGCCGAGGCGTTCGACCCCCTCGTGACGGCGCAGCCACAGGCCCTCGTGATCATCTGCAGCGGCTACGAGCTCGACGCCGCCGCGCGGGACCTGATGGAGCGCGGCGCCGTGGCCTTCGTCCGGAAACCGTTCCGGGTCGAGGATCTCGTGAGTGAGATCGAACGCGCCCGCGAGCGCACCGCGCCGGTCGGATGAACGCGTTCCCCCCGTCGGTCGCCGCGGATACATTCGGCGTGGCCCCCGTGACGCGGGGTCGGCCAGGGGGAGCGCCATGACCACATCCATACGCACTCCGCTGCGGGACCGGATCGTCGGGATCGACCGCCCCGTCCCGCTCCTCGACGGCACCGAAGTCCCCTACCTCAACCTCGACAATGCCGCCAGCACACCGGCGCTGCACGACGCCATGGATGCCGTCACCCGCTTCCTGCCCTACTACGCGAGTGTGCACCGCGGCACCGGGTTCAAGTCGCGCCTGTCCACCGAGGCCTATGACCGGGCCCACCGTGTCGTCGCGACGTTCGTCGGCGCCGACGTGGAACATCATGCCGTGATCTTCGGCAAGAACACAACCGAGGCGGTCAACAAACTCTCGTACCGTCTGCCCCTGCCGCCCGATCCGGTCGTAATCACCACCCAACTCGAGCACCACTCGAACGACCTGCCCTGGCGCCGCTGCGCGCGGGTGGTGCACGTGCGCGCCACGCCCGAGGGGCGGCTCGACGAGGCGGACTTCGATCGCCAGCTCGCGCGGTATGGATCGCGCGTGGCGCTCGTGACCGTCACCGGCGCGTCCAACGTGAGCGGCTTCGTCCAGCCGATCCACCGGCTCGCCCGCAAGGCGCACGCGGTCGGCGCCCGGATCCTGGTGGACGCGGCACAGCTCGCCCCGCACCGCCGCGTCGCCATGCGTCCCGTGGACGATCCGGAGCACCTCGATTTCGTCGTGCTGTCGGCGCACAAGATGTACGCCCCGTTCGGCACCGGCGTCCTCATCGGCCCCAAGGCGGTGTTTCTCGCGTCGCCCCCCGAGTATCGCGGCGGCGGGACGGTGGACGCCGTCACCATCGACGAAGTGCTCTGGGCCGGCGTGCCCGACCGGGACGAGGCCGGCAGCCCGAACGTCGTCGGTGCGGTCGCCATGGCCGCCGCGGCGTCTGCCTTGATGGATGTCGGACTGGATCAGATCGCGGAGCACGAGAACGAGCTCGTCATGCATGCCCTGCGCCAGCTACCGCGGGTCCCCGGGCTCGTGCTCTACGGCGAGACCGATCCCGCACGGGCCCGCGACAAGGTCGGCGTGATCCCGTTCAACCTCACCGGCGTGCCCCATGCCCTCGTGTCCGCCGTCCTGGGGTACGAGGGCGGGATCGGCGTGCGGCATGGCTGCTTCTGCGCGCACCCGTATGTCGTCCATCTCCTCCAGTTGAGCGACGCGGAAGCCGCGCGTTGGCGCGCGCAGATGGCCGCGGGCGACAAGTCCGACATGCCGGGTATGGTGCGGGCGAGTTTCGGGTGCTACAACACGCTCGAGGACGTCGACCGGCTCGTCGAGATGCTCCACCGCGCGGCGCGGGGGGAGTACCGCGGGACGTACGAGAAGCACTGCTCGGGCGAGTACGTGCCGGCGGGCTATACGGAGCGGTTCGACCGGTACTTCGCGCTCGCCGACGACGACAGCGGTCCCGAGGACCTGGAGCCCCGCCTCTGCGGCGGATGACGCGGTCGGCCCCGCGGCGTACGCCGTGACCCCCACTCATCGCCACATTGCCGGGTACCTCTTCGGACTCGGCGCGGGTGCCGTGTGGGGCACCACCGGGCCTCTGTCCACGGCGCTCTACGCCCAGGGCACGGCCCTCACCGGCATCGGGTTCTGGCGCATCTTCCTCGGCACCCTTGCACTCCTCGCCTACGGGACCTGGAATCGCGGGCTGCTCGGGATCGACCGCCGCGGCCTGCTGCTGGTCGGCGGGCTCGGGGGGCTGCTCGTGGCACTGTTCGAGGTGGCCTACCAGTTCGGGATCGCCGGCGCCGGAGTCGCGGGCGCGGCGGCCCTCCTCTATCTCGCCCCGGTCGCGGTCGCGATTCTCGCCAAGCCCATTCTCGGCGAGAAGCTCACCGGCCTGCGGCTCGCGCTCGCCGTGGTCGTGATGGTCGGCGCCTGGCTCACCGTGCGCGGCGGACGTCCGGGGCTCGGCGGCGTCCCGATCACGAGCCTCCTCGTCGGCGTCACGGGGGGCCTGCTCGCCGCGGCAAGCTACGCCGGGACGACGCTGCTGGCCCGCTGGGCTGTGCCGCGCTACGGCACGCTCAAGGTGCTTTTCTGGGAGATCGCGGGCGGCACGCTCGTGCTGGCCGTCGTGCTCCCGCTCGCTGGCCAGACTCCCGTTCCACCCATCACGACCCCCGGGTGGCTCTACACCGCGGCCCTCGCGCTGGGACCGGTGCTCGGCGCCAACTTCCTGTTCTTCGCGGCCGTCAAGCGGATCGACGCCGCCCCGACGGCCGTGGCCGCCACCATCGAACCGGTCGTCGGCGCGCTCCTTGCGCTCATGCTGTTCGATCAACGGCTCGAGCCGCTCGGCTGGCGGGGGCTGGCGATGGTGATCGGAGGGGTGGCGAGCGGGTACCTGCGCGAGGCCGCAGAGGACCGCACGGCCGCCTGAGCCGTGGGGGGGGCC
>JBFGDF010000123.1:0-9356 GCA_041580775.1 Gemmatimonadales bacterium
CGGCCGGCGGATCACGCCTTCGAGCCGGAGAGCGCCCGGAAGCCGAGCCGGTCCTTCTCGGGCGCGACATCAACTTCGATCTCGTCGCCGCGCGCGAATTCGCCGACCAGGATCTTCTCGGAAAGCGGATCCTCGACGTACCGCTGTATGGCGCGCTTGAGCGACCGGGCGCCGTACTGTTCGTCGTAGCCGTGCTCCACGAGGAACTCCGTGGCGGCCTCGGTCCGACGCAGCGTGAACCCCTCCTCGGACACCCGGGACGCCACCTGCACGAACAGGATGTCCACGATCTGCCCGATATGCGCACGGTTCAGCGGGTGGAACACGATGACGTCGTCGAGCCGGTTCAGGAACTCGGGGTTGAAGACCTTGTTGATCTCGTCCCGGACCTTCTCGGCCATCTTCTCGAACGACGTGCCGGCGTCGGGTTCGGCAAACCCCAGCGACTTGTTCTTCACGATGTCCCGGGCGCCGACGTTGGAGGTCATGATCACGACCGTGTTCTTGAAGTCGATCACGCGCCCGTAGTTGTCGGGCAGGCGGCCCTCGTCGAGCACCTGCAGCAGGAGGTTGAACACGGCCGGGTGGGCCTTCTCGATTTCGTCGAGCAGGACGACCGAGTACGGCTTGCGGCGGACGGCCTTGGTGAGCGTCCCCGAGTCCTCGTACCCCACGTACCCGGGGGGCGCCCCGATCAAGCGGCTCACCGAGAACTTCTCCATGTACTCCGACATGTCGACCCGGATGAGTGCCTGCTCGTCGGCAAACAGGAACCGGGCGAGCGCGCGGGCGAGCTCCGTCTTGCCGACCCCGGTCGGGCCGCTGAACACGAAGCTGCCGATGGGACGGCGCGGGTCCTTGAGGCCAGCGCGGGAGCGGCGGATCGCGCGCGAGATGGCCTCGATCGCCTGCTCCTGGCCCACCACCGAGCGGTGGATCTCCTCCTCCATGCGCAGTAGCCGCTGGGTTTCCGCCTCCTGCAGCCGGGTCAC
The DNA here is from genome assembly GCA_041580775.1 of Gemmatimonadales bacterium. GTDB lineage: Bacteria > Gemmatimonadota > Gemmatimonadetes > Gemmatimonadales > GWC2-71-9 > JAOTWJ01. The sequence goes on from JBFGDF010000123.1 coordinate 993, forward strand.
CGGGATCCCCGTCCACCGAGAGACGATGAAGGCGATCTCCTCGATCCCGATCACGGGGCGATGCGTCTCCCGCTCGCGATCCCATTCCTCATGCCGCCGCCGGATCTCGCCCTGCAGCTCGCGTTCATTGTCCCGCAGCGCCGCCGCCCGCTCGAAGTTCTGGTCGCGGACGGCTTCCTCTTTGTCGTGGTTGATCTGCTCGAGCCTGCCCTTGAGCTCGGCCACGTCGGCCGGCGGAACCTGGGCGGCGAGCCGCGCCCGCGCGGCAGCCTCGTCGATGACGTCGATCGCCTTGTCCGGCAGGAACCGATCGGTGATATACCGCTCGGACAGGCGGGCCGCCTCGTCCAGCGTGGCGTCGGGAATCGTGACGCGATGGTGGTCCTCGTAGCGCTGGCGCAGTCCCTTGAGGATCTCCACGGTCTCGTCGACCGTCGGCGGATCCACGATTACGGTCTGGAACCGCCGCTCGAGGGCGCCGTCCTTCTCGATGTACTTGCGATACTCGTTCAGCGTCGACGCGCCGACGCACTGCAACTCGCCGCGCGCCAGCGCCGGCTTGAGCATGTTCGACGCGTCGATGGCCCCCTCCGCCGCCCCGGCCCCGACCAGCGTGTGCAACTCGTCGATGAACAGCACGATGTTGCGGTTCTGGGCGATCTCGTTCATCACGGCCTTGAGCCGTTCTTCGAACTGGCCGCGGTACTTCGTGCCTGCGATGACCGCCGCCATGTCGAGCGCCAGGACGCGGTGCGTGCGGAGCGAGTCCGGTGCATTGCCCGCGGCGATCATCTGCGCGAGCCCTTCCACGATGGCGGTCTTGCCCACGCCGGCTTCCCCGATCAGCACGGGGTTGTTCTTCTTCCGCCGAGACAGCACCTCGATGACCCGCTCGATCTCCTTCTGCCGTCCGATCGTGGGATCGAGCTGCGCGTCGGCGGCGAGTGCGGTCAGATCGCGGCAGAAATGGTCCAGCGCCGGCGTCTTCGACTTCTTCTCCCCCCGCCCGCCCGGCTGGGGCTGCGCCCCCGGCTTGGTCGTCTGCGGCACGTCACTGCCGAGCAGCCGCAGCGTTTCGGCGCGGGCCTGCTCGAGACTGACCCCGGCGTCGGTGAGCACCTGCGCGGCAATGCCTTTTTCCTCGCGCAGCAGCCCCAGCAGCAGGTGCTCGGTGCCGACGTAGGAGTGGTTCAGCTCGCGCGCCTCGCTCATCGCGAGCTCGAGCACCTTCTTGGCGCGGGACGTATAGGGCAGGTCCGGCGGGCCGGCGGCGGCCGGGGCTTTCCCCTTCTTGACCGTCTCCTCGATCTTCTGCTGAATGTCCTCGAGATCGACACTCAGGTTGGTGAGCACGGCAGCCGCGACGCCCTCCCCTTCGCGAATGAGGCCCAGGAGGATGTGCTCGGTCCCGACGTACTCGTGATGGAGACGTGCCGCCTCCTCCCGAGCCATCTGCAGCACCTTGCGCACGCGATCCGTGAAGTTGTACCCGTTCATGGCAGTCTCGCTCAGGCCTCGGCCGCCGGCCCGTTGCGCGGCCGGCGCTGCGCGTCGTCGTCCAGCATGGCACGCACGAAGTCCGCCCGAATCGCGGGCAGGTCCGGATCCGTCAGGGCGCGTTCCGCCCGGCGGGCCACGTGGGCCGGCTGGCTGAAGACGAGCAGCTTGTTCAAGGTGTATACACTCAGGTCGCCAATCAAGTTCAGGCCCACGCCGAGCCGGACGCCGCTCAGCAAATTCATCGTCTCGTCGAACGACAGGCTGCGCGCGTACCGGAGCAGGCCGTACGCCCGCCACACCTTGTCGGCGATGACGGTCGGGGCGTTGCGCTGCAGCACCTCACGCGCCTGCAGCTCGTACGTGATCACCTGGCGCACGATCTTGCCGAGGTGATCCAGCAGTTCCTCTTCCGACTTGCCGAGCGTCGTCTGGTTCGACAGCTGAAAGAAGTTCCCGACGACCTCGCTGCCCTCGCCGTACAACCCGCGGAACGTGAGCCCCACCTGCGTGAGGCCCTGCAGCACCTTGGCGATCTCTTTGGTGAGCACGAGGCCCGGCAGGTGAATCAACACCGACGCGCGGAGCCCCGTCCCCGCGTTGGTGGGACAGGACGTAAGGTAACCAAACTCGGGATGGAAGGCGAACGGCACGTAGCCGCCGAGTTCGCGGTCGACGCGCTCGAGCTCGGCATAGGCGCGGCTCGGGGCGAAGCCCGACATCAGCACCTGCAGGCGGACGTGGTCCTCCTCGTTGATCATGACCCCGACGTCGCCGGTCGTCAGCAGCGCCGCCCCGTGACGCACGCCGGTCGGCCCCTCGAGTCCCGCCAGCTCCTTGGAGATCAGATGGCGTTCGTGCAGCAACTGCCGCTCGAGCCGCGCCAGTTGGTCCACGTTGATGACCACCGCCTGCTCGAGCCGCGGGGTCGCGCGACCGGCCGCCACCACCAACGCGAGAATCTCGTCGCGCTGGCCATCCCCCGCGCGCGGCGTGAACACATGGCCCTGGAGGTTGCGGGCGAGCCGGATGCGCGTGGACAGCACGATCGAGGCATCGGGGCCGCTCGCGTCCAGCCACGGCACGCCGCCGTCGGGCAGGAGATCGAGATCGAGCATCATTCCATCCCGCGGATCTGGTCGCGCAGCCGCGCAGCCAATTCGAAGTTCTCCGCGTCCACGGCGCGGCGGAGCTGCTCGCGCAGGCCATCGACGTCGGAGCCGTCGGCCTCCGCGTCGGGTGCGGCGCCGCCGGCCGCGACGACGTACGGCTCGCCCACATGCCGGCTGGCCCCATGCACTCGCCGCAGCAGGGTGCGAAGGTGCGCCTCGAAGGTGCGGTAGCAGTCAGGACAGCCCAGGCGCCCGGTCTCGCGAAAATCCTCCAGGCTGGCCCCACACGAGGTGCAGCGCCCGCCTTCCTTGGCCGCCGGCGCCGCCGGCCCGGCCGTCTTCCCCATCGAGGCGAGGAAATCGGAGAGCGGGAACTTGGCCACGCTCGCCTCGGTCTGCACGCCCTTCTCGGCCGCGCAGACTTCACACAGGTGCTGCTGCGTGACCGAGTTGTCCACGATCTGCGTGAGGTGAATCGCCGCGGGCCGCTCCCCGCACTGGTCGCACAGCATCAGGACATCGCCTCGGCTGCGCTCGCCGGGCGGAGCCGGCCGTGCTCCAGCCAGAGCACCCGATCGGCCCGCTCGGCCAGATCCCGGTTGTGCGTGGCGACGACGAGCGTGGTCTCGAGCGTGCGCGCCAGGCCCGCCAGCAGGTCGTGCAGCTGCCGGCTGTGCGCGAAATCGAGGTTGCCGCTCGGTTCGTCCGCCAGCACGAGCTTGGGGTCGTGCACGATGGCGCGCGCCACCGCGCAGCGCTGCTGCTCCCCACCCGACAGCTGCGCCGGGCGATGTGTCATCCGGCCCGCCAAGCCCACCTGGGCCAGCACCACCTCCGCCCGGCTCCGCGCCTCGGCGGTCGGTCGCCCGGCGATGCGCAGCGGCATCATCACGTTCTCGAGCGCCGTGAACTCCCGCAGCAAGTGGTGGAACTGAAACACGAACCCGATCTCCCGATTGCGCAGCCGGTCCCGCGCCGCCGCCGTGAGCCCGGCGTAGGCCACCCCATCCAGGGCGATGTCGCCGCTGGTCGGGGCATCGAGCGCGCCCAGCAGGTGCAGCAGCGTCGTCTTCCCCGCGCCGCTCGCGCCAACGATCGCGACCATCTCTCCCCGGTACACCTCCAGCTCGACGGCGTTCAGCACCTCGACGAGGCTTTGATCACCGCCGCGGAACACCTTCCGGAGCGCCCGGCCTTCCAGGACGGCACTCATTCGTGCCGAATCGCTTCCACGGGGTGCAGCAGCGCCGCCCGCCGCGCCGGGTGCAGCGTGGCGAGCACCGCCACGGCCAGGCTCGCGAGCACGACGATCCCCACGTCGACCGGATCGATGCGCACTGGCAGCCGGTCGATGAAGTAGACCGTCGGATCGAGCCGGATCAGCTGGCTGCGGTCCACGAACCGCCCGACTGCCAACCCCAGGGCGGTCCCCAGGGCGGTTCCCACCACGCCGATCACGGCCCCCTGCAGGACGAAGATCCGGCGGATCCCGGCGGCCGACAGCCCCATCGCGCGCAGAATCCCGATCTCGCGCGTCTTGTCGGTCACGACCATCGTGAGGGTGCTCACGATATTGAACGCCGCCACGACGACAATGAGCAGCAGGATGAGTCCCATCGCGAGCTTCTCGAGCTGAAGCGCGGAAAACAGCGACGCGTTCTGCGTCTGCCAGTCGAGCGCCCGGTACGGATACCCGAGGGCCTCCTCCAACCGCCGCCCGATGACCGGCGCCTGTGTGGGATCGCGCAACCGGAGCTCCAGCCCCGTCACCGCGTCGCCCAGGCCGGCGAACGCCTGCGCCGCCGCCAGGGGCAGCACGGCGTACGCGTTGTCATACTCGTACATGCCGGTCTCGAAGTACCCCGTGACTTCGAACTGCCAGTACTTGGGGACGAACGCGCCCACCGCCGCGTTGAACCGGCTGCCGGCCGGCGCGATGACGGTGACCACGGCCCCGGGGAACGCCATGAGGCGCTCCGCGAGGCGCCGGCCCAGCACGATCCCGCCGTCCACGTCGTCGCGGGTCGTCGTGAAGGTGAGGTCGCCCCGGACGAACGCCCCGGGGAGCCGGGTCACCGCCATTGCCCCCGTATCCGGCTCGATCCCGAGCACGTACGCCCCCTCGGCGTAGTCGTGGCCACCCGAGAGCAGTCCCTGACTCAGCACGAACGGCGCGGTCGCGACCACGCCCGCCTCCTGCCGCACCCGCGGAAGGACCTCCCGCCACGCGTCCATGCGCAGGCCCTCGCCGAACGTGAGCAGCCGCAGATGCGGGCTGGCGACCAGGATCTTCTCCCGCAGGTCGTGCTGCAGGCCGTTCATCACGCCGAGGACGACGATCAGCGCCATGACCCCCACGGTGACCCCGCCCGTCGCGATGAACGTGATGAGCGAGACCATGCGGGATGAGCGCCGGCTGCGGAGGTACCGGGCGGCGATGGCCGCCTCGAGACGTCTCATTCCTCGGCTCGCAGCATCGGGAACAGGATCACGTCGCGAATCGACGTCTGCTCGGCGAGGATCATGACCAGCCGATCGATCCCCAACCCCATGCCCCCCGTCGGCGGGAGTCCGTACTCCAGGGCCCGGACGTAATCCTCGTCCATGACCTGGGCTTCCTGGTCCCCGGCGGCTCGGGCCTCGCCCTGTGCTTCGAAGCGCCCCCGCTGATCGTCGGGATCGTTGAGTTCGCTGAACGCGTTGGCCAGCTCCCGGCCGAGTGCGAAGAACTCGAACCGTTCCGCCAGCGTCGGATCGCCCCGCTTCGGCTTCGCCAGGGGCGAGAGCTCAATGGGAAAGTCGAGCACGAGCGTAGGCGCCTGCAGGCGCGGCTCGACAAACTCCTTGAACACCTCGTCGATCAATTTCGCGCGGCTCATGCCGGCGGGATCGGTCCCGCGCCCCGCCACCGCCCGTCGGAGGGCGTCGTCGTCGGCCGAGGCAAGGTCCACGCCCGCGTGGGTTCGCACGAGGTCGCGATAGGTCAGCCGCGGCCACGGCCGCGTGAAGTCCAAGGCGACCCCGAACCGCTCGAGCCGCGTGGCCCCGTAGAGGGTCTGCACCAACTCCGACACCATCGCCTCGGTGAGGACCATCATGTCCTCGTAGTCCGCATACGCCTGATACAGCTCGAGCATCGTGAACTCGGGGTTGTGCAGCCGGTCAATCCCCTCGTTCCGGAAGTCCTTGCCGATCTCGTACACCCGCTCGAATCCGCCCACGACGCACCGCTTGAGATACAGTTCGGTGGCGATGCGCAGGTAGAGGCGCCGGTCGAGGGCGTGATGCTGCGTGACGAAGGGGCGCGCCATGGCCCCCCCGTAGATCGGTTGCAGCACGGGCGTCTCCACTTCGAGGAACCCCCGCGCGTCCAGGAACCGGCGCAGGTGGCTGATCGCGGCCGCCCGCACCCGAAACACGTCGCGCACCGCGGGATGGACCGCGAAATCCGCATAGCGCTGGCGATACCGCGTCTCGGGATCGACGAGCACGCCGTGCGCCTCGCCCTCGGCGTCCGCCTTCCCGTAGGGGAGCGGCCGCAGCGCCTTCGCCAGCACCGTGAGCGCCTGGCAGCGAATCGTGATCTCGCCGGTCCGCGTGCGGAACACGCGTCCCTCGACGCCGACCACGTCCCCCAGATGCAGCAGCTGCACGACTTCGTAGGGGTCGGGCCCCAACTCGTCGCGCCGCATGTAGAGCTGGACCCGACCCGTGGGGTCCTCGAGGTGGGCGAAGGTCGTCTTCCCGTGGCCCCGGAGCGCGACGAGCCGCCCGGCGACCCGGACGGCCGCCTCGCCCTCCGGATCGAACGCCGCGAGCGCCTCGGCGGCCGTGTGCGACCGCTCGAAGCGATACGCGAAGGGCTCGACGCCGCGCTCCCGGAGCGCCTGCAGCGCCTCCCGTCGCGCCAGCTCCACGCGCGACCGCACGACCTCGCTCACGCCGCCTTCCCCCCGAACTTCTTGAGAAACGTCTCGATGAACTCGTCGATCTCACCGTCCATCACGGCCTGCACGTCCCCCACCTTCATTTCCGTGCGGTGATCGTTGACCATCGTGTAGGGCTGGAACACATACGAGCGGATCTGATTCCCCCAGCTGATGTCGGTCTTGGTGGCCTCGAGTTCGGCCTTCTTCTTCTCCTGCTCCTCGATGGCCCGCTGATACAGCGCGGCCTTCAGCATCTTGAGCGCCACCGCCTTGTTCTTGAACTGGCTCCGCTCCTGCTGGCAGGAGACCACGATCCCGGACGGCAGATGCCGGAGGCGCACCGCCGAAGACGTCTTGTTGACGTGCTGCCCGCCGGCGCCCGAGGCCCGGAACACCTCCATCTCGATGTCATCATCCCGCAGGTCGATCTCGATCGTGTCATCCACCACGGGGTACACGAACACGGACGCGAACGACGTGTGCCGCCGGGCCTGCGCATCGAACGGCGAGATGCGCACCAGGCGGTGGACGCCCTTTTCGGCCTTGAGGTAGCCGTAGGCGGCGTCGCCGCTGATCTCGAGGGTCACGGACTTGATGCCGGCCTCCTCGCCCGCCACGAGGTCGAGAATCCGGACCGTGTAGCCATGCCGCTCGCCCCAGCGGGTGTACATGCGCATGAGCATCTCGGCCCAGTCCTGCGATTCGGTCCCGCCGGCTCCGGGGTGGACGGTGAGCAGGGCGGAGCGCTGGTCGTCCGGGCCGCGCAGCATCGTGCGCAGCTCGAGCGCGTGCAGATCCGTCGCGGCGCGGGCGAGTTCCTGGGTCAGACCTTCCCCGATCGCGGGGTCGGGCTCGTCCGCATTGAGGGTCGCCAGTTCCCGTGCGTCGGTGACGCGTTGGGCCAGGTCTTGGTAGGGCTCGATCCAGCGTTTGAGCTGCCGGACCTCCTCGACCACCGTGCGGGCGCGATCCGGTTGGTCCCAGAACCCCGGCGCGATCATGCGCGCTTCGAGTTCGGCGAGTCGGCTCAGCTTGGCGTCGAGGTCAAAGATAACCTCGGAGTTCGTCCAGTCCCTGCTGCAACTCGTCCAACCGATCCTGGAGATTCGTCTCGATCACGGCGCTGGTCTCCCCTCGGGGCCGTATGCAGTCGAGCCGTCGCCTCCGGGGGTCGGAAGGACGGCTCGGACGTCAGGGAAATATAAGCCCCGTCGAGGCTTGGGAACAGCGGATCAGAACACGGGCCGCCCGCCGGCCAGGATCTCGTTCAGCGCCTCCCGCCAGTAGGCCGTGGAGGTCGCCAGCTCTTCGCCCACCTGCTCGACGTATTCCTCCCAGCTCTTCTCGATTTCCTCCTCGAAGGCCTCTTTGAGATTCCCCTCGGCGAGGGCCCGCTGCCGCTTGTCCGGCTGGTAGACGATCATGTCCGACACCAGCGCCCGGGCGAGCCGACGGGCCTTCTGCTGCGGATCCTGCTGCAGGAACGGGTTGATCGGCTTGCGCGGGGGCGGCGCCGCCGGCGCCACCGGCGTGGGCGCGCTCACTGGCTTGGGCGTGCTCACGGGGGGAGGCGCGCTCGCCGCCGCCGCCGCGGCCGCAACCGGCGGCGTTGCGGCGGGCTGGACGGGCGGCTTCATGACCGGCTGACCCGTCGTCGGGCGGAACACCGGGGCGGCCGGGCGGGGTGCCGGCGCGGGACTCGGGCTCGGAGCGGCCGGCCGCTGCGGCGCCCGCGGGGGAATGAACGGCTGACTCAGGCGCGGGGCCGCCGCCGGCGCCGCCGCGGCGGGCGCAGCGCTTGGGGGGCGCATCGGCGGCTGAGGGGC
>JBFGDF010000124.1:0-9261 GCA_041580775.1 Gemmatimonadales bacterium
GCGCGCGGCGAGCGCCGCCACGATCTCCGTGTTCAGCGTCCCGGCGAAGACCATCTTCGCCACTTCCCGGGTGGGGCCGTCGGTGACGCGCCGTCCTTCGACCTGCACCGGTGCGATGCCCAGCCGCCGCGACAGCTCGCTCGCCTGGGGCCCGCCGCCGTGCACCACGACCGCCTGCTCTCCCTCGGCCCGCATCGCGGAGAGGGCGTGGGCGAGGCCCTCGAGCTGGGCGACGTCGCGAGCCACATCGCCGCCCACCTTCACCACGGTGAGCCTCATGCTGCCGAGCGCTCCATCACGTCGCGGAAGGTCTCGATGAACCGTGCCGCGTCCTCGTCGCGCAACACGAGGGGCGGGAGGAGCCGCAGCACGCCGGGCTCGGCCGCCGTCCCGGTGACGACCCGGCGGGCGAGGAGCGCCTCCTGGACGCCGCGTGCCGGCCGGTCCAACGCGACCCCGAGGAGGAGACCGCGCCCGCGAACGCCGGTGACGCCGGGCGCCGCCGCCAGCTGGTCGGCGAGCATCCGTCCGACGCGCCGCGCCCGCGCCACGAGCTGCTCGCGCTCGATCACCTCGAGCGTCGCGCGCATCGCCGCCATGGCCACCGGACCACCGCCGAAGGTCGAGCCGTGGTCGCCCACAGTCACCGTCGCGGCTAGCTCAGGCGCCACGACCACCGCGGCCGCCGGGAACCCGCTCGCCAGCCCCTTGGCCAACGTGATGACGTCGGGTTGGACGCCGAGGTGGTCCCCGAAGAAGAAGCTGCCGGTGCGCCCCAGCCCGGTCTGCACTTCGTCGAACACCAGCACCGCACCAACGGCGCGCACGCGCTCGGCGAGCGCCGGGTAGAAGGCGTCGGGCGCCATGTGAACGCCCGCCAACGACTGGATTGGCTCGCAGATCACGGCCGCCGTGTCGGAGGAGAGCGCGGCGTCCAGTGCCGCGAGATCGCCCAGGGGCACGCGCACGTGAGCCGGCACCAGGACGCCGCCCGCCGTGTCGCGGTACGTGCCGATGCCGCACGCCGAGAGCGCGCCGAGGGTGCGACCGTGGAACGATCCCTCGAACGAGATGACGGTACGGCGCCCGGTGGCCTTGCGGGCGAGCTTGAACGCCACCTCGTTCGCCTCGCTGCCGGAGCAGCAATGGAAGACGCGGGAGCCAGGATGCGGTGCATGCGCCAGGAGCAGCTCCGACGCCTCCGCCCGGGCGCGCGAGCGGACCGCGCTCGAGTAGAAGAGCAGGGAGGTTGCCTGTTCGGCGATGGCCCGCACGACGTGCGGGTGGCTGTGGCCGGTGAGCGCCACCGCGTGCCCGCCGTAGAGGTCGAGATACGACACGCCGGCCGCATCGTACAGCCAGCATCCCTCGCCCCGGACGGGCTCGAACGGGAGCGGCGCGTAGACGGGGAGCTCGAGCTCCGCCCCGCCGATCGCCCCCGGCTCCACGACGGTCCGGGGATCAGCCGGTCGGGCGGCCGGCGGCGCGACTTCGCCACCCGCAACCGCGTCCTCGACGTGCGCCCGCGTTCTCACGCCCACGCTCACGGCACCAGCGCCGGCAGCCGCAGCCCGCGATCCTCGGGCATCCCAAAGCCGAGGTTCAGGCATTGGACCGCCTGGCCGGCGGCACCGCGGACGAGGTTGTCGATCGCGGCGATGACCAGCGTGACGGGCCCGTCCTGCCGCACGTACAGGTCCGCATTATTGGTCCCGCGGACGTTGAGCACGTTAGGCGGCTCTTCCACCAGCCGAACGAACGGCGAGGGCGCGTAGAAGCGCCGGTACCACGCGGCCGGATCCGTCGGTGGGGCCGCGTGGATCACGTAGCAACAGGCGTAGATCCCGCGGACGAGCGGCGTGGATTGCGGGACGAGCGAGAGCGGCGGGGCGTTCCCCGCCGTGAGCCGCTCCCACACGGCCGCGATCTCGGTCTCGTGTTGGTGGCCGAACACCTTGTACGCGCGGTGGGTGGCGGCGCGCGCCGGGTGGTGCGTGCCGGCCGAGGGCGTGCTTCCACTGCCGGAGGACCCGGTCTTGGCATCGACGATGACGCGCAGGGGCACGTCACCACAGGCGATCGCGGGGACCGTGGCGAGGAGGATCGCGGTGGCGAAGCACCCGGGGCAGGCGACGCGCGTCGCCTCCCCGAGCGCGTCCCGGTTGAGCTCCGGAAAGCCGTAGACCCAGCCTTCGGCCTCGTGGCCGGTGCGAAAGTCCTGGGCGAGGTCGTAGACCCGCGCGCCGGGGCATCGTGCGAGGATCCGCGGAACGACCGCGGCCGACTCGCCGTGCGGCAGCGCCAGGAAGATGGCGTCCAGCTCGGGGGCGAGGACCTCGGGATCGCTGGGCTCGAGCACCAGGTCGGTCAGCCCGCGGAGGCCGGGGTGCACCTGGTCCACCGCGCGCCCCGGATCCCGGGAGGTTGCCTGCCGCACCTCGAGGTCGGGGTGCAGCAGGAGCAGGCGCAGCAGCTCGGCGCCGCCGTACCCGGCCGCGCCGTAGACAGCCGCCCGGATCATTTTGCGGCAGTCGCCGGAAAGCAGTACGTGCGCACCAGGCCGGCCAGTCGGGCGCCGGCGGTGCGGGCGTTCGCGGCGGCGATCCCCAGCTCGTCCTCGACGTAGCGCTCTCCGACGACGTTGTCGGTCGCGGGCCCGCTCATCACGTCGATGGCGCGGCCGTAGGCCCGGGTGAGCTCGCAGGCACCCCAGGCTGCGACGAGGTCGTTGGCGCACATCACATGCGCGGTGATCGCCGCCCGCAGCTCGGCGTCCCGGTAGTAGGACTCCACCCCGTACCCGCCGACGATCCCGTCCCCCATCTCCACGACGATCACATCCACGCCGCGGTCGGTCACCACATTCAGCAGTCCCTTAGCCATCGGGGCGAGATCGTCCATGCCGGCGGTCGACGGATACCCGGCATCGAGAAAGCTCACCGCGCACCGAGCGCCGCGGGCCCGCATCGCCAGGGTGTCGCGGAGCGCCGCGACGCCGGAGAGTTTCACGGCGCCGACGCGATATCCCGCCCCGTGCAGGCCCCGGACGATCTCGCCCGCGGCCCGCGTCTTGCCCGAGGCCATGCACGTCCCGGCGACGAGGACCGTGGGACACGGTGCCGCGAGGGCGTCCGCGGGGGGGACCGCCCCGTCCCGGATGCTGAGTACCGCGCCGCCCCGGACCGCGAGCCCCAGGACGCGGACCTTGAGCGGCAGTCCGTAGTCGGTGTTGGCGGAGGTGGCGACGCCGATCACGCCGCCCAGGTTGAGCACGTGGAGCACGTCGCCGGCGTGCACCATGTCGGGGCAGTGGCCGACGAAGCCGCGGAGCGCGGCGCGGGCGCCCAGGGCGCCGGCCAGGACATCGCCCGGAGCGACGTGGACGAGGCCGCCGTCCGTCAGCTCGAGCTGGTCGTAGACGCGTTTCTCCTCGAGCGCCTCCACCACGACGATGTCGCCCGCGCGCGTCGCGCCGGACTCGACGACCTCGAGCTCGAGCCCGGTGACCCGGCCCGCGGTCGCGGAGGCCACCTTCTGCACCGTGATCCGGCGCGGCACGGCCGCCGCCAAGACGCGGCCCCCGCCCGGAGGAGGGGCGGGGGAGCGGGACACCGCCGAGGCTGATGGGGTCATGGCGTCAAGTCATGTTTATGCAGAGTGGTGCATAAACATACCCCCACCCGCCGTGGCGTCAAGTCTCGAGTCCGGCCATCTCCTGAATCCGGTCAACCACGACCCGGCGGGCGCGCTCCGATCGGGCCACGATGAGGATGGTGTCGTCGCCGGCGATCGTGCCGACCACTTCCTTCCAGCCCTGGCCGTCGAGGGCGCTCCCCACCGCCTGGGCGCTGCCGGCGGGCGTGCGCACCACGAGCAGGTTGCCGACCGCATCCAGCGACACGATCAGCGCGCGCAGGAGCTGTTCGAGCGGAGGGTGGAGCACATCTCCCTCGGGCGGCAGCACGTAGCGCATCCCCCCGCCCGGCCCCGTCGCCTTCGACAGGCGGAGCTCATGGAGGTCGCGGGACAGCGTGGCCTGAGTCACGTCGATCCCCTCGTCCCGCAGCAGCTCGCGAAGCTGACCTTGGCTCCGCACGGCGTGCCGCAAGATCAGCTTGAGGATCGTTGCATGACGCTGGGTCTTCCCGGGCATCGAGTCTCCTGGCCATCCGAGGGCATGCCGTCCCTGCTCGGGAAGATGGCTGGGGGGAGGGCGCCTTTCAACGCACGCCGCCCCAGCGGCGCTCGTCACACCCCGTCCGCCTCGTAGACGGGGCGGCCCGCGACATACGTCGCCGCGATCGCCCCGGGACCGGCGTCGAGCACGGCCTCGGCGAGCTCCGCGCCGGCCTCGGCGAGGCCCCGGAAGACGCAGAGGTCGGCCCACTTGCCCGCCTCGAGCGAGCCGATCTCGTGCTCCATGTGGAGGACGGCGGCCCCGCCGAGGGTCGCCAGGCCAAGTGCCGCTTCGGGACCCATCCCCGTCAGCTCGCGAGCGGCCCGCGCCTCCGCCAGCAGATCCATCGTACCCACGCTCGCGACCGAGTCGCTGCCGAGGCCCACTCGGAGCCCCGCGCGCAGGAGGGCGGCGAGGGGCGGGTCGCCGTGACCGTGCCGGCGGTTCGAGCGGGGGCACACGGCGACGGCGGCGCCGGCGCGGCGCAGTGCGGCGATGTCCTCCCGATCGACCTGGGCCGCGTGGATCGCGAGGAGGTCGGACCCCAAGACCCCCAACGTCTCCAGATATGCGACCGGCGAACGGCATTGAGGCGGCAACGGGAGGCCGCGCGCCCGCCAATCCTCGGCGAACGGGCCGGTGTGAGCCGTAACGAAGCTCGACTCCGCCGGAGACTCGGCGATATGCATCGCGAGCGGGACCCCCGCGTCGCGCGCCAGCGCCACGGCGCGTTGGATCAGCCCCGGACTCACCGTGTAGGGCGCGTGGGGCGAGACGCCACAGCGCAGGCCGGTCGCCGAGGGGACCCCGTCCAAGAACGCGGTGAGCGCGTCGAGCGCAACGTCGGCCCCGGCAGGGTCAGGGGCGATCACCTCGTGATAGTAGATCCCTCGTCCGCCGAGTTCGGCTATGGCGTGGGCGGCCGCGCCGCTCGTGCCCGTATCGGCGACGGTGGTGGTGCCGTGGCGCTACGCCTCCCGGAGGCCCTCGACGGCCGCGCGGCGGTACGCCGCGGCGTCGACGCTGTCCTTGAGCCGACGCACGTGCTGGATCCACTCGAAGAAGTCGTCCTCCGGCGCGCGTCCGCGCAGCGCGGTGAGCTCGAGATGCGTGTGGGCGTTCACGAGCCCCGGGAGGACCGCGCCGTCCGGGTACGTGACGACGTCGGCGTCGGGCGGACGCGGGACCTCGGCATCGGGCCCCAGGGCGGCGATCCGCCCGGCGGCGTCGATCAAGAGCGCGCCGTGCCGGATCGGAGGAGCGGTGACGGGCCAGAGGAGCGCCGCGGAAAGCCGCCGGGGGCGACCGGCGGCGGGCGCGCCCGCCCGTGGGCTCAGTGCGGATCCCCTGGACGGGGGCGCTCGGTGGTGGTAACCCCGGAGATGATGCGGTTCAGCGGATTATGGACCGGGCAGAATTCGCGAGGCTCGGTGCCCGGGATGAACCACTCGAAGTAGCGTACGGAGCGGGGGCAGAAATTGGTGGCACGGTAGCCCGTCGCGTTGTCGATCTCTCGGGTGATCAGATCGTCGGGTCGCTGCCAGCCAGCCGGGGCGGGGCGGCGCTCGTAGACTTCGTTCATGAGCTGCACCCACGCCGGCGCGGCGAGCACGCCGCCAGCCGCGTTTGCCTTGATCTTCTGCGGGGTGTCGAGGCCGATCCAGATGCCGGTGACGAGCTCTGACGTGAACCCGATGAACCACACGTCGGATCCATCGTTCGTGGTGCCCGTCTTACCACCTGCCGGATGCGCGAACTTGCCCCGGATCCGCACGGCGCCCTGGGCGGTCCCCCGGTCAACGACGTCCTGCAGCATGCTCGTGACGATCCACATGTGCGGCTCGTCCATGACAGGGACCCGGCGTACCTGCGGCTGCCAGACGATGTTCCCCTGCGCGTCTTCCACCCGGAGGATCCCCACGGGGGCCGACTGGACGCCCTCGGTCGCGAAGGCCGTATAGGCGGACACCATCTCCAGCGGGATCACCGACGCGGCGCCGATCGAGAGCGACGGGTAGTTGGGGAGTCGCGTGGAGAGCCCGTAGCGCACCGCTTCACCGACCACGGCCGGGACGCCCAATTCCAGCCCGAGCCGCGCCGCCATGAGGTTGCGCGAGAGCCGGAGCCCGTCGCGGAGCGTCATGGGGCCGCGGAAATCCCCCTCGTAGTTCTGCGGCTCCCACGGCATCGTATCACCCGGTACCATGTGACTGATGGGCGCGTCGTCGACGAGGTACGCGGCGGATCGGCCGGCACGAATCGCGGCGGCATACACGAACGGCTTGAACGTGGAGCCGGCCTGGCGCTCGGCCTGTGTCGCCCGGTTGAACTCCGAATGATTGAAGTCGCGCCCGCCCACCATCGCGCGGACGTAGCCGGAGTCGGCGTCGAGGGTCACCAGCGCCCCCTGGAGGTAGGCGGTCTGCACGTGCTTCGGCTCGGCATCGTCGCGGTCCAGGTACTGCTGGTACGTCGGATGCCGATACGGGCCGTACTCCTCGTTCTCGATCCGCTCCAGCTGTTCCTCGAGCGCGCGCTCGGCGGCGAGCTGCATGTCGAGGTCCAGCGTCGTGTAGACGCGGAACCCCTTCTGGTAGATGTCGTTGCCGAACCGCGCGTAGAGCTGTTGGCGCACCCACTCGACGAAATACGGCGCGACGTCCCCGAAATCCTCGCGTGACGACACGCCCAGCGGGTAGGCCTTCCAGGATTCCGCTTCGTCCGCCGTCAGGTACCCTTGGTCCCGCATGAGGTTGACCACGAGATTGCGGCGCTGGAGCGCGCGCGCGGGATACCGCCGCGGGTCGTAGTGCCCCGGCACGTTGGCGATCGCCGCGAGCAGCGCCGCCTCGGCCGGGTTCAGCGACTTGGCGGACTTGCTGAAGTACCGCCGTGCCCCGGCTTCGACGCCGTAGGCGCTGCCGCCCAGGTAGATCTGATTGAGGTACAGCTCGAGGATCCGGTCCTTGGTGTACGTGCGCTCGAGCTCCAAGGCGACGCGCATCTCCCGCACCTTGCGCCGAACCGATTTCGTACTGGGCAGCTTGTCGGACCACACGTTGCGCGCGAGCTGCATGGTGATCGTCGAGAAGCCTTCCACGAAGCGCATCGCGAGGATGTCGGCTTTGAGCGCGCCGAGAATCCGCCGGTAGTCGATCCCGCCGTGCGTATAGAACCGCTTGTCCTCGACGGCGACGAAGGCGGCGCGCACGGCGGGCGCGATCTCGCCCACGCCGAGCACGGTGCGGTGCTCCGCCCCCACTTCGCGGATCAACCGGCCGTCGGCGGCATAGACCTTGAGCGCCTGCGTGGGCCGGTACGCCTCCAAGACGGCGATGGACGGGCAGGCGCCGCCGGCGCAGGCCCGCGTCCAGGATCCCCAGACGACCCCGCTCCCCAATCCGGCGACGGCGAGGCTCCCGAAGGCGGTGACGTATCGGGTCCGGGGTGTCCACCAGGCGGCAAGGCGGGTACGCAGCCCGCCCCGCTGGGGCGGGGCGGCGGGCCGGCTGGACGCGCCGAAATATTCGGCGCTGGTGAGATTACGCGGTCGGCGCATGCGTCTGTGTACAACCTAGCGAGGGCGGGGTTCGCTTGCCAGCCGTTTGGTCGCTCCGTAACCTTCGCGGCGGCGCGGCGATCTCACGCTCACGCGGGACGGTCACGGGCTGCTCGACCTGGGCTCGGCCGCACGGCGCTCTGAAGGGCGCCACGTCCCCAGGACCCAGAAGGCGGATAACGGACGACACCTGTCAGATGAACGCACTGCTTGCGGAGCTCACGTGGCGCGGCCTGCTTCACGACCACACGCCGGGGCTCGACGCACGACTCGCTCGGGGACCGATCACCGGCTACGTGGGCTTCGACCCCACCGCCCCGAGCCTTCAGATCGGCAACCTGGTCCCGGTGATGCTGCTGGCGCACCTGCAGCGCGCGGGCGGGACGCCGATCGTGCTGCTGGGCGGCGGCACCGGCCTCATCGGGGACCCGAGTGGCAAGCGGGGCGAGCGCCCCCTGCTCGATGCCGCCCGAGTGGCGGAGCATGCCCAACGCCAGCGGGCGCAGTTCGAGCGGTTCCTCGACTTTCGGGCGAAGGCGCACCGCGCCGTGATGCTCGACAACCTCGAGTGGCTCCGGCCGCTCGAGCTGGTCCCCTTCCTGCGGGACATCGGCAAGCACTTCACGATCTCCTACATGCTGCAAAAGGAATCGGTGAAGGCGCGGCTGGAGGAGGGGATCTCGTACACCGAGTTCAGTTACATGCTGCTCCAGGCGTACGATTTTCTGCAGCTCTACCGCACGCACCGCTGCGAGCTCCAACTGGGCGGGTCCGACCAGTGGGGGAACATCACCGCGGGGACCGAGCTGATCCGGCGCGTGGAGGGCGCCGACGCACACGGACTGGCGGCGCCGCTCGTGGCCACGGCGAGCGGTAAGAAGTTCGGCAAGACCGAGGAGGGGGCGGTGTGGCTCGACGCCACGCTCACGTCGCCCTACAAGTTCTACCAGTTCTGGCTCAACGTCGATGACCGCGACGTGGAGGCGTACCTCCGCATCTTCACGTTCATCGCGCGCGACGCGCTCGCCGAGGTCATGGCGGGCCACGCCGCCGACCCCGCCGCGCGGGCGCCGCACCGCGCGCTCGCAGCCGAGTTGACCGAGCGCGTCCACGGCACCGACGCTGTCACCCGGGTGGTCGAGGCGTCCCGGATCCTGTTCGGCGAGCTCGATCCCCGGCGGGCGGACCCGGAGACCTGGGAGCTGCTGGCGCGGGAACTCCCGAGCCGCGAGATCCAGCTCGCGGAGCCGATGCCGGCGGTGGAGCTCGTGACTCGCTCGGGACTGGTGAATTCGAAGAGCGAAGCGCGTCGGCTGCTCGCTCAGCGGGGGATCTCGTTGAACGCGGCGCCGCTCGCCGAGGACGACTCGGCGGGCCGCGACGCGCTGCTGGCGGACCGCTACCTCTGGCTGCGGCGCGGCAAGAAGACCGACGCGATCCTCGTCATACGAGACGCCTGATCGCCGCCGCCATCGCCTCCAGCTCCGGCCGGCCCGCCTTCTGCGGATAGGACTTCGGGAAGCGC
>JBFGDF010000125.1:0-9173 GCA_041580775.1 Gemmatimonadales bacterium
AAGTCGCAGACCGTCACCGTCACCGGCATCGCCAACGGCACGGCGATGATCTCGGCCGCGAGCGGCGCGTTCGCGGACGCCGTGTGGGTGACGGTGGGCGACACCGTACCGCCGGGCGGGCCGGTCGCCACCGTCGACGTGACGCCCGCCAGTCAAACCCTGACCGTGGGCGACTCGGCGTACGTGCGCGCGATCCTGCGCGACGCGCAGGGACGGCAACTGTCCGGCCGCACGATCGTCTGGGCGGTAAGCAAGCCCAACGTGCTCCGCATCGACGGCCAGTTCGGTGACTATCTGCTGTTCAGGCCGATCGCCGCCGACACGGTCGGCGTGACCGCCACCAGCGAGGGGAAGTCCGGTGCCGCGACCGTCGCCGTAAGGAACTGATCACGACCCGTGCCGCATGCCGGTGCGCCCCCGGGGCCGCCTCCACCAGCGACTCCGGGGGCATTACATTGGGGACGCCCTCCACCAGGATGCTCCATGCGCGTCCCCATCACTCACCATCGGCTCGTCGCCACCGTGGTCGCGGGCGGCCTCGCCCTGATCGCGGTCCAGGCGTGCATCGTCGCGGCGGCGGGCGCCGGCGCCGCCGCCGGCATTCACGTCACGTCGCGCGGCGTCGAAGCATCGCTCGAGCCAAACCTGAACCGCGTGGCGACCGCCGTCCAGGCGACGTTCCGCGACCTCGGTATCCGACAGACGGGTGAGAGCAGCACGCAGAGCGGCGCGGAGCGGGAGTTCAAGGGAGAGGTGGAAGATCTCGAGGTCACCGTCACCCTCAGGGCACGCGAGGGACGCACCGACGTCGAGGTGGTCGCGCGGCGCAGCGTCGCGTCGTGGGACAAGGACTACGCGCGGGAGGTTCTCGGTCGGATCATCCAGCGCACCGGCTAGGGGATCTCTCCACCCGTCGCACTGTCGGCCCCGGCGGCGCGCCGCCGTTCGCGCAGACTACCGCTCGTCGCCCGTCGGCCCGTGGATCGCCGCCAGCGACACGTCGCACAGCCGTAGCGCGATCAGCGATTCCCTACCCGAATGGACCCCGAAATCAAAGCGCTTCTCTGCACCGCGTTGTGATCATCCCGGACGCGGCGTAGCTTGGCCAAGACGCATGCTCGAGACGTTCCGTATCGCCGCCGTCCAGGCGGCGCCGGTGTTCCTTGACCGTGAAGCGACGGTCGCGAAGGCGTGCGCCCTCATCGCCGAGGCGGGGCGCGGCGGCGCCGCGCTCGCCGCCTTCCCCGAAGCCTTCATCCCGAGCTACCCGTTCTGGGTCTGGTACGTCCCCCCGATCAAGACGGCGACGCTGCGGCCGCTGTACGCCGAGCTCGTCGCGCAGTCGCTCGCGGTGCCCGGTCCCGAGACGGCGCGGTTGTGTGACGCGGCGCGGCGGGCCGGTGTCGCGGTGACGATCGGCATCAACGAGCGGAACATCGAAGGCAGCGGCACGAGTCTCTACAACAGCCAGCTCTACATCGGCGCCGACGGCACCGTGCTCGGCCGGCACCGCAAGCTGATTCCCACCGCCGCCGAGCGGCTGGTCTGGGCCCAGGGCGACGGAAGCGACCTGGCCGTGTATCCGCAACCGTTCGGCGTGCTGGGCGGGCTCATCTGCTGGGAGAACTACATGCCCCTCGCGCGCTACGCGCTCTATGCGTGGGGCATCGAGATCTACGTGGCCCCCACGTGGGACCGCGGCGAGCCGTGGCTCTCGACGCTGCGGCACGTGGCGAAAGAGGGCCGGTGTGTGGTCATCGGCTGCTGCTCCGCCGTTCACGCACGCGATGTGCCCGACCGCTATGCCTTCAAGTCCGAATACCTCGGCGACACGGCCTGGGTGAATCCCGGCGGCAGCGTCCTCTTGGACCCCGACGGCAAGCTGCTCGCGGGACCGGCACACGAGCAGGAGACCATCCTCTACGCGGACATCCGCCGGGAGCAGATGATCGGGCCGCGGTTTCAACTCGACGCGGCCGGTCACTACGCGCGGCCGGACGTGTTCGAGCTACGCGTGCACCGCAAGCCCCGCCCCTTCATCCAGTGGGCCGATGACGAGGGTCCCTCGGCGGCACCGACCGCGGAAGGCGACGGCAACCCGCGGGCGACACGCCTGTTCGAGGCCAGTCTCTACGCCACCGACCTCGACGCGGCCGAGCAATTCTACACCGGTGTCATGGGACTGTCGGTCGCCTCGCGCGCGGGCACCCGTGGCATCGCGTTTCGCTGCGGCTCGACCGTCTTGCTCGTATTCGATCCCGACGCGACGGGGGAGGACCACCAGCAGGCACCGCCGCACGGCGCTGTGGGTCAGGGACACGTGGCGTTCGCCGTCGCGTCGGGCGACCTGCCTCGCTGGCGCGAGCACTTCCGCCGGCACGGAGTGGCCATCGAGCGCGAGCTGGACTGGAACGAGGGCCGGTCCCTCTACGTGCGCGATCCCGCAGGCAACAGCGTGGAGCTCGCTCCGCCGACCCTGTGGGGCATGCCGCCGTGATGGCACGGACGACCCGGACGCTCGCAGGGGCATAGCGCATGGCTGCGATGTCGCAGGACCGCCTGCGCGCTGACCTCACGCGGGCCATCGGCGAGTTGGTAGCGCGGACCGATCGAACCGCGCGGGACGTCACGCCCGAGGAACTGTGCTGGCGGCCCCCAGCGGGCGGGTGGAGCGTGGCGGAGGTGTTCGAGCACCTCGTGCTCGCCAACGAAAGCTACCTGGTGCGTGTGCGAGCGCTGACCCCAACCACCACGCCCACGACGGCGTTTGCCGGACACTGGCGGGCGTCACTCGCCGGCGGTCTGCTGGTCCGGTCGTTCGCGTCGCGCCGTCGCTTTCCGGCCCCGCGCCGCTACCGGCCGGGCCCGGCGCCGCGCGCGCACGTCCTGGCGGCGTTCACCGGCACGTTGCATGAGCTCGCCCGGCTGATGGAGGCCGCCGTCCCGCTCGACTGGCGCCGGGTGCGGACGACCTCACCCGTGGCGCGCATCATTTGTCTCAACCTTGGCGACTGCTTCGTCATCGTGGTGCGCCACGCCGAGCGACATTTCCGCCAGATCGAGCGGCTGCGCGCCGCCTGGCGCACCGCGCCGCGGCCGTCTGGCACGCCCGCCGGGATGTGACACGACGTCGGCGCGGGCAGCCGTCGGGAGGGATCATGGATTCGATGGAGACCTGCACGCACATCACGGAGGTCCGCGTCAGCGCGCACCCGGAATCGGTGAGTGGCTGCGAGGACTGCCTCCAGATCGGCGGCCATTGGCGCCATCTGCGTGTCTGTCTGACGTGCGGACATGTCGCGTGCTGTGATGCGTCACCCAACCACCACGCGCGCCGGCACTGGGAGGAGACCCACCACCCCATCATCCAATCCGTCGAACCCGGCGAGCAATGGGCGTGGTGCTATTCCCACAGCGCCTACATCCGCCGGTTACCCGGCGCCTAGCGCCCGGGTCTCCCTCACGGCGTCACCGCCCACCGGACGCCTTCACCGCGCCGCAGGCGATCGAAGCCGGCGTTGATGTCCGCGAGCGGCACCATGCCGCTCACGATCGGCTCCAGACGGATGCGGCCCGCCTCGACGAGGCGGAGGATCTCGGGATAGGTGCCCGCCCCGCACCCGAGACTGCCCACGACCTCCTGCTCGTAGTACATGATGCGGGCGAGTGAGAGAGGCACCTCCTCGGCGCAGTAGCCGACCACGCAGAGTCTGCCGCCCTTGCGGAGCAGGGAGAAGCCGAGCCGGACCGTGGTCGGCGAGCCGACCACCTCGAAGGCCACGTCCGCGCCGCCGCCCGTGAGCTCGCGCACCGCGCGGTCGGGTCGCTCCACCGTCTGGGGATTGAGGGTCGCAGCGGCACCGAGCTCGCGCGCGATGGCGAGGCGGGCGTCATTCAGGTCGAGGGCGACGACGCGGCCACCCGCGATCGCGGCGCACTGCACGACGTTGAGCCCAACGCCGCCACAGCCCACGACCACTACGGCGTCGCCCGGCCGCACCCGGCCGCGGTTCTTTACCGCGTGGTAGGGCGTGGAAACGGCATCCGCAATCACGCACGCGCGCTCGAGCGGAATGCCCTCCGGCACGCGGATCAGCTCGCTCGCCCGGACGGCCACGAATTCCGCGTACCCCCCGTCCACATTGTTACCCAGCATCACGAGCTGTTCGCACAAGTTCTCGCGCCCGGCCCGGCAGTAGTGGCAGTGGCCGCACGACAACACGGCCGGCACCAGGGTCGCGTCACCCTCGGCCCACCCCTTTACCCCGGAACCCAGCGCCGCGATGGTGCCCGAGATCTCATGCCCCAGAATCAGCGGGGGCGTCTTGAACGTCTTGACGCCGTGATCGAGATAGTGCAGGTCGGTGTGACATATCCCGCACGCGGCGACCTTGAGGAGCACCTCGCCCTCCCCCGGGGTCGGCGTCGGTACGTCGGTCACCTCGAGCGGGCGATGCGGCGCATGGAACACGGCGGCTTTCATGATACGCCTCCCGGACCCGTCATCCTCACTCCAGTCGTTTGCGGGTGTAGATCGTGCGGAACCGCAGCACCGCGACCAGCGCGCAGTCGTCGCAGCCGGGGCCCAGCTCGTCGGGCCGCAGGGGGTCGGCACAGACCTCGAAGCCGAGCGACTGGTAGAGGGCCATCACCTCGTCGACGCGGTGCGCATCGGTCACGAAGCGTCGTTCCCAGCCGTCGGCCACGCGCTGCGGGTCGGGCCGGAGCTCCGCGTCGGACAGCACCCGGCGCGCCTCCGCCTCAACGATGCTCCGGAGCGCGTCGGCCCGGTGGGCGGCATCCGGCGTCGTCATGCGCCGGTCTCCGCCAGCTTGGCGAGCCGACGGCGGCCCAGGATGGCCGCGCCGAGCGCCGGTACGAACTGCACGAGCTCATCCGGCGGGACATTCACCTGTCCGCCCACTTCCTGCCGCACCACGTCCACCATGCGTGTGAAGCGCATGATGCCGCCGATGAGCGTGAACTCCGGCTCCATTTGCACGCGCTTCATGAGCTGCACGGAGCGCCCCACCAACGACGCGATGGCGCCGTGCATGATGTCCGCCGGAGCCGCGCCCTCGGACAGCTGATTGATCACCTCGGACTCCGCGAACACCGCACACACGCCGGAAATCGGGACCGCGTGTTTGGACGTTGCGACGAGTGGGCCGATTTCGCTCGTGGTGTAGCCCATGTAGCGCGCCGTCTTCTCGAGGAACGCGCCGGTTCCGGCGGCGCACTTGTCGTTCAGACGGAACGACCGGACCTTGGCGTCCTCGCCCACGCGGCTCGCCTTCATGGTCTGCCCTCCCACGTCGAGCACCGTCCGGGTGCCGGGGAACAGGAAGGCGGCGCCGCGCGCGCTCGCGGTGAGATCGGTGACGTGCGTGTCCGCCGCAGGGACCTGATGGCGCCCGAAGCCCGTCGCGATGAGGTAGCCGACCGACTCCCGCGTACACCCGGCCTCCGCGAACGCCTGCGCCAGGGCCTGCTCGGCCGCCTGCGTGAGCTTGAACCCGGTCGGCAGCACGGCGCGGCCCACGATGGTGCGCGCCTCGTCCAGCACGACCGCCTTGGTGTAGGTCGATCCGACGTCGACGCCGGCGCTGTAGCTCATGCGTCCTCCCGCGAGGATCGGGCGGGCGCCCGGCTGGCGAGGATGCGGTCGAGTGCGAACAGCGCCGCCCCGAGCGCCCCCATGTAGTGGGATTCCTCGCTCACGTTGACGCGAGTGCCGATGCGGTCCTCCAGCGCGGCGATCATCGCGACGTTCCGCGCCACACCGCCGGTGAAGGTGACTTCGTCCTCGACGCCCACCCGGCGCAGCAGCCCGGCCGATCGCGCGGCGATGGACTGGTGCACGCCGAGGAGAATGTCCTCGATCCGCTTGCCCTTGCCCAGCCACGACAGCACCTCGGATTCCGCAAACACGGTGCAGGTCGTGCTGATCTTCACCGGGCGGTCGCCCCGCAGCGCGGTGGGGCCCAGGTCGGGCAGGGGGATGTCGAGCGCACTGGACGCGGCACCCAAGAACCGGCCCGTGCCGGCCGCGCACTTGTCGTTCATGCAGAAGTCCTGGATCTCGCCCGCGGCCGAGACCCGGATGGCCTTGGTGTCCTGGCCGCCCATGTCGATCACGGTCCGCGTCGCCGGGAACATGTGCGCCGCGCCGCGTCCGTGGCAGCTGATCTCGGTCACCTGCGTGTTGCCGAACGTGACCTTATAGCGGCCGTACCCGGTGCCGACGACGTACTCGACTTCCTCTTCCGGGAGGTTCCCCGCCGCGAGCGCCTCCCGATAGCTGCGCTCCGCTGCCTGGATGACGTTGGCGCCGGTGTCGGTGAGCGCGCGGCTCACGATCCGGCGATCCTCGTCAATGAGCACCGCCTTGGTCTGGGTCGACCCCACGTCCACGCCTGCCGCGTACGCCATGACTCCTCCCGCTTACACGCCACGCGCGGCCGCCTGGTCGCGCCGGGCGGCCAGGCCCTCGAAGAAGGCGTCGATCCGGTTCTTGAGCTGCGCTTCGGCGACAACCCGACGGTCCATCATGTCGGACTCGATGAACAGGCTGGGGACGTCGCGCACCTGCGCCAGCGCCCGCCGGCTGTCCGCCAGTCCCGTCGAGACGGTCCGGCAGCTCTTGATGGGGTGATACACGACCCCATCGGCCGCAAAGGCCTCACTCATCTCGTCGAGGATGCGCGTCTGGAAGAACATGCTGCTCATTGCGTCCCGGACGCCCAGCAGGAGCCCGTCCGCCAAGCTCTCGACCGGCCGGTCCAGATCGTACTGGAAGCCGAGGTTGGCACCACCGGACGCAAACCACAGGTACGTGGAGTTGACGAACGTGCCGCCCCATTCGGTGAACAGTTCGTTGAACCGGCGGAAAATGGGATAGCACGGCACGCCGACGAACAGCAGGCGATATTGCTCGTTCGTGAGGGTGCCGATGCCGCGCGCCGCCTTGTACTCCATTTCCTCGACCAGCCCCGCGAAGTAGCGCGCGCCCTCCGCAGTGCCGCGAAACCCGTTTGCCACTCCGAGGAAGATCGTGCCGTCAGACAGGGCATTGAAGACGGACGGGCGGCTCGCGTTCAGCTCGAGCAGGCGCTGCCAGCCGCGCTGCATCGTGTTGGCGTGCCCCAGGTGCTCCCGGAGGCGATCCACGTCGAACCGGATCCCGCTCACCCGCTCGCACAGCGCGATCAGTTCGCGCAGCTGCGCGAGCACGTAGCGGCGGTCGTTCTCCAGCAGCGGATCCCCCAACCCGGGCGGCTCGCCGTCCGCGCGCGCGCCCGGCACGTCGAGCGTGAACACGGGAACCTGGTACATCCGCTCCCAGATCTCCGCCCACTTGATGTACGTGTTGCACGCGTTGGTGTAGACGGCGAGTGCCGGCCGCGGGATCCGCCCCATCGGGTGCTGCCCCCCCCGCAGCTGGACCGCGACGTCCGCCTTCACGTAGCCGCAGATGTCGGGCGAGTACCCGTAGTCCTCCGCCTCGTCGAGGTACTCGTGCGCCACACGCCGCACCGCGGTCTGGAGCGAGTTGATCTCCGGAAAGACGATCGGGAAGTCGAACACGCGGAGCAGCTCGGCGAGACTTCCCATGACGAACACATACGCGGCGGGCTGCCCCTGCTCCGCGGCAGCGGTGAGACCTTCGAACCACGTGCGGAACAGCTGCGCGCCGTCGCGATTGCCGCGTCCCACGATGGTGTCGGTGTCCGTCACGGTCGACTCCTCAGTCGAACAGCAGATTCTCGACGAACGTCTCGAGCTGGATCTCCAGCTGTTCGAAACTCGTCATGTTCTCCTCGAACTCGCTCACGAAGTACGGCAGACCGACGCCGTCGAGTGCCCGCGTGTTGACCACCTGCTCCTCCAGCCCGGGCTCGCACATCTTGGCCGCGAGGAGAATCGCGGCCTGGGCGCCGGCCTGTTCGACCCGCTCGAGCAGCATCCGCTCCTTGGGTTTGCGGAGATCGTGCTGGACGGGACTGTGTGCGGAATGCTCGACGTACGCTTCCGCCAGCCGGTGGAGGGGGTCGCCGTCCAGCGGCACGTCCTGCACGAGCCAGCGGAGGCCGATCAGCAGGTCGTCGTCCACGACGTAGCAGGAACGCCCGATCGCCTGGAGCAGATCGAGCGGGGGCTGCTCGCAGAAGCCGCCCTCGAGCACCACACGGATCTTGTCCCGGCGGTGCCCGTCCCGCGCGCGCAGCTGTGGCAGCGCGTGGGCGAGCAGCGCGTTGTGCTCCTCCCGCGGCATCAGTCCGCCCACTGCCATGAGGACGTAGGCCTCTTCCGGTGCCACCTGCCACGGGACGTCGCGGCGCAGCGCGTAGAGGTCGCGCAGCAGCGCCCGATTCGTGTTGAACACGGCGAGCGCTTCGCGGAGCGCGGCCGTCGTCACGGGACGGCCGCCGACGGACTCGATCCGCTGGCGGAGCCGGTCGTACTCCCCGCGCAGATACGCGACGCTGTGCGCCGAGTTGGGGTTCTGGGGCAGGTAGAGAATCTCGCAGGGATAGGAGACGTTGCGTCCCCAGACCGCGGCGAGATTGCGGGCCGCGTCGCAGATGGGATGGGTGACGAACAGCTCGAGCTCGACCCGGCCGCTCAGGGCCAGTTCCAGCGACGTCTTTAGGATCGAGCAGAGGTAGGACCCGAACCGGGAGTCGGCCTGCATCGGCTCGACCGGCGCTCCGCGCACCTTGAACGGCAAGAGTCCCGCCGCATGCGCGATTTCCTCGGGGAAGTACACCTGGAAATGCCCGACCACCTTGCCACCCGCCTCGCGCCACCGTCGCACCGTCGGGAACGACTGATCCTCGAGGAGGTCACGACAGGCCGCGATGACGCCGTCCACCGGCGCTGCCCGCCACTCCGGGAACACCGCCCCCCTTGCCGTCACGCGTGTCTCCAGGCCGGCGTCCGCTTCTCGAGGAACGCGCGCAGTCCCTCCACCGCATCCGTCGACCGCATCAGGTCGGCCAGGTACACCCGCTGGGCGGCATCCAGCGCCAAATCCGACCCCGTGCCCGCGAGCGCGCGCTTGGCGCAGACCAGGGCGGCCCGGCTGTGTCGCGCAACCAGGCCGGCGAGCAGGAGCGCAGCCTCGTCCACGTCCCCATCGGGCACGACGCGCTGCACGAGCCCGAGCTGCA
>JBFGDF010000126.1:0-9165 GCA_041580775.1 Gemmatimonadales bacterium
GCCCCTCCACTCGTCATATTCGCCGCAGGGGCCGACGGGGGCCGACGACAGGGACCCACACATCGAGACGCCAGCCAGCGGGAAAGGGAGGGCCGCGAGTGCACGATGACCGGTCGCGGTTCCCGTTGGTCGACGAGACCGGCCACTCGGCCTGCGGCACGGGCTTCGTGGCCGAGTCCTCGGGCCGCCCGTCCCGCCGGGTGGTGATTTCGGCGATCGGGGCCCTCCACCGTCTGGTGCACCGCGGCGCCAAGGCCGCCGACGATCAGACCGGGGACGGAGCGGGTCTGATGACCGATCTGCCCCGCGACCTGTTCCGCGATATGCTCGAGCGGGACGTCAAGGCGTCGCTCTTCGACGGCGACGTGCTGGCGGTGGCCATGGCGTTCACGCCCGCCGGCGGGGAGTCGACGCTCGAGCGTGTGATCGCCGAGGCGGCGGAACGGCGCGGCATGCGCTACCTGGGCCGGCGTGCCGTCCCGGTGTGCCCGGAGGCACTGGGCGAGGTCGCCCGCTCCTGCATGCCCGCGGTGAGGCAGTACTTCCTGGCCTGTCCCGCGGGTGGGGCACGGCCGGTGGAGTCCGAGCTCTACCTTCTGCGCCGCGCCATCGAGCGTGAGTTCGAGAGCGAGAGCGGGACCTACCTCTGCTCCCTCTCGTCCAAGACGATCGTCTACAAGGGTCTCCTCACGCCGCGGCAGCTCGAGCGGTTCTATCCCGACCTCCAGGACGAGCGCTGGGTGGCCCGGGTAGCGGTCTTCCACCACCGCTTCGCCACCAACACCCTGCCGTCCTGGGCGCTCGCCCAACCGTTCCGCCTGGTGGCGCACAACGGGGAGATCAACACCATCCGGGGGAACCGGCTCTGGATGCGCGCGCGCGAGCGTGAGATGCGCGCCCCGTTCTGGGGAGAGGACCTCGCCACGCTGCTCCCGATCACGAGCCACGCAGTGAGCGACTCGGCGAGCTTCGACCACGTGCTCGAGTTCCTCGCGCGGAGCGGGCGCGAGCTGTGCCACAGCCTGATGCTGATGGTCCCGGATCCCTACGACGGCATTCCCGACGTCCCGGTGGAGCTGCGCGACTTCTTCGTCTACCACGAGAACCTGATGGAGCCGTGGGACGGCCCCGCCGCCCTGGTGTTCACGGACGGAGAAGTGGTGGGCGCCAAGCTCGACCGCAACGCGCTCCGGCCGCTGCGCTACACGCTGACCGCGGACGGCCTGGTCATCATGGCCTCCGAAGCCGGCGTCGTGGACGTGGAGGAGGAGAACCTCGTCCACAACCGCCACATGGGGCCCGGCGAGATCTTCGCGGTGCGGCTCAACGGAAGCGGCGTGCTGGGCGATGCCGAGATCAAGACGATGGTGGCGCGCGCGGCGCCGTACGGCGATCTGGTGCGGCATTTCGCGGAGCTCGAGCGGGGCGGGCCGGACGTGGAGTTCGGCGATTTTGCCCTGCCGCCGGATGGGTTCGACCGGCGGCTGCGCGTCGCGTTCGGCTGGCACCAGGAGGAGGTCACGAAGCTCCTCGTGCCGATGAGCCAGAGCGGCCGCGAGCCGATGGGGTCGATGGGCGACGACACGCCGCCGGCCGTGCTGTCGCGCAGTGACCGCCGTCTGTACGACTACTTCAAGCAGGCGTTCGCCCAGGTGACGAACCCGCCCATCGATCCCATCCGCGAAGCGGCCGTGACCGGGCTCTACAAGTATCTCGGGACGGAAGACAACCTGCTGTCGTCCGCGCCGACCCCGAGCCGCGCCATCCGCATCGCCGGCCCGGTGCTGTCGCCGCGCGAGGTGCGCTGGCTCCAGCGGGCGCACGACTGGTTCCCGCACGGCACCGTGTCCTGCCACGCGTCACGCGACGAGCCGTTCGACGTGCGGCTCGAGTCGATCTGCCGCAGCGCCGCCGAAGCGGTGGAGCGGCACTGCCGCATCGTCTTCCTGAGCCACGAGAACCTCGACGAGGGCCTCGTGCCGATCCCGATGCTGCTGGTCGTATCGGCGGTGCACCACCATCTGATCGAGCAGCGCAGCCGGAGTGCGGCCTCCCTGGTCTGCCTGGCCGGTGACGTGGCCAGCGATCACCACGTCGCCTGCCTGATCGCGGTCGGCGCCAGCGCCGTCTATCCGTACCGGGCGTACGAGCTGATCCGCGAGCACGACGCCGAGCAGTCCAACTGGCCGGACGCGCTGGCCCGCTACCGCGACGCGCTCGAGCGCGGGCTGCTCAAGATCATGGCCAAGATGGGGATCTCGACGCTGAACAGTTACCACGGCTCGATGAACCTCCACGCCCTGGGCCTCTCGGAAGCGCTGCTCGCGCGCTACTTCCCGTCCATCGGGGGTCGCCTCGGGGGGACCGGCCTCGACGAGATTCGGCGGGCGGCGCTGGAGCGCAGCGACCGCGCGTTCGCTGCCGGGGACCCCGCGCTCCCGGACCTCGGGCAGTACAAGTTCCGAAAGAGCGGGGAGCTGCACGGGTTCTCACCCGACCGCGTGCGTCACATCCAGCGGCGCGCCGCGGGCGAGGCGGCGCCGTCGGCCGATGGGGCCGCGCCCGTGCACCTGCGCCACCTGCTCGCGTTCGACACGCGGGAGCCGGTACCCGTGGAGGAGGTCGAGCCGATCGACGGGATCCTGCGCCGCTTCGGCTCCGGCGCCATCTCGTTCGGCGCGATCTCGGATGAATCCCATCGCGTGCTCGCGCGCGGGTTTCATCTCGTGGGCGGACGGAGTAGCAGCGGCGAGGGCGGTGAGCCCGCTGACCGCTACGCCCCCGAGGCGCGCGATCGCGGCGCCAACTGCTACATCAAACAGGTGGCGAGCGCCCGCTTTGGCGTGACCACGGGCTACGTGGCGGCCGCGCGCGAGCTCCAGATCAAGATGGCGCAGGGGGCCAAGCCCGGAGAGGGCGGCCAGCTCCCCGGGCACAAGGTCACCTTGCAGATCGCCAGCGCCCGCTCCACCACGCCGGGCGTGCCACTCATCTCGCCGCCGCCGCATCACGACATCTACAGCATCGAGGATCTGGCGCAGCTCATCTGGGATCTCGAACAGGTCAATCCCCGCTGCAAGGTCTCGGTCAAGCTGGTCGCACAGCCCGGCATCGGCACCATCGCCTGTGGCGTGGTCAAGGCCGGCGCGGCGGTGGTGCTGGTGTCGGGCGGGGACGGCGGCACCGGCGCCAGCCCGTTGGGCTCGCTCAAGCACACCGGCATGCCGTGGGAGCTCGGCCTCGCCGAAGTCCACCAGGCGCTTACCGCCGCCGGCCTGCGCGCCCGCGCGCGGGTGCGCGTGGACGGCGGCATCCAGGACGCGCGCGACATTCTGGTCGCGGCCCTGCTCGGCGCCGAAGAGTTCGATTTCGGGACGGCCGCGCTGGTGGCGCTCGGCTGCATCATGGCCCGGCAGTGCCACCGGAACACGTGCCCGGCGGGCATCGCCACCCAGGACCCGGCGCTGTGGCCCAAGTTCAAGGGCAACCCGGAACACCTGGCGACGTACCTCCGGTCGGTGGCGGAAGAGGTCCGGTCGCTGCTGGCGGCGCTGGGGTTCCGGCAGCTCCAGGCCTCAGTCGGGCGTACCGATCGGCTGCGCGAGGCCGCGCCGCGCGCCGAGCGGCCGAGCGCACTCGACTTGACGCCGATCCTCAACCGGGGAGCGCCCGGTGGCCTGCCGGTGCCGGAGGCGCGGGGCGAGGTGTCGTCACGCCCGCGTGCGCCGACGCTGGACGAAGAGGTGATCGAGGAGCTCCGTCCCCAGATCCTCACGCACGGCCACGCCGTGCTGCACCGCCCCGTGCGCAACACGGATCGCACGGTCGGCGCCCGGCTGTGCGGCGAGTTGGCGCTGCTGCATGGGGCTGGTGGCTTCCGCGGCCGGATTCAGCTCCGGCTCTTCGGCGTGGCCGGCCAGAGCCTGGGTGCGTTCTTGATCGACGGCGTGGAGCTGCGCCTGCGCGGGCTGGCCAACGACTACGTCGGCAAGGGGATGAGTGGCGGGCTCATCACGATTCGCATGCCCCGCGGGATCCGCGAGCGCGGACTCGCCCATACCGTGATCGGGAACGTCGCGCTGTACGGCGCGACCGCGGGCATGCTGCTGGTCGCCGGGCGCGCCGGCGAGCGGTTCGCGGTGCGCAACAGCGGGGCCGCGGCGGTCGTGGAAGGCGTAGGCGACCACGGCTGCGAGTACATGACGCGCGGCACGGTGATCGTGCTCGGCGACGTCGGGCGGAACTTCGGCGCGGGCATGACGGGCGGCGTCGCCTATCTGCTGCCGCAGTCCTCGACCTGGCGGCAGCGGCTCAACACCGACTACGTGCGCGCCGAGCCGGTGGCGCCCGCGGACGAGCAGCTCGTGCTCCGGCTGCTGCGGGAGCACGTGTTCCACTGTGGCTCGGTCATCGGGAAGGCACTGCTGGACGAGTGGCCCGCGCGCCGCACCGAGTTCGTCCGCATCGTCCCGCTGGCGCAGGACATCGTGGATTTCCGCGCCATCTACGACCAGCAGGTGGCCGCGCGGATGGGGATGCTGCTCAACGAGTGATCTCCCCGAGCGGTCGGATCTGCTGCCCGTCGGGCTGCGCGAACCCGTCTGCCTGAAGGGCGCCCCCGAGGCACGACGCCCTCCTCCCCTGCGGGTCCCACACCCCGCGCGTCCGCCCGTGGCCACGAAGGCGTCCCGGCGCCGGCCGCCGCGTCGGGCGGGCGCGGCCCAATGATCACGTGCTCGTCGCGCGCTGCAACTACCGGCTACGGCACTCGCTGTGTTGCTCGCACAGGTAATCGACGACGGCCGCGTGCTCGACCTGGGAAAGCGCGAGGCCGTTGTTCTTCATGTCCCGCACGAGCACCCACGCCGCGTGGCGCGTGGGAATGTCCGCGGCGAATGGCCGGTCGAGGCCGTGGCACCCGCCGCAGTTCTCGGAGAAGACCGCGGCGCCGTCCACCTGGAACTGGCTGCAGCCCGCGTTTTCGCAGGGATCGACGATGTTTGGATCGTCCGAGCACGCCATCACGCCGGCGATCGCGACCCCCAGAATGAGTCCGATGATCCGTCGCATAGTGTCTCCTGAGCCAAGGTGCGGTGACGACTGCTAGCGGCTTTGGCGACCGAACCGCTCAGGATTCTCGTAGCGCTGCAGGGCGGTGGGTCGTACCTTGCTCGATAGAGTACCTCAGGCCTGACATCCGGCACTGACCTGGCGGTCATCTCGCGGTCACCGGGCGAGGTCGGGTAGTTCCGGGCGGTGGGTGGTTTGTGGTTACCGTCCTTCTGTTGGGCTCGGAGGACGCCAGGGATGAGGACGGGCGGGCGCTGGGGGCGCTGCTCCGTCAGCCCAAACGGTTTGCCCTGCTGGCGTATCTCGCGGCGGCGCTGCCCCACGGACATCACCCGCGCCACGTCCTGATGGGCCTGTTCTGGCCCGACGCTGATCCCACGCATGCCCGTCACGCCCTGAACCAGGCGCTGCACTTCCTCCGTCAAGTCCTCGGCAACGCCGCAGTCACAGCACGAGGTATGAACGAGGTGGCCCTGAACACCGCGGTCGTGTCGTGCGACGTGTGGGCATTTCGCCGCGCGATGGAAGCGGGACACTTCGAGAAAGCCGTGGCCTTGTACCGAGGGCCGCTGCTCGCCGGGTTCAGCGCCGGAGCGAGCGTGGCGTTCGAGCAGTGGATCGATGCCGAGCGCGACAGACTGGCGCGCTCGTATGCCACGGCCCTCGAGCACCTGGCCGAGGCGTGCCGGAGGAGGGGAGAGCGGCAGCAGGAGATTGCGTGGCGGTATCGACTGGCGGAGCACGATCCGTACAGCACGCACGTCAGGCTGCGCCTGATGGAGGCGCTGGACGCTGTCGGGGACCGTGCCGGCGCGCTCGAGCAAGCGGCCCGTCACGCGGCGAAGCTCACGGTCGATCTGCACGCCGAGCCGTCGCCCGATACGGCCGCCTACGCCGAGCACCTGCGGACGCGCCCGCTGCCACATGCCGAGATCGCCACAGACCCGCTCGTCCGTGTGACGCTGGCCCTGGGGCGGCGGTACGCCATCGAGCGCGAGCTCAGCAGCGGCGGGCTGGCGACGGTCTACCTCGCGCGCGACCTGCGGCACGGGAATGCAGTCGCGGTCAAGGTCCTCCGGCCGGAGTTGGCCGGGGCACTCGGCGCCGAGCTGTTCCTCCGGGAGATCACGGTCAGCGCCACCCTGAATCATCCGCTCATTCTCCCGCTCTTGGACTCGGGAGAAGCGGACGGTGTGCTGTATTACGTGATGCCGTACGTCGAGGGGGAATCGCTGCGCGAGCGATTGACGCGGGAGGGACCACTCTCGATCGACGACGCACTCTCGATCGCCCGTGAAGTGGCCGATGCCCTGGGGTTCGCGCACGCGCACGGGGTCCTGCACCGGGACATCAAGCCCGAGAACATCCTCCTCGAAGCCGGGCACGCGGTCGTCGCCGATTTTGGCGTGGCGGGGGCTGTGGCACGGGCGGGAGAAGCCGGGCTCGTCGACCGCCTCGTCGAGGTCGGTACGCCCGTGTACAAGAGTCCCGAGCAGGCGACGGGGTCCACGGACCTCGACGGCCGCTCCGATCAATACTCGCTCGGCTGCGTGCTCTACGAGATGCTTGCGGCCGTGCCGCCGTTCGCGGGGTCCACGGAGGAGAGTCTGGTCCAGCAGCATCGCTCGGCAACGGTGCCGAGCGTGATCGCGATGCGGCCAGCGGTGCCCGCCTGGGTGGCGACGGCGCTGGAGCGCAGCCTCGCGAAAGCCCCCGCGGACCGGTTCGAATCACTGACGGAGTTCGGTAAGGCGATCGCGCCCCGCGCTGACCTGAAGCCGGCAGACGGGTTACCGGTCGGGACGGTCGTGCGGGCGAGCAGAAAGCGGTGGGCGAGCGCTGCGGTTGCCGTCGTCATTCTCGCGGTGCTCGGAACCGCCCTGCTGCTCCCTCGCGAGGGTCGGGGAGTCTTCGATCCCCATCGCGTGCTCGTCGTCCCGTTTGCCGATCATCGCGGGTCGGCGGAATCCGCAGCGCTCAGTCGGATGGCACAGGAGCATGTCATTCACGCGCTCTCTGAGGCTGGGTTCGCGGAGGTGGTGGATCCCCTGACGGTGCTGGCCGCGTCGCAGAACGTGGCTGCGGCCGGGGCGGTCGCAGGGGACATCCTGGCGTTGGCGGATGAGCTGCAAGCCGGCACGATCGTGTCCGGCAGCTACTATGCCGCCGGCGATTCCGTTCACGTCCAGGTCTGGATTTCCGACGCGCGGGAAAACAGGCTTCTGGCTACGGTCGGCCCCCTGGTCAGTGCCGTCAGTGCGCGTCGTGAGCTCGTCGCTCGCGTTGGGCAGGAGGTGACGGCGGCGCTGGCGCCGCTCCTGGATCGCGATCTCGCGTTCTGGGAAGCGACCGTGCCGCAACCGAAGGTGTACGCGGCCTACGAGGCGTACACCGAGGGTCTCGAGGCCTATCTGCGGTACGAGCGGATCGAGGCGGGACGCCACTTTGAGCGCGCCGTGGCCGTCGACCCCACGTTCCACCGCGCGAGGCTGTGGGCGGCACAGAGCTACATGGTGAGGGGGGATGACTACGCCAAGGCGGGCTCCCTCCTGGCGGTGGTCGTCGAGGCGCGCGACCAGCTGAGCCGATACGAGCGCTGCCGACTGGATCTCGTGGGGGCATTGGGACCGCGGCGAAACCTCGGGGCGGCGTATGCCGCTGCGCGGTGCATGGCGCGGGCGGCCCCAGACTCCGACGACGCTCGGCGCGAGGTCGCCAGCATCGCCCTCGCCATCAATCGGCCCCGTGAGGCGATCCAGCTCCTGGGGGAACTCGACCCCGACCGAGGGATGACTCGGCATTGGGCCCAATACTGGTTTCGCCTCAGCGCGGCGTACCACGTGCTTGGAGACTACGAAGGGGAGCTCGACATCACCCGGCAGGGCGTGCAGCGGTTTCCCAAAGATCTGTGGATCCTCAGCGTGCATGGCCGTGCCCTGGCGGCGCTCGGCAGACTGAACGAGGTCGCCGCCACGGTCGCGGCCATGCGCGCACTGCCCGCCGGAACCCGTCCCGTGCCCTTGGGTGTGACCTTCGGCGGTGCGCTGGCCACCGTAGCCGATGAACTTCGGGTCCACGGCCATCCTGCGCTGGCCGAGGACCTCGTCGACGAGGCCGTTGCGTGGGTGCGTGCGCAGACACAAGCCAAGGAGCATCTGCGAGCGGAGCTGGCATCGTGGCTGTACCGCGCAGGTCGGTGGGATGAGGCGCGACGGCTGGTGGAGGAACTGGCCGAGCGGTCGCCGGAGGACACGCGATATCTCGCCCTGCAGGGGAGGCTCGCCGCGCTGCGTGGGGATCGGGCGGAAGCGATGCGAATCAGTGACGCGCTCCGATCATTCCCGCATCCGGCCAGGGAACGGGATCACCTGCGTGAGCGTGCCAGAATCGCCGCGCTGCTCGGGGAGTCCGCCCGAGCGGTCGCCTTGCTGCGACGGGCCATCGAGCAAGGGGTCGACTGGGGCTACGGCGAGTGGCTCCACCGGGATGGCGACTTCGAGTCGCTCGCCGACTACCCGCCGTTTCAGGAGATGATCCGGCCCAAGGGGTAGCCGCCCCAGTCCTCCACCGCCCGGGCCACCGACGCTACGCCAACGCCAGCAACGCCTCCCGCACGACGTTGCGGAACAGCGGCACCTTGTAGCCGTTCCGCTTGAGCGGCTGCGCGCCTTCCACTGCCGCATCGCCGGCGCGTGCCGCCACCTCGGGCGTGAGGGCGTTCCCGATGATGACGCGCTCGACGGCCTCGGCGCGCCACGGGACTGGCGCCGCCCCGCTCAACACCACGCGGCCGGCGCGTACGGTCGCCCCGTCAAATTGCAGGGCCAGCGCCACGCCCGCGAGCGCAAAGTCCCACGAGCCGCGCGCGCGCACCTTGCGGTACGAGCTGCGCAACCCGCGCGGGGCCGCCGGAAGGTCGACGGCCGTCACGATCTCGCCGGCCTCGAGCACCGTCTCCCGCCGAATGTCGTCCCGCGGGGAGACGTGGAACCGCACCACGGGCACGCGGCGCGTCCCGCCGCGACCGGCGATCTGCACCGTCGCGTCGAGCGCCACCAGCGCCGGGGCCGTGTCGGACGGATGGACGATGTAGCA
>JBFGDF010000127.1:0-9156 GCA_041580775.1 Gemmatimonadales bacterium
ACCCGGAAGCCTCCCAGACGCAGCTCCTCGCCGGGTCGCGGAACACGTCCGAGCTCCGAGTAGATCAGACCGCCCACCGTACTCACTTCCTCGTGCTCGAACGCTCCGGCGAGCGTCGCGGAGAGATCGTCCAGGGTCACCCGTCCGTCGACCCAGAACCGGTCGTTTCCCTCACGCTCGATCGCGGGTTCCTCGTCCGTGTCGTACTCATCGTGGATCTCGCCCACGATCTCCTCGAGCACGTCCTCGAGCGTCACCACCCCCGACGTCCCGCCGAACTCGTCCACCACGATCGCGATATGCGCGCCGCCCCGCTGGAAGTCGCGGAGCTGGGCCGAGAGCGATTTGGATTCGGGAATGAACGGCACCGGCCGGACCAGATCGTGCCACGTCGCCGGGGGGGCCGACGTCCCGGTCAGCACGGGAGCGATATCCTTCGCGTACAGAATGCCGGCGATGTCGTCGAGCCCCGCCCGGAACACTGGCAGGCGGGAATGCTCGCTTTGACGGACGACGTCGACGACCGCATGCCACGGCTGGGTGGCTTCCAGCGCGATGATGTCGAGCCGTGGGGTCATGATGTCTTCGACGGTCGTGTCGGCGAGGGAGAACACGCCCAGCAGCATGTCGCGTTGCGCCGCGCCGAGTACGCCGGGCTGTGGGCCCCGCGCGGGGACGGTGGCCTGAGCCAGGCGGTCGGCCGGCGCCATGATGCCCAGCAGCGGGCGGAATGGACCGAGGCTGGCGCGCGCCAGCGGGAGCGCGGAGGCAGCGGCGCGCGGGGCGAGAATCCCGATGGCCCGCGGCAGCCCTTCGCCGATCAGCGCGAGGAGCAGCGTCGTGGTGGCCACGGCGGCGGCGGCATCCAGCGGCGCCCGCCGCCACCAGCCGACCGCGGCGCCCGCCGCGACGGCTGTGAGCAGCAACAGGCTCACGCGGGCGATGCGCAGGGCGCGGGCCAGCGGCATCGGACTGCCGGGCGGCGGCGGTGGATCGCCCAAGCTCGCGGCAATGCCGGGAGCTTCCTCGGCCAGGGCCAACAGCGCCGCCCACCCGGCCGCGACGGCGGCCGCGAGCAGCAGTGCCAACGCCGGCGGGAAGCTCATGGCCGGCTCCACAGCAGCCCGGCGAGGTAGCGCTCCTGGCGACGCCACATCGCCGAGCGCGTGCGTCCGTCACCGCCGGGATGGTCGTACCCCAACACGTGCAGGGTGCCGTGGACCACCAGCCGCAGCATCTCCTCGCGGTCGGTCACGCCGAACCGGCGCGCGGACCGACGGGCGACCGCCGGGCAGACGTACATGTCGCCCACCAGCGTACGGTCGTGCTGCATCCCGAACGCGATCACGTCGGTCGCCCGATCTCGGCCGAACGTGCGCCGGTTGAGCGCGCGCATGCGCTGGACCGACAGCACGGTGACGGTGATCGTCGTGCGGCCCGCCCGTTCGCCGCGCAGCACGGCAGCCACCGCCCGGCGGACGATGGCGCCGGGCACCCCGGCCCGGTCCCCCACCTCCGCCACGCGGATGTCATGCCTGGGAGGCCGGCGTCCACTCAGCGCTGATGCCACCGGTTGCCGCGGGGTAGTCGATCCGATTGTGGTACACGCCGGACAGGACGCGCACGAATTCGTCTTTCACGAGGTCGAGTTGCGCCAGCGTGAGCGGAGCCTCGTCGAGCTGGCCCGACTCGATCCGACCCTGCACCAGATGCTCGATTGCATCCCGCACCTTGTCGGGCGTCGGATCGTCCAGCACCCGGAGGGCCGCCTCCACGCCGTCGGCGAGCATGCAGACCGCGGTTTCGATCGACCGCGGTCGCGGGCCCGGGTACCGGAACTGCTCGGGCGACGGCTCGCCCTCGCCGCGGGAGCGCGCGCGGTCCAGGAAGTACGTGATCTCGGCGGTGCCGTGATGCTCGGGGATGAACGCCTTCACCGCTTGGGGCAGGCCGGCCTCGTCCGCCAGCGCCAGGCCGTCCTTCACGTGGTTCCGGATGATCTGAGCCGAAACCTCGGGCTTCAACTTGTCGTGGGGGTTGACGCCCGGCACCTGGTTTTCGACGAAGAACTGCGGCTTCTTGAGCTTCCCGACGTCATGGAAGTAGCAGCCCACCCGGGCGAGGAGGCCGTCGGCGCCGACGCCGTTGCAGGCCGACTCGCACAGGTTGGCCATCGCGATGCTGTGCGCGTACGTGCCGGGGGCCTCCGTCGCCAGGCGCCGGAGCAGCGGATGGGTGGGGTCGGAGAGCTCGAGCAGCGTGAGGTCGGTCGTGATGCGTCCGAACGACTCGAACAACGGGAGCGAGATGCCGACGAGCGCAGCCGACACCACGGCGTTGACGGTCCCGCGCACCGCGCTGGCGCCGATCGCCGCCGGCGACCAGCCGAGTTGCAGTCCCACCGTCACCGCACCGACGGCAAACGCCAGAGAGATGATGGCGGTGGTGGTGAGGATCTGCGTGCGGCGCCGCACCACGCGGATGCCGATGGCCGCCGCGACGCCGCCGATGAGGACGATGTACAGGGCGCCCGTCCCCCCATACACCGGCTGCGAGCCGATCAGGACGGCGAGCACCGCGGCCCCGACCATCGCGACCCGACCGCTGAACAACACGGTGAGCAGCATGGCGGCGAACGGCACCGGGATGAGCTCAGGCGCCTCGGCCACGAACCGGAAGTTCAGCGCGGCCCCGACCAGCACGATCAAGAACAGGATGCCGAACAGGAACACGTGACGCACGTTCGCGTACGACTCCCGTCGGTAGAACAGCAGCAGGAGCCAGAAGATCGACAGGACGAGGGCGCTCGTGAGAATCTGCCCCACCGCCGCGGTGGCGCTGCGCTGGGTGCCCCCGCGGCGCACCAGTTCGCCGCGGAGGGCGGTGAGCCGCTCGTTCACTTCGGGCGTGACGACCTGGTGCTCGCCGACGATCAGCTCGTTCTGCCGGACCTGGTCCTTCACGGGATCCACGGTCGACCGCAACTCCGCCCGTAGCGCCTCGGTCTCGGCGAGGTTGGGCACCAGCGTGGGCCGGAAGGTGAGGACCAGGACTTTCACGAACGCCTGATCCCCCACGGAAGAGTTGGCGGCAGGGTGGCGAGTGCCGCGTCGCTCCAGGAACGCCTGATAGCCGGTGAGCTGGTCCTTGGGCGTGACGCGTTCGGTGTTGCCGCGGCGGACGACCACCCCCGGCGCCGTCTCGCTCTGGAGCACCCCGGACGCCGTGACGCCGCGCGCCAGCTCCCGCCGCAGCAGCTCGGTCGTGGCCTGACGGAAGGCCTGCCGGCGTGGCCCGTCGAAGAGAAACGCGGCCTCGTCCCCGGTCAGGCGCAACCCGTGCGCCTGGGCACTGTCCGCCAGCGCCGGCGCCGTCGTCGCCCGGTCGAGCGCGGTGAACAGCGCCTGGGCCACGGCGAGCGCGGTATCGAGCGCGGCGGACCGGTATTCGTAGATCGGGCGGACGGTCGCGGCCAGGGCATCGCCCTCGCGCGACAGCTCCCCCGGCGTCTTCCGCACCTCGAAATCGAACGGGGCCACCACACTCTGCGGGGCCACGTCTCCCGGCTCCAGGACCGGCGCGTCGAACCGGCCGGCGACCGGATAGAGGACGTAGGTGAGCGCGGCGAGCAGGAGCACCGGCGCCCACCGGAGTGCGTGGTACGCGACGTGGCGCGGCAGCTCGGGCGGCGGCGGCTCGAGCGCCAGGACGATACTGCGGCGTTCCGTCATCCGCCCTGGTCCTCGGAGTAGGCGCGGATGATCTCGCGCACGAGTCGATGCCGCACGACATCCCGGTCCTCGAGGTAGCAGAACGCGACCCCGTCGATCCCGGGGAGGATGCGCTCGACCTGGATGAGTCCGGACTCCTCCCGCTGCGGGAGATCGATCTGCGTCTTGTCCCCGATCACCACCGCCCGGGAGTTCAGGCCGAGCCGGGTGAGGAACATCTTCATCTGTCCGCCGGTCACGTTCTGCGCCTCGTCCAGGATCACGAAGGCGTCCGACAGGGTGCGCCCCCGCATGTACGCCAGCGGTGCGATCTCGATGGCACGGGTCTCCAGCGCCCGCTGCATGCGTTCGGGTGGCATCAGGTCTTCCAGCGCGTCGTACAGCGGACGCAAGTAGGGATCGACCTTGGCCTGCAGATCTCCCGGCAGAAAGCCCAGCCGTTCGCCGGCCTCCACTGCCGGCCGTGCCAGCACCATGCGCCGGACCAGTTTCCGGCTGAGGAATTCCACCCCCAGTGCCACCGCGAGGTAGGTCTTGCCCGTCCCCGCCGGCCCGATGCCCACGACGATCTCCGACTCCCGCAACGCGCGCACGTAGTCGCGCTGTCCCGGCGTCTTGGGTTGGACCGCCTTGCGGATGCCCGGCAGCATCACCCGGAGCTCGCCGTCGCCCGGCTCGGCCGCGTCGGGGCCGTTGGTCAGCAACCGGCGCACGTCGTCGAGTCCCACATCCCCGGCACGCGCCAGCTCCACGAGGGCCGCCGTGACCTCGGAGGCGCGCTCCACGTTCTCGAGCTCGCCGGCGACCGTCAGCTGGTCGCCCCGGAGCGTGATGCGGGTGCCGGTGCCCTCCGCCACCGCGACCAGGTGCTGGTCGTTCACGCCCGCCAGCGCCAGCAGATCGGCGCCCTCGGCCGACAGCCGATGCGTCACGTCGCTCACGGACGGATCTCCAAGCCGAGCGCCGCCAGGTCGGCCGCACTCACCGGTGCCGGCGCATCCTCGAACAGCGCCCGGGCCGCCGTGGTCTTCGGGAACGCGATCACGTCCCGCAGGCTCTCGGCACCGGCCAGCAGCATGGCCACGCGGTCGAATCCCACGGCGAACCCACCATGCGGCGGCGCGCCGCACGCGAGCGCGTCCAGCAGGAAGCCGAATCGGCGGCGCGCGTCCTCGCGTGCGATCCCGAGGACGTCGAAGACGCGCAGCTGCACCGACGGGTCGGTGATCCGGATCGAGCCGCTGCCCAGTTCGGTGCCGTTGTAGACGAGGTCGTAGTGTTGGGCCCGGATGCCGTCGGTGCCCCCGGCGAGGAAGCGATCACGATCGTCCGGGTGCGGTGCGGTAAAGGGGTGGTGGGCGAAGACGAGCGCTCCGGACTCGGGATCCCGCTCGAACAGCGGGAAATCCTCGACCCACAGGAACGCGTGCGGCACACGCGGCGGCGGCGCGAGCCGTCGAATCGCCGCCAGGCGCACGCGGTTCAGGGCCGACGCGGTGAGCGCATCCGGCCCGGCGACCGCCGCGAGCAAGTCACCATCCGTGAGCCCGAAGAGCTGGGCGTCGGCGCCGGTGAGCCTCGCGAGCGGTCCGCTCAACTGGTCGCCCTGCCGCTTCACCGTCGCGAGCCCTGCCGCGCCGCCCCGCTTGGCTTCCTCCGTCAACTCGTCGAGGTCCTTGCGGGACAGCGCGCTCCCGCCCGGAACGCGAATGCCCCGCACCCGTCCGCCCTGTGCGTGGGCGTCGTCGAAGGCGCGGAACCCCCGACCCGCAAGGACGTCGGTCAGTTCCTCGAGTTCGAGGCCGTAGCGCAGGTCGGGCTTGTCCGTCCCGAAGCGCTCCATGGCGTCGGCATACGACAGGCGCGGGAAGGGTCGGGCGACCGTGTGGCCGGCCTCGTCCCACAGGGCCACGAGCACGGTCTCCAGCGCCGCGTACACGTCCCCGGCCGACACGAACGACGCCTCGACGTCGATCTGGGTGAACTCCGGCTGCCGGTCCGCCCGCAGGTCCTCGTCGCGGAAGCAGCGCGCGATCTGGAAGTAGCGATCGAACCCCGCCACCATGAGAAGCTGCTTGTAGATCTGTGGGGACTGCGGCAGCGCGTAGAACTGACCAGGGTGCTCGCGCGCCGGCACGAGGTAATCGCGCGCGCCTTCGGGCGTCGGTTTGGTCAAGATCGGCGTCTCGACCTCGAGAAACTCGAGCTCGGAGAGCGTGCGGCGGGCACGCTGCAGCAGCCGGTGCCGCAGCATCAGGTTGTGCTGAAGCTCCGCCCGCCGCAGGTCGAGGACGCGCTGCTGCAACCGCCGCTCCTCGCCCGGCAGGGGCTCGCCCTTGGTCCGCCACACGGGGATGGGCAGCACCGGCGGCGCGCTTCCCACCACCTGGAGTCGCCGAGCGCGCACCTCGACGTCGCCGGTCCCCAGGTCCGGGTTCCGCTGCGTCTCGGGTCGGGCGAGCACGTCGCCATCGACGAGCACCGCCGATTCTGCCGTCAGGTCCGGCAGCGCGGCCAGCGTGGCGGGGTCGGTCCAGTCGGGGCCGAACGCGACCTGCACCAGCCCGTCCCGATCGCGCAGATCCACGAAGAACAGGCCGCCGAGGTTCCGGCGACGGTGGACCCACCCCCCGAGTCGCACGCGCTGGCCCACGTGTTCGCGCCGCAAGGCCCCGCAGCGGTGCGTCCGCATCGCCGTTTCCGGTGTGCTCATACCGCTCCTAGCGCTCCTCGGCTTCCCGGAGATGCCGATGGAATTCCTCGCCGGACCGCGCCCCCAGGAGCCGCTCCCGCAGGGTCTGGTGCCGGACCAGTCGGGTGATCCGGCTCAGGGCCTTCACATGCGTCCCGGCTTCACTCTCGGG
The DNA here is from genome assembly GCA_041580775.1 of Gemmatimonadales bacterium. Taxonomy (GTDB): domain Bacteria; phylum Gemmatimonadota; class Gemmatimonadetes; order Gemmatimonadales; family GWC2-71-9; genus JAOTWJ01. The sequence continues at coordinate 6,596 of JBFGDF010000127.1, forward strand.
ACCGACGAGGAGGAAGAAGAGCTGGACCGGCTCTCCGTCGAGGGCGCCGAACGGGATCGGGGCGAGCGCGACCCCCGCGGCGAGCCGCAGCTCCCGCACGCGGGCGGAGCGGCCGTGCGGGATCGCCACCCCGTACCCGATGCCGGTGGACAGGACCGCCTCCCGCTCCTCGACCGCCTCCAACAGGTCGGTCACGTCCCCCTGATCGCCATTGGCGACCATCTCCACGAGCTCCCGCAGCACCGAACCCTTGTCGGTGGCGCGAATGGGGACCCGGATTCTGTGGGGGTTCAGCAGCTGGGAGAGCAACACGGCGGACGCCGTCCAAGGGCATGCATTTGATCAACTTAATGGCCGCTCAGGGGGGCAGCAAGCTCCGCCTTGACACCCTGCCCCGCGATCCACAAGCTTCGGCAGTGAAACGAGTTGCCCCCCTCGTCGCGGTCCTGCTCGGGACTGCTGCGCCCGCGGCCGGCCAAGCACCGGACTGGGCGGTCCTCTGGCGGGTTGCCGCCAGCACGCTCCCCGCTCCCGCCCCGCTGGGCACCGGACCCACCGGCATCTTCTGGAACCCCGCTGCCGTGCACGATCTGCCCGGGCTGGCCGCCGGGCTCGAGGTGTTGCATACCCCCGACGTGGTGAGCCTGTCGGGCACCATGGGGGCCATCGCCTACCGCTTCTCCACGCGGGTGAGCGCGGGCGTCGTTGGTGGTCGGCTGGGGGTGAGCGATCTCGTGCGGACGACCACGTCGCCGGTGAGCGACGGGGGCGAGATTCAGGCCTACACGCAGTTCATCGGTGGGGCCATCGGTGGAGGCGGCGACCGACTCGCTGCCGGGGTTCTGCTGCTGGTGCACGACGCTCGGCTCGACCAGCGCAACGAGGGCGGCGTCACCATCGATCTCGGTATGCGCGGGCGGCCGACGGACGCCCTGACCCTCGCCGCCGCGACCCACCTGGCGGCAATCCCGGTCGAGCAGCGAGCCACCACGGAGTATTTCCTCGGTGCGGAGTACCGCGTCGGCTCCCCGCAGCTGTGGGGCTCGCGCGGCCGGATCCTGGCTCGGTATGGGGTGAGCTTCCGCGCCGACGGGCCGGTCGAGCATCACGTCGGGGGTGGCCTCGCCGTCGCCGACCGGCTGCGGGTGGACCTCGGCATTCTGCGGGAGGCGGGCTACGGTGGGGGCGCGTGGCGCCCGGTGCTCGGGGTGACGTTCCGTGCGGGGCGGTATGTGGTGGGGGTGGCGCGGAGCACGGGCATGAACGACGTCGGGGCCGCCTATCGCATCGGGCTGAACGCGGGCTTGTTGCCGTGACGTCCAGCTGGTGGGATCTGGCCCCGGCGGATGCCGAGGCGGCGATCGCTGCGTGGGTGACGGCGCGGGAGGAGCCGCCGTACCGGGTCCGCCAGATTCTCCCTCGACTGTGGACCCGCCCGGTCGCGCGCTGGGAGGACGCCACCGATCTGCCGCACTCCCTCATCGCCGCGCTCGCCCACGAGCACCCGGTTCCCCGCCCCACTCTCGCCACGCGGCAGCAGTCCCGCGACGGCACCGTGAAGTACCTGTGGCGGTTCGCGGACGGCGCGGCGGTCGAATCGGTCCTCATCCCCGAACGCCGACGGCGCACGTTGTGCATCTCGTCGCAGTCGGGCTGCGCGTTCGCGTGCGCCTTTTGCGCGACGGGCCGAATGGGCTTCGGGCGTCACCTCGCCCCCGGCGAGATCGCCGCGCAGGTGCGTGAGCTGTTCCTCGATCCAGCGGCGCCGCGGCCCACCAACATCGTGTTCATGGGGATGGGGGAGCCGCTCCACAATTGGGACGCGGTCGACCGGGCCCTATCGATTCTGAACGACGCCCGCGGGTTGGGCATCGGGGCCCGGCACATCACCGTGAGCACCGTCGGACTCATTCCCGGTCTGGAGCGACTCGCGCGCCGGCCGGAGCAGTTCCGCGTTGCCTGGTCGCTCCACTCCGCGCTCCACGATCGGCGGCTGGCGGTCATGCCCGTGGAGCGGAAGTACCCGCTGGCCGATGTGGCTGCGGCGCTGCGGGCGTTTCCGCGGCGCGTGACGATCGAGTACGTGATGATCGCGGGGTGGAACGACCGCCCGGCGGACATCCGGGAGCTGGCGGCGGTGGCCCGCGGGCTGGGGGCGCACGTGAACCTGCTGCCGCTGCACCCCGGCGGGGCACCCGGTCTGACGCCGACGGCGGCCGACGACATCACACGGTTCGCTGTGGCGCTGCAGCGGGAAGGCGTGAAGGTGACGGTGCGGCGGAGCCGCGGTCTCGATATCGACGCGGCGTGCGGGCAGTTACGGGTTGCGCTCGAACGGCGCCACGTCCCGACCCAGCAGGACGGACACGTCGAGAAGGAGGTCGGGATCGGGCTGCAGGATGACCCGGCCCGCGCCTAGCGCGCGCCGCACCGCGCGCCCCGCCGCCGAATCGCCACGGCGCACGAGGAGCAGGGTCGAGTCGAGACCGACGCTGTCGGCCGTGCCGTAGCTCACGACGTCGAGGCCCTCCCGACGCAACCGCAGCGTCACCGCCCGCGCC
>JBFGDF010000128.1:0-9116 GCA_041580775.1 Gemmatimonadales bacterium
CGGTGAAGGCGCCCGGCTTCGGGGACCGCCGCAAGGCGATGCTGCAGGACGTGGCGGTGCTCACCGGTGGCAAGGTGATCAGCGAGGAAGTCGGCTTCAAGCTCGAAAACGCTGTCCTCGGTGATCTCGGCCGCGCCAAGCGGATCGTGATCGACAAGGACAACACCACCCTGGTCGACGGGGCCGGCAAGGAGAAGGACATCCAGGGCCGGATCCAGGAGATCAAGGCGGCCATCGAGAAGAGCACGTCCGACTACGACAGCGAGAAGCTGCAGGAGCGGTTGGCGAAGCTCGCCGGCGGCGTCGCGGTGATCAACGTCGGTGCGGCGACCGAGACCGAGATGAAGGAGAAGAAGGCGCGCGTCGAGGATGCGCTGCACGCCACCCGCGCGGCCGTGGAGGAGGGCATCGTGCCCGGCGGCGGCGTTGCGATGCTGCGCGCGCAGGACGCGCTCAAGAAGGTCAAGGTGGCGGAAGAGGACGAGCAGGTCGGCGTCGAGATCGTGCGCCGCGCGCTCGAGGAGCCCATGCGGATCATCGCCCAGAATGCGGGCGCCGAGGGCTCGATCGTGATCGAGAAGGTCCGTACCTCGAAGGAGAAGAACTTCGGGTACAACGCGCAGACCGACGAGTACGAGGATCTGGTGGCGGCCGGCGTGATCGATCCGACCAAGGTGGCGCGCACCGCGCTGCAGAACGCGGCGTCGGTGGCCTCGCTGCTCCTCACGACCGAGTGCGTCGTGGTGGAGAAGAAGGAAGAGGAGAAGGCGCCCGCGATGCCGCCCGGTGGCGGCATGGGCGGGATGTACTAGACCGCGGGACGGCTAGACGGAGAGACGGCTAGACGGACAGTGGTTGGCAGGAGGCAGCAAACAGGACGCCCCGGGGAGCACTCCCCGGGGCGTCCTTCGTTCCTGTCGTCCCGTTGTTTCCCGACCCCGTCAGGCCAGCGCGATGTCCGCGCGGGTGAAGTCGTCGCCCGTGAACAGGAGCGGCTCGCCCGCCACCAGACGCGCAGACGCGTAGCGGTAAGCAGGGTGCAGAAACAGAGCGCCCCGGGAAAGTACTCCCCGGGGCGTTCGTCTGTCCGTCCTTCCGTCCTTCCGTCCTTCCGACCCTAGCGCCGCTCCAGCGTGATCGGCTGCTCCACGATGCCCGAGCCGGTCAGCGTCCCGGTTGCGATTGTGCCGCTGGCGTGCAGGTTGCCCACGAACTGGATCGGCGCATAGTCGTCCGCCAGCTCGAGCAGCAGCTCCAGTGCCGTGCCCGCTTTCGTGCCGGTGACCGTGAGCGACAGCTCCGGACCCGCCCCCCAGATCCGGCCCGTGCCCGTGATCGTCTTGGCGGGAAGGCCGGGCTGCCCGGCGCCACGCCCGGACTCCTCGAGGTGGAGCTCCAGGTTGATGGCGGGCGCGGCGACGGCGCCAGTCCACGCCCCATCAAGCGGTACTTGGGCGGGTGCGGCAACGTCGCCACAGGCGGTGAATGCCGTAACTGCAAGCCCAACAACGAGATGGCGTAGTGTACGCACGGGCGCTCCACGTTCGGGTCCAAAACCCGACGCCTAGAAGCGCAGGAAGCGCGCCACACTCTCCCCCTAGCGAGATGCCTCCGCGATGATCCGCCGGATCGTGGCCGCGTCGCCCCGCAACAGCCCGGCCCCGGGGAGCCGCGGCAGCAGTTCGGCCCAGCTCCGATCCTGCCGGAAGGCGCGCCGGAACAGCGGGATGGCGTCGTCCACCCGGCCCAAGTCGGCCAGCGTGACCGCCACCCAGTAGATCAGCTCGCCGTTGGTGGCCGAATCCGGCAGGAACTCCGACGCGCGCCGGTAGCTGGCCAGCGCCGAGTCGATCTGGCCGGTGGCGACGTAGTTGTCGCCGTCGGTCGCCGCGCGGTACGCGCGCGCCATGGTCACCAGGCGCCTGAGTTCGCCGAGCGGGTCGGGATGGTCTTCCACGCGGAGATCGAACGTCTTCGCCCACGCGGGCGCGTTGCGGTCGCCGCTCACCACCACCAGCGCCGCCGACTGCTTCCCGCGAATGTCGCCCCCCGCCGCCTCGGCCGCGTCGAGGGCCGCGAGCAGCCGGTCGGCGAGGTCGCCCGTCGCGGATTCGAACGCGCGCGCCATCGCCGGCCACACGCGGTCGTTGCGCATCAGATTCGCCTGCGCGGAATACCACCGGCCCACGTACTGGCCGGCGGCGGGGATGTCGCGCGAGCCCGTATGCGCCGCCACGCGCCCCGTGGCGTCGATCATCGCCACCTGGCGCACCTGGCTGTCGGGATCCGCGCGGAGCAGGGCGGCGAGGGCGGCGGGCGCAGGGACGCCGGAGCGCATGAGAAAGAGCCCGCGCGGCCCGTAGCTCGGTTCCACGAACGACTGCGTCGCCACCGCGCCTACCCCCGGCTCCGCCCACGTCACGATGCTCCCGACGCTGAACCAGTGCGACTGCACGGCGACCCCGATCTCGCCGGTGACGCTGTCCACGGCGACGATCGAATAGGTGTGGAGCGCACGACGAGGGGACGATTGCGCCAGCAGCGGCGTGGTGACGGCGAGGGCGCCGGCGACGCCGAGCGCGGAGGCAGTGGTGAGGCGGACCGGAAGGCGCATGTGAGCTCCCTGGGCGGACCGGTGAGGGGTGGGCGGCCCCAAGCGGGACGTGATGCACGTCACGGGGCACGCCGTCTGCGGAACTCGGACGGCCAAAGCGGCGTACCAGGGCGTCGACGGCGGGAAACCGGCCACCGCCGCGTGGCATCCGGTTCCGGTTGGGAGTAACTTATTCGCATGGATCTCCGTTTGCTCCTCGTCGCCCTGCTGCTGGTGTCCGTCCTGACGCCGGCGGGCGCCCAGCGCGCCCCGCGGCTCGAGGGGACGTGGCGGGCCAAGACGCCCGACGGCCCCCAGACCGTGATTGTCCGGAGCGACAGCTCGGCGAGCTTCGGCGACGAGACCGTGCGGTGGCGCATCGTGGCGGACTCGATCTTCATTGCCCTGGGCGACGAGTGGATGGTGTACAACTTCGTCGTCGCCGGACGGAAGCTCACGCTCTCGGGCGGCGACCTCGAGGAGCCGATCGTGCTCGATCGCGTGGGTCCGGCCCCGGCCCGGCCGGATTCGATTCCGCTCCCGTCGGCCCCACCCATGCACCGGCGCGCCACGGCGCCCGCCGATACGCCATGACGCCCCTGGCGGGAGCGCACGCCGCCGCGCCCCTGTGACGCCCGAGCCCAGCGCCGCGCCACCCAAGCAGACGGCGAGTTTCACCCGTGAGCTGCGCGATTTCCTCATTCAGCTCTCGATTGCTCTGCACCGCTACGCGATGTATCCCGAGGGTCATCCGTCGCTCGCTCCGACCGTCGACCACGTGTTGCGGCTCCTCGGGGAGGTGCTCGCCGCCCAGGAATCGCTGTCGCTGGGTGTCGCGCGCAATCAGCTCGTGATCGAGGGTGTGGCCACGGATCCGAAGCACCCCGTGCTCCGGGACCTCGCGGCGCGCCTGCACAAGCATCACCTGGGCGCCGTGAAGATCGGTCGCGGCGCCCAGCCGAACGAGCTGCATGAGTTCTTCAAGACGGTGGCCGCGGATCCTGATCGCACCGGCCAGCCCGTGGGCCTCGATCCCAAGTTCGGGGAGCGGGTCTGGCCGCACGTGCGCTTCTATTCGCTCAGCTACGACCGGTTGCGCTTTGCGCACCAGGATACCGCGCTCCCGGCCGACGAGGAGGCGCGGACCGTGCGCACCCGCGCGGCGCAGCTGTGGCTCGGCCTCGCGCGGGCGGCACTGGCGTCCGATGCGCAGCCGGGGAAGAGCGACCGGGAGGTCGATGCCGAGGAGGACATCGACCCGACGGAAGTCGCGAAGGCGATCGACGCGCACGGCCGCGATGAGGCGTACGACCAGGTGATCGTGGGGTACCTGCTGCAGATTGCCGAAGAGCTCAAGAGCGGTCAGACCCAGGAATCGACGGCCCTGCGCCGCAAGGTCTCGCAGATGGTGTCGTCGCTCGACCGCAGCACCATGAGTCGCCTGCTGGACATGGGCGGGGATGCGGGGCAGCGGCGCTGGTTTCTGCTCAGCGCGTCCGAGGGGCTCGCGGCGGAAGCCGTGCTCGACCTCGTGCAGGCGGCGGCCGACTCGCGCACCCAGACGGTGTCGCACTCCCTCCTGCGCATGCTCCAGAAGCTGGCCCGGCATGCCGAAGCCGGGCAGGGCCGCCGCAAGGTGACGGCGGACGCATCGATGCGGGAGCAGGTGGCGGCCCTGATTCGCAACTGGTCGCTCAAGGATCCCAATCCCGACGAGTACCGGGTGGCGTTGCAGCGGATGTCGACGGCGGCGCCGCTGTTCGCCACGGCGGCCGAGCAGCGCTACCTCCCCGAGCCGCGTCGCATTCTCGAGATGGCCCTCGAGCTGGACGTGACGGGCCCGGCCGTGGAGCGCGCGGTCGATATCCTGCTCGAGAAGGGCGAGTTGCAGCCGATGCTGGACGCGCTGCGCGCCGCCGACGCCCCGACGGCGGCCCGCACGCTCCGCACGCGGCTGGCGTCACCGGGCCAGCTCGAGCGGGTGCTCGCGCAGGAGCCGCTCAACGTGTCCCTGGTGGACGAGCTGCTCCAGCACCTCGGGCTGGGTGCGGCCGACGTCCTGCTCGACGCGCTCATCGGCGCGGGGAGCAGTCAGACGCGGCGCCTCCTGCTGTCCCGGCTCGTGGCGCTGGGGAGCGACATCGGCCCGCATGTCGTCGCCCGTCTGGCGGACGAGCGCTGGTTCGTCGTGCGCAACATGCTCGCGTTGTTGGGCGAGCTGCCGACCCTGCCGCCGGGGTTCGATGCCGCCACCTATACGAGCCATGCCGACGGTCGGGTGCGCCGCGAGGCGCTGCGCATTCTGCTGCGGGATCCCGCCACGCGGGAGCGGGCCATTACGCTGGGCCTCGCGGACCCGGACGACCACGCCGTCCGCCTGGCGATCACGGCGGCGGCGCGCGGTTGCCCCGAGACGGCCATTCCGCTCCTGGCGAGCCGCGCCACGTCCGGGGGCAACACCGATCAGCGGACGGCGGCGATTCGCGTGCTCGGTGGCGCCCCCCACGCGGCCGCGCTCGAGACGCTCCTGACGTTGGCCGCTCCACGACGCTCGCTGCTGGGCGTCAAGCCGCAGCCCAAGAGCCCGGAGTACCTGGCGGCGCTCGCCGCGCTCTCGCGCCACACACAGGACGCGCGTGTTCGGGCGACGCTGGCGGTGGCGGCACGGTCGCGCGATCCCGACATCGCCGCCGCCGCGCTGGGCAACGTGGACGGGGAACCGTAGCCGGATGTCCGCCTCCGTCGCGTTTCTCCACGGGCTCGCCCAGGCCCTCTCCGCGCTGGCGCTGTATCCGGAGGGGCACGCGGCGCGGGAGCGCGCGCTCGACGCCGTCTACCAGAAACTGCGCGACCTGCTCGCGGAAGCGCCCGCTCCGACCTTCTCGTTCCTGGGGGACGAAGTGGTCTACCAGGATCGTCCGCTGCGCGACTTGCGGGCGTGGGACTGGAGCCGGCGGCTGGCCGAAATCGGGATTCAGCGGCTCCGGTTCGACGCCTCCGTGACGCGCGACGAGCTGGAGGAGTTCCTCGATCTCGTCAACGCGCGGATCGCGTTCACGAACCTCGACTCCGCCGAAGCCCGGCCGACGCGACCGAGCGGGATCCGCTACGGCTTGATCGGGATTGAGGGGCAGCAGGAGCGGCTCGACGCCGCGCCGACCGCGACGATCCGATTCACGCTCCAGGAAGAGGCGGAGACGGTCCGCTGGATCCACGAGGAACTGACCCAATCGGGCGGGCTGCCCCTGGCGGAAGCCGAAGCGGTCGTCCGGGGACTCTCGGTGGCCATGCACGGCGACCAACAGCTGGTCCTGCCACTGCTCCGCCTGCGGGAGTTCGACGAGTACACGACCACCCATTCCATCAACGTGTCGGTGCTCGCGATGGCCTTGGCCGAGTGGATCGGCCTCGGCGCCCGGGACGTGCGCGCGTTCGGGGTGGCCGGGCTCATGCACGACCTGGGGAAGGTACGGGTCCCGGCGGACATCCTGAACAAGACGGGCAAGCTCACGCCGGACGAGCGGGCGGTCATGAATGCGCACCCGGCGGAAGGGGCCAAGATCATCATCGCCACCGAGCCGGACCTCGATCTCGCCGCGGTCGTGGCGTACGAGCACCACATCATGATCAACGGGGGGGGCTACCCGCGCCTGACCTACGCGCGCGATTGCCATGAGGCGAGCCGTCTGGTGCACGTCTGCGACGTCTATGACGCGCTGCGAACCGATCGGCCCTATCGGGACGCCTGGCCCGCGGACAAGATCCTGGCGTACATCGAGGAGCGCGCCGGCGTGGAGTTCGATGGGACGATCGCCCACGCCTTCACCCGCATGATCCGGGAGTGGGAACCGGCGGTCACGTCGCTGGACGAGGCGGACCCCCTGCCGGAAGAGCCAGTGTCAGCTGACTCGGCCCCCGCAAGCTGAGCGCCGCCAGCGGCGTCGCCTGGCTCGCGACCAGCACCCGGCCCCGGAACTGCCGCTCTCGCAACGCCGCTGACACGGCGCGGCGCGCTAGCACCGCCGTATTGCATTGCTCGCTCAAGTGCAGGAGCACGACGGCTTCGAGCCGGGGTCCGCACAGCTCGGCCGCCAGGGCCGCCGCCGCGCGGTTCGACAGATGGCCCGTGGAGCTCCCGATACGCTGCCGCACACTGGCGGGATAAGGACCGGTCTGCAGCAGCACCTCGTCGTGATTGGCTTCCAGCAGCAGCACCGAGCAGTCGCGCAGCAGGTGACGCACGGCGGCGGTGGGCCGCCCCAGATCGTAGGCGATCCCGATCTTGTGTCCTGCCAGGCTGGTCACCGCCACGGCCACCGGCTCGCGCGCGTCGTGCGCCGTCCGCGCCGCGCTCACCGTGAAGGGGCCGATCGACACGGCGCCCCCATACGGGGGGAGCGGGATGCCCGGCGGCCCGGCGGCGGCGAGGGCCTGGAGCGTGCCGGCACTCGCGAACACGGGGCACGCGTGGCGGGCCGCGAGGGCGACGGCGCCACGGGCGTGGTCGCCGTGCTCGTGCGTGAGCACGATGCCGGCGAGCGGGGCGAGCGGCACGCCCACGTCCTCCGCGCGCCGCTCGAGCGCCCGTGGGCCGAACCCGGCGTCCACGAGGAGCGTGTGCCCCTGCGTCCGGAGTGCGACGGCGTTGCCCCGGCTGCCGGAGCCCAGGACGGCGAGCTTCACGCGCCGGTCGCCTGCGTGTAGAGGGCGGTGAGCATCGCCTCGATGGCGTCGGTGACCTTCACGTCGCGCCGCGGCAGCACGCGGCGCGCCGTCGTGAGAAATCCCTCCAGTCGCATGACCTCGCCCTCGGTCCCCCAAGCGAACGGGGCGACGTAGGCCGGGGGGTGCCCGGATCCGAACACGTTGGCGCCGACGCCGACCACCGCGCCGGTCGAGAGCATCGTGCCGATGGCCGTCTTGGCGTGATCCCCCACGAGGCTGCCCAGCAGCCGGCGGCCGGTGTCGAGGCGTTCCCCGGCCACCGTGAGGCGCACGGGACCATAAGTGTTCTTCAGGTTCGACGTCGTCGTCCCGGCCCCGAGATTGGCCCAGCGACCGATCGCCGAGTGGCCTACGAACCCGTCGTGCACCTTGTTGGCATACCCGAGGAAGACGGTGGTGACGATCTCGCCGCGCACCTTGCACCGCGGTCCCATGGCCGACCAGGCGATGCGGCCCCCGAGCACCTCGGTCCCCGGCCCGACGTAGAGCGGCCCCTCCAGCCGCGTGCCGCTGCGCACCGAGGTGTGCTGCTCGATCACGATCGCGCCGTGGCGCGTGTCGAACACGACGCCCGGCTCCACCGCGCACCCGAGCAAGACGATCTCGTTGGGATCGCCGATCGTGATGGAGCCGTCCGGCAGGTGATCGCCGCCCTCCCGCAGGAAATCCATGGTGTCGGCCTGGAGGAAATGCTCCAGGGCGGTGACGACGTCGTACGCGCCGTGCAGCTGCATTCCCTCGAGCGGCACCGCCGCGCCGTCGTCGGACGCCTCGGTCCACGTGGCGCCCGCGGGCACCCACCATCCCACCGTCACGTCCTCGTTGACGAGGCGCGCCGGTCCGGTGGGGAGGTCGGGCGCCACACCGGACGGTGCGAAGTCCGAGCGCCCCACGATGGCCGGACCGCGCACGGCGGCGCGCGGGGTCACCGGCGGCACGCCGTCCTCGACGAAGGCGTGCAGGTGGTCGGGCGCGAAGATCGCGCGCGTCTCGCCGTCGGCCACCGCTTCCCAGCGCTCGCGGATGAGCCACGCGCCCGCGCGCAGCTCGGCCACGGGACGGCTGGCCTGGAACGGTGCCCAGACGGGAGAGACCGCAGGCTCCAGGAGATAGAGGTCGGGCATGCGAACTCCTACGGGGCCTCGCGCACGTCGCGCGGCATGGCGTCGAGCAGGGCCTTGAGCTCGGTCGCGCGCTCCAGCGTGGTGACCAGCACCCGCCCGTTGGCGCGCACCACGACGAGCCCGCGCACGCCGTCGACGACCACCGGGCCGTCATCGGCCCACACGACCGAATCGGCGGCATCGCGCAGGAACGCCGCACCCACCACCACGTTTCCCTGCGCGTCGCCCGACCGCACCCGCCGCAGCGCGGCCCAGGTGCCGACGTCGTCCCAGCCGAACCGGCCCGGCACGGCGACCACGCGCGTGCTGCGCTCGAAATGCGAAACGTCGATGGCAATGGGCGTGACGGCGTGGAAGAAGCCCTCGACGTCGCCCCGCGCGAGCCGCGCCAGGTGTGGAGCGATTTCCGGAGCGTGAGCCGCCGTTTCGGCGGCAAAGCGCGTCGCCGTCCATGCGAACAGGCCGCTGTTCCACAGGGCGCCGCTGGCCACGAGGTGGGCGGCGCGGGCGGCGTCGGGCTTCTCGGTGAACCGCGCGACGGCCCACACACCGTCGGCCACGGCGTCGCCCCGCTCGATGTACCCGTAACCGGTATCGGGACGGATGGGCTCGATGCCGACGGTTGCCAGCGCGTCGTGGGCGGCGGCGGCGTCGAGCGCCCGGCCGGCCGCCAG
>JBFGDF010000129.1:0-9096 GCA_041580775.1 Gemmatimonadales bacterium
CAGCTGATCGCGATGAGCGGGCGCACCTCGCGCGTGAAGAGGAACGCGATCACGGCGGGCACGACGAGAAACGTGAATACCAGTAGCACACCCGCGATCGGCACCGCGAGCGTGATCGCGATCCCGAAGGTGAAGTAGAACAGGAAATCCCACCAGCGGACCCGCCATCCAGCCTCGACGGCGGTTGCTTCAGCGAGCGAGACCGTGAAGAACCGGCGCCGCAGGGCCCAGTGCACCAGGCCGATGCCCACGTAGACGAGCGCGAGTCGGCCGATTTGCGGCCACGTGACCCAGAGGATCGATCCAGCGAGCGCCTCCTTGATCGTTTCGGCGCCGTGCGGGGCCTTGTCGGCCACGAGCAGCGTAGCGGCGGACGCGACGACGTACACGATCCCGATGATGGCCTCGTGCGGCACGCGTGGTTTCCCCCTCGTCGTCCGGGTGATGGCAAACAACAGGGCGCCCAGGGTGGCGAAGCCAAATGCGAAGGCATAGCCGCCCGCCGACTCGGTCTCGAGGCCCGCCAGGAGCGCCGTGGTGCTGCCCAGGGCGGCCATCTGCGCGAGCGCCAGGTCGACGAAGATCACGCCGCGGGCAATGATGTGGACTCCGAGGTACCCGAGCATCGCCACGAAGACCATGCTGGCGACGAATGGCGGGATCATGATCTGCACGAGTTCGGACATGCGATGCTCGCGGACGCTAAGGGTGAGCCGGTCGGTCGGCGAAGGCGAGGCGCAATTCGCGGATCCAGAGAGACACGAGGTCGATGTAGGTGTCGGTCCCCGGAGCACCCTCGGCGTTCGAGGGCACGGAGACCGCGCGGGCGCCCGTTCGGGCCGCGACCGAGCGGATCTGGTTGTAGTCGTAGTAGTTCGTCGAGAAGAGAACGCGGACGCCGCGCTCGCGCATCAGGGCGATGATGTCGCTCACGTGTCGCGGACTCGGTGGGATGCCGGGTTTGGGCTCGATGTAGTCGATGCACGGGATGCCAAACGCCCGGCTGAAGTAGTCCCACTCCTTGTGATAGCAGACCAGGGGTTTCCCGCGAAAGCTCTCGCCCTCCTTGAGCCAGCCTCCCAGGCGCGCGACGAGGGGCTGTCCCTGGTAGGCCTGCGATTGCAGGAAGCTCCAGAGCCGCCCCTGGCGCGCCAGATCGAAGACCGCGTCGGCGCCGAGGAGCGAGACCAGCTCGGCCCCGACATACGCCCGCAGGACCCGGTCCTTCCACGCGGCAAAGCGGCCGTCGTAGCCGGCAGCCGCCGCGGGATCCAGCCGCTTGACGGCTGCGAGGATGTTCCCGCCGATCACGATCGCGTTCGCGGGATCCGTCCAGATGTGCGGGTTGCCGAACACGTGGATGTCCCCGGCCGACCGGCTCACGGTGGCGGGGACGTCCAGCAGATCCACGCCCGGGTAGGCATTCACGTAACCCGGCGCCCCCTCGGCCACCTTTCGGTTGCCCGCCTTGTCCAACAGGGTGGGCACCCACAGTTCGAGATCCAGGCCCGTCGTGACGAAGAGGTCGGCGCGCTTGAGCTCGAGGACGTAACTGGGCCGAGGCTGGACGAAATGCGGGTTCTCGTCGCCGCGGGCGATGGAACTCACCGTCATGCGGTCACCGACGATCTCCCGCGCAATGGCGGCGTAGGTCGTGAGCGAGGTGACGATGTGCGGCGTGTCCTGCGCGGGCACAGGCCGGGGCGTTCCGAGCACGACCGCGGCCAGCAGCGGGGCCGTCAGCGGGACGCGGGCGAGGGTGCACTGGAGAGGCATGGTCAGTAGGTCTCGTGCTTGTGGGGGCCAATGGCCCAGACAGTCTGGAGGAGGAGCAGGTTGCGCGTGTCGCGCCCCCCGACGGGGAGGGCGTCGCGCTGGTGCTGCCATTCGAGACGGAAGTACACCCATTCGCTCTGCCACCACGTGAGCGCTGGGACGAGGGCCCAGGTGTGCGCACCGGCAACGGCCAGCGGCTCGACGTAGTCGAATCGCGTCCCGGCAAACAGCCGACGCGTGAGCTGGTACTGCGCGCCGAGGAATGCGCCGGTGTACGTGGTGGTTCCGCCGGCCTCGGAACGGCGGTTGAGGTAGCCTTCCCCTCGGAGCGTGAACGAGCGGTACAACGCGCGCCCCGGCGGGCGCCACGTGAGCCGGAAGCCGGTGCCGGCCACCGTGGTCGTCAGGCTTGAATCCGGATTCGCGCCGCCGAGGAGGGTACCGCTGACCTGGAAGAACACGGCCGGACTGACCTGCCAAAAGACGTTCAGGTGCCCGAGCCCCGCCAGGCGTCGCCCGCCGCCGAACAGGGCATCATTGTCCGCGAGTGTCAGCTGGCCCCAGAGTTCGTAGGTGCCGGCGGCGCCCCCGCCGACGGGCACGGCCCAGTAGAGGCCGAGGCCGTCGCCCCGCAGGCCCTCCTCGCCGAGGTACTCGCGCAGCACCAGCGGCCATTCCGATTCCGGGAGCGCATGCGGGTGCCACCGGTTCAGTTCGCCGACCTGTTGCCGGAACCGGCCGAGATCGAGCCGCAGGCCGCCCGGCAAGCCGCTCCAGTAGGCATACCCTTCCTCGATCTCGACGCCTTCCTCGCTCGCGGCGAGGAAGATCTTGGTCTTGGCATACGGATCCAGGGCCGCCTGAAACGAGATCTCGAACTCCCGGACGTCCACGTTGTCCTCGGTGGGGGTGTCCGGGTCCGCGCGGAATCGCACGTCACCCGTGGCGCTGATCTCGGGGTTCAGGCGGTTGAGGTTGCCGCCGCGATCCCCGGGCGCCGCGGTCAGGGAGTCCGCCCGCGGTGGAACCGTATCGGTCCGGACCGCCGCGCGGGCCGCCGCGCGCAGCGCCGCGAGCTCGTCCATGGCGCCGGCGGTGTCGCGCTGGCCCGGGGTCAGTCGGGCGACGACGCGCTCGAGCGAATCGAGTCGGGACCGGAGCCGGCGCAACTCCGCGGCGAGGGAATCCGCGCGCGGGTTGGGGTCCTGCGCACGCGCCGGCGGGGGCAGCAACCCGAGCAAAAGCAGCGCGGGGCCCGCAGCCCGCCCGACGCGCAGGACCTGCGCCCGCGCGGTTCCGCGCATGGTGGTGACGGTGTCGATCATGATGGTGTTCCCCTGCCCGTGGTTCCCGGTCGCGTTGGCGAATGCCAGCCCACCGATCCCGCAGGCGAAGGGGCTGGCCGTGCTAGCTGGGTCGAGAGGGGGGTGCCCGCGAGCGGCGGGCCGCGGTGCGACCGCGTCGGGCGGCGTGGTGCGGCGCCCGCAGGGACACGGTGGCGACCGTCCCGGGTCCAACGGGCAGCCCGCACGCGCTGGCCGGCGCGCGGACGGTGACCGTTTGACACAGCTGACAACGCGCGTCGTTGTGTGGGGGAGGGCAGTTGGTCCCGCCGAGCCGCTCGACGTGCGAGCCCGAAGCGGGTCCCGCGAGGTGGGTCGCCTCCAGAGGCTGCCACGCGGCGAAGAGGGCGATCTGCGCGGCCAGGAGCAGCAGGCCCGCCAGGGGCCGGAACGGCCAAACCGATCGGAGCATCGCGCGTTTATAGTACGTCGTGGGCGTACAGGTTCCAAACGGCCGACGGGCCGCGTTGCCTGAGGGCTTTCAGCCCGCGTGGTGGTTGCGGGGCCCGCACGCGCAGACGGTTGGGGCCCGTCTGCTCCGGTCGCGGGACGGCGTACGACTGCGGCGGGAACGGCTGACGACCCCGGACGGCGACTTCCTGGATCTCGACTGGGCCGAGGTGTCGGGTCAGAGAGTCGGCACGAGGCCATTGGCAATCGTCCTGCACGGCCTGGAGGGGTCGGCGGCGTCCAAGTACGCGCTCGAGGCCTACCGGCAGCTCGCGCGGCGCGGCGTCGCTGCGGTGGGGCTCAATTTCCGTTCGTGCTCGGGCGAGCTCAACCGCGCCCCGCGGCTCTACCACTCCGGGGAGACCGACGACCTGCGGTTCGTCCTTCGAGCCCTCGCGTCGCGCTCCCCGGCGCGCCCGCTCGGCGCGATCGGGTTTTCGCTCGGGGGCAACGTCCTGCTCAAGTACCTGGGCGAAGAGGGGCGGCGCGGTCGCCGGGTGCCGCTGGCCGCCGCCACGGCGATCTCCGTGCCGTATGATCTCGCGGCCGGGGCGGCCCACATGGAACAGGGCGTCGCCCGAGCCTACGTCTGGCGACTCGTGCGATCGCTGCAACGCAAGGTCCGCGCGCGGGCCGCCGCGCTGCGCGATCGGATCGACGTGCCCGCGGCGCTCGCCGCGCGCACCTTTCGGGCCTTCGATGACGCCGCTACGGCCCCGCTCCATGGGTTCCGCGACGCCGACGAGTACTATGCGCGGTCGAGCAGTGGATCATGGTTGCCGACCATCACGGTGCCGACTCGGCTGATCCACGCGCTCGACGACCCGTTCCTTCCCGGGGCGGCGGTGCCGCTGCCGGCCATGCGCGCCAACTCGGCCCTCGATCCGCACGTCTCCGCGTTCGGCGGGCACGTCGGGTTCGTCACTGGCCCACCCTGGGCCCCGACGTTCTGGGCCGAAGCCATGGCGGCGATGTTCGTCGCGGAGCGGCTCACGCCTGCTGAGCCCGCCCGTTAGATTGCGCAGCAATCACGCGACGATTCCACCGACTTCCTTGGGAGTACGCGGCATGGCCATCACATCGAAAGCGAAGGCCGTCTGGCAGGGCAAACTGCGCGACGGCACGGGCGTGTTCGAGTCGGGCTCGGGCACCTTCAAGGGCAACTACACGTTCGCGACCCGCTTCGAGGGCAAGAAGGGCACCACGCCGGAGGAGCTACTCGCGGCAGCGCATGCCGCCTGCCTCAGCATGGCCCTGGCGGGCAGCCTCGACAAGGCCGGAACCCCGGCGACGCGGATCACCGCGTCGGCCGAGTGCCTCATGGACATGATCGACGGCACGGCGACCGTGACCACGATGCGGCTCGACGTCCGCGGCGTCGTGCCCGGCGTCGACCAGGCGGCATTTGCGAAGGCGGCCGACGGGGCCAAGCAGAACTGCCCCGTTTCGCGGGCCCTTGCCGGGATCACGACCATCGAGCTGCGCGCCACCCTGGAGTCGTGAGCGAGTATCCGGTACCCCGCGCCATCCATCGCGCGGACGATGCGGTGACGATCACGTGGGCGGAGGACCATGTCGGGATCTACCCGGCGCGGGACCTCCGCCTCGCCTGTCAGTGCGCGCTCTGTCGGGAGGAGATGACCGGGCGGCCGCTGCTCGACCCGGAGTCCGTACCGGTCGAGGTTCGGCCGGTCGCGATCAGTCTCGTGGGCGGGTATGCGATCCGCATCGACTGGAGTGACGGGCACGGCACGGGACTCTACACGTACGAGTACCTGCAGCAGATTTGCCCCTGCGAGCGGTGCGCGTGACGGACGGAGAGGCTCCCGGTCGCTCCGCTCCGCGTGGTCGGGGGTAGTGGGGAGTGGACCCCGTCGCGCACACGTTAGCCGGCGGGGCCCTGGCCGGTGCCGGTCTCGGCCGCCGGACGCCGTTGGGGACCGCCACGTTGCTCCTGGCGGCGAATCTGCCGGACATCGACATCGTCGCCTACGCGTGGGGCGAGACCAGCGCGCTCGCCGTTCGCCGCGGCTGGACCCACGGCGTACTCGCCCTGGCCGTGCTCCCGGTGGTGCTCGCTGGCAGCATGCTCCTCTGGGATCGGCTGGTCCGGAGGGCACGCCGCCCGGAGCTCGCGCCGGCCGACAGGCGCACGATCCTGCTGCTTGCCGCTCTCGGCGTGCTGACGCACCCAGTCCTGGATCTGCTCAACGTGTACGGCGTGCGCCTGCTGATGCCGTTTTCCGATCGCTGGTTCTACGGCGACACCCTTTTCATCGTCGATCCCTGGGTCTGGGCGATGCTCGCGGGCGGATGGTGGCTCGCGGCCCGTCAGCGTCGCCCGGGGCCCGCCCGCCTCGCCCTGGTCGCGCTCGTCGTGTATGTGACGACGATGGCCGGCACGGGATGGCTGGCGCGGCGGCTCGTCTGGCGGGCCCTCCCCGACGGTGGGGCCGGGGTCACACGCCTCATGGTGGCGCCACGGCCCGTGACACCATTCGTCCGCAGCGTGGTGCTCGAGGATGCGCGGCATTACCGAGTGGGCGCGCTCGACTGGAGGGCCCCGCGGCGGTTTCGTCCGGACGAGCTGGTGGCGATCGGGAAAGGCGACCAGTCGCCGTACGTGGCCCGGGCCCGCCGCGTGCCGGAAGTACGCCGGTTCCTCGGCTGGGCACGCTTCCCGTTCTTTCAGGTCCTGCCGGCAAGTGCCGGACACCGTGTCAGCGTGATCGACGCGCGTTACGCCCTGGAGCCTGAGGCCGCCTTTGGCGCGCTGACGATCGACCTCCCCTGAAACGACAACGGCGCCCGCAGGGGGCGCCGCGATCGATCCGTCAGACCGCCGAGCGGTTCACACGGCGACGACGCGAACCTGTCCCCACGGTTCCGGGTGCCGTCGATTGTGGCTTTCGACCGCCGCCGTGGCGTTGCGCACTCCCGTGAGCACCTGCCGGACGAACTCCGGCGGCAGCGCCTCCGCCTCCGGGCCAAGGGCGATGGACGTCACGAAGTCGTTGAGAAAGCAGGCACGCTGGCTCGGGACGCCCGCCGCGTTGGCCAGCACACGGTTGTGGACAATTTCGAGATCAACGCGGACCGACGTGCGGTATCGGAACACACGTGCCACGATGGAACCGCGGCCGATCCCGTCGGGAAACCGCAGCGGTACCGTCAGGATCTGGACACGATGCTCCGTCCGCGAGACCAGTTCGCCGGATGAAGACAGGCGCTCGAGCAGGGCCGCGACCGACGGGACGAGGCGCCCGACGGCGTCGTCGAGCCGCTGGGTCAGGTCGCGTGTATCTGTCAGGCAGCCGGTCATGCGTCGCTCCGTTCGGCTGAAGAGGCGGCGGTCCCCCGCGGGCGCCGCTCCTGCAAGGTATTAGCAAGCCAGATCCATGCCAAGGCTTCCTCCCTCCCCGCACCTCGGCCAACCTGTGGTCTGAGCGCAGGTTGCGGCTCCGTCGCTCGCGAGCCGGAGGTGCGCGGCCCCCACCACGCACCATGATGCACGGGTGCTCTGGCATATACCCGTGACGTTGGTCACGGTGCCATCGGTTTCGCGAAAACGACCGCCCGGCGCCGGGTCGCACGTGGTGTCTCCGGGGCCCGGCCAGTGGGGCTAAAGGAAACAGTAAGTCCCCTTTAGGGACGGGGTCCGCGCCCTACCATATCCTCTTTCTTCACCATAGCTTCAGGCGGCAACATGACCCCCTCTGCGTCCCGGCTTCGCGACCGTCTCGGCCGCCCCGCGGGCAGCCTGCGGATCTCCGTCACCGACCGGTGCAATCTCCGGTGTGCGTACTGCATGCCGGAAGAGTCGTACGTGTGGTTGCCGCGTCGGTCGATCCTCAGTTTCGAGGAGCTCGCACGGACCGCGCGGCTGTTCGTGACCATGGGTGTCAGCAAAGTGCGGCTCACGGGTGGCGAACCGCTGCTCCGCACCGAGTTGCCGATGCTGGTCGAGGCGTTGGCCCGCGTGCCGGGACTCACGGACCTCGCGATGACCACCAACGGGGTGCTGCTGCCGCGGTTTGCGAAGCCGCTCCGCGCGGCCGGCCTCGCCCGGATCACCGTGAGCCTGGACACGCTGCGGCCCGATCGCTTTCGCGAGATGAACCGCAGCGACCGCCTCGATGACGTCCTGGCCGGGATCGGCGCCGCGCGTGATGCGGGGTTTTCCGGGCTCAAGATCAACACCGTCGTGGTGCGCGGCGTCAACGACGACGAGATGCTCGATCTCCTCGCGTTCGGCCAGCGACACGAGGCGGAGGTGCGCTTCATCGAATACATGGATGTGGGCGGCGCCACCCGCTGGGTGCCGGAGCGCGTCGTGGCTCGGCGGGAGATGCTGACCCGCATCGGCGCGGCGCGGGGGCCGGTACGCGCGGCCGCCGACCAGGATCCCCATGCGCCCGCGGAACGATTCGCCCTGTCCGACGGCACGACCTTCGGCATCGTCGCCTCGACGACCGAGCCGTTTTGCCGCACGTGCGACCGGAGCCGGATCACCGCCGACGGGATGTGGTTCCTGTGTCTGTACGCGGCCGAGGGCGTGAACCTCAAGGACCTGCTGCGGCAGGGAGCCTCGGATAGCGAGATCCTGGCGGTCATGCGCGCGACGTGGACGGACCGCGCGGACCGTGGGGCAGAGGAGCGGGCGGGCGTGATCGACCGCGGGGCGCTGTACCAGCTGGAGCGGCTCCGTGCGGAGCCGCACAAGGAAATGCACACCCGGGGGGGATGATGCGACCAACGCGTGGGGTGGGGCTGGCCGCCGTGGCGCTGATCCTCACGGCCTGCGCCCATAAACCGCCGCCGGACTTCGCGCCCGATCCCGGGCTCGTGGCGCGCATCCAGGAAATCAGAATCCTCACGCCACCAAGCGTCTGTCCGGGCCGCCAGATCGCCGCCTCGTACGTCGCGGTGCTCGATGACGGTTCCGAAATGCCCTTCGCCACCCGCTACGATCCCGATCATCCGCCCGCCCTGCACGTCGTCTTCCTCACGCGCTACAGCCCCACGGCCGTGGCGCTCGAGAACGGCAACTGGAGCACCGCGGACGATCCGCTGCGGAGTGCACTCGAGGGCTTCCGGCTGCGGGCCATCCTGCGCGCGCGACCGGGCCTGATCGCCGAGGCGGTGGTACCGCCGACCTACGAGTGCACGCCGCATGTCTTCGAATTCGAGGGCGCGGCGGGTGACCGGGGCGCGCCGGGCGGGCCGGGGCCGGACGTGACGACGCGGCTGGCCGTGTTGTCGTCGCCCTTCGTCGAGCGCCTGCTCGTGGCGGAGTTCACGGTCGAGGCGGCGCCGCCCGCGTACCTGCTGGCCGATCTGGACGCCATTCCCCCGGCCGACTGGCTCGTGGTGCTGGCGCGCGGCGGTGACGGCGGACGCGGCGCCGACGGCGAGCGCGGGGCGAAAGGCGCGACGGGCGTGGCAGGGTGTCCGGGCACGGCCGGTGGGGCCGGTGGGGCAGGCGGCAGTGGAGCGCCCGGTGGGCCGGGCGGTCGCGGCGGGCGCG
>JBFGDF010000130.1:0-9066 GCA_041580775.1 Gemmatimonadales bacterium
CCTGAGCGCCGACGAGCACGGGCCCGGATGCCGATGGCGACACCCGGGCCCGCTCCCTCGCCTGTGGGTCGACGCGCGCTAGTTCGGCGCGTGCACCCCCATCCCGCTGTACGGGCGGTCCCGCCCGATGCTCGGCCCGGACGGCGTCACCACCTCGTTGTTCATCTTCGCGATGAACTGCCGCAGGGAATTCGGGAACGGCTCGGTCTGCCCGTTCCGACCCCAGGCGTCCGTGTACCACACGCTCGGACCGTCGCGGTTGGAGATCCGGATCGAATTGATGTCCACATCGCGGTGCGCCCCGTCGAACGGCGAGCGGGGATCGTTCCAGGGCACGCGCGCGACCGTGGTATCGACGACCAGATCCTCACACCGGCCACCGCGGGCCCGCCGCCCGTCCGGCAGCACTTCGTAGCACAGGTCCACGGCGTTGCCGACGAGATCCGGCGCGCTCGGGTCGTAGTACCGGGCCGGATTGAACACGTTGAAGTACGGCCCGACGCTCGCCAGCCGCTGGCCATCCGCCGAGCGCAGGCTCTCGGACATCTGCCAGCTTTCCCGCAACCCCGACCCGAAGCTCGAGTTCGTGCCGTCCGGGACGAGCACGTGCCGCTCGACGCACGTCCGATCCGGGATGAGCCGCCGTCCCCCGCCGTCGACGTTGTCCGGGTTCGGCGCGACGACGATGGGAACGTCGCTCTCGCAGGAACGGGAGAACTCGCCCAGGTGTCCGATCGTCGAGATCTTGGCGAAGTGCAGCTGCGTCCCGTCACTGCACTTGGCGTGGTACTGCAGCTCGTGATGGGGGTTGACGAACGCGCCGCTCCCGGCGCTCCCCTGATGCAGCGCCACCAGGACATCGCACGTCACGCGGAGAAGCGCCTCGCCCACGTCGCCGAACCCCAGCGACATCTCCACGTCGTTCTCCCACTCGATCTTGTACCCCACGTGGGGCGCAAACAGGTCACCGGCTTCGTTGGCGTAGCCGAACGGCATGGAGCCGACGGCGCTGTACAGATGCGAACCGCGCGGATCGCGCCCATGCTCGTGCCCGAACGTGCACCCGGACACCGGATCCACCGGCGGGTGCCAGGTGGGGTAGAGCTTGCCGTCGGGACCCACGACCGCGTACTGGTCGTGGATCGCGGGCGTGCACGTGTCGTCCGGACCGGGGCTCCAGATCCCGAACGCGCGACTCGGCCCTGACGGCGCGTCATCCGGCCCGACCGTCGAGCGGTTCTCGCACCCCATCAGAGGCAGGAGCGCGACTCCTACCCAGACGACGGCCAACCGAGGGAACCTCTGACACCGCGTGGTCATGCGCACCTCACTCCGGGAAAGCACCCGCGCCGCGCCGTGATGGGCGGCGGACGAGGAATGCGGCGAACCGCACCGGGCGAATCGCCACGAGGTAGATGAGAAATGGGAGTCCGATCATCCAGTTTGCCCGCGCCCCAACGTCTCATCGGAGCGCCTCGCGCACCGTGACGGGGGTCACGCCGGTCGGCGCCGAGGGTCCAAGTGCAGCGCTGTCAGGGGTTTGGCGCGCCAGCCGCAATCCAGGCCCGGATCGTGTCGATCTGCGCCTGCGTCAGACTGCCGCCCAGCGGCATTCGGGTCCCGACGCCGCCCACCAGTCCGGCATTGCCTTCCAGTTTGAGCACGACGTAGCTCGAGTCCGGATTGAAGGCGGTCACCCGGTCGAGCCGCGGTACCTGGCTGGCCGGGACGCCGACAATGTTGGCGTAGGCCTGCCCGGCGCTCAGGTTCAAGCCTTCCCGCGGGCTCGATCCGGCGTGGCAGCCTCCGAACGCACAATTCTGTGTGAGGATCGCCTGCACGGCGGCGAACCCCGTCAGCACGGGCGGCGGCGGAGGGTTCACGACATCGTCACTCGCGCAGGCGGTCGCCGCCAGCGCCACCGCCATCACAGTTGCACGCGTCCATGTCGTCAGCGCCACGCCGTCCCGTCCTTCCGTCCTCTCGCTGTCCGGGCGCACGGTGCGCCGGCCCGATCCCAGATAGATGCCGGCGACCGTGGCGTCCGTGACGGCCGTCACGCGAGTGCACCCACGAGGGATCTCAGGGAGAAGCTGCCGCCGCGAGCGTTGCGCTGCGTGGCGTACGGCGGGACGGCGATCGCTGCGGGGTGCTACCGGCCGGGCTTCCGGATCCGCTCCGCCGACGTGAGGGTCTCGAGCCGGTCCAAAGCCCGCTGCAGGCGGTCGGTGGCACGCTCGGTGCGCCGCGCGGCGCTCCGCTGGTCGCTCACCCCCACACCGCTCCAGACGGTGCGCGCGTCGTCCTCGAGCACATCGAGCCGCAGGGTGAGCCCACGGCGCGCCAGCGTCGGCCGGAGCTCCCGGTAGCGGCGCAACAGATCCCGCCGGGTCGCCCGATACGCCAGCTCGCACACCGCCCGCCGTGACGCCAGGCTGAACACGTTCGAGAAGAACATGTCGTACTCGTCCCGATCGGGCTCGAACAGCACGAACTCGCGGCCGGGATACCGCTCGCCGTAGGCGGCAAACCCCACCTGCAGGCGTGAGTGCACCAGCGTCCGGAAGGTCTGTGACAACAGCATGGGCAACCCGCCGGCCACGAGCGTGCCGGGAGGAATGGCCCCCGCATCCACACCCGCCGTGGTGTCCACCGGGACGATGGGGTTGATGCAGAACACCAGCTCGGCCCCGGCGTCGAAGGCCACCGACGCGTGCACCGTCTTGAGCAGGACGCCGTCCACGCAGTAACGCCCGTTCACGGACACCGGCGGATAGAGTCCCGGCAACGCGCAGCTCGCCTGCACGGCGCGCGAGATCGGGACGTCGTCGAAGCCCTCGGCACCGAACCGGATCGGCCCCCCGGCGCCCAGGTCGGTCGCGACGACGATCAGCCGATGCCGCAGCGCCCGGAAATCGTCCGTCCGCCCGTTCCGAGAGAAGGCGTCCTCGAGCGCCCGGCGTAGCGGCTCGTTGTCGAACAGCGCCGTCGGGACCGCCCGCAGCAGGCGACTCGCCGAGCGGAACGGGTTGGGTCGTTTGAGAAACGAGAGCAGCGCGTCGCCGGTGACGAGCGGCAGCTGGGCGCCGCGCCGCAGCCACTCGCGGTACGCCGGCGTAAAGAAGAGCGCCGGCAGCAGCGGGTCACCCGGCTCCTGCTCGGCGATGATGCGCACCAGCCGCGCGGGCGTGATCCCGTTGGCCAGGAACGCCGCGATCAGCGAGCCGGCGCTGACCCCGACGTAGGTGTCGAGATCGGTGAAATCCAGTCCGTCGATCGCCTCGTCGAGGGCCCGAAGGGCCCCGACTTCGTACACGGCGCCCACGGGACCGCCGCCGGCCAGGGCGAGCCCCAGCCGACGGCGTCCCGTCGCACGCGTGCGCGTGCGCGTGCGCGTCATCCGCGCCACCCGCAGGGCCGCGTAGTGCTCAGGCCCGCCGGGACGCCGCGCGCCGCTTCACGCCACGCCGGTCGACGGCCTTGGTCAGCTCCTCCACGCGCTTCGTGAGCGTGGCGATTTCCTTGCGGGTCGGCACGCCAAGCTGGTGCATGGCCTTCTCCATCGCCGAGTTGACCGGCGACACGACCTTGCCGAACACCGCACTCACGTCGCCCCGCATGTCCTTCACGTTCGTGACCATCGTCTCGAGACGCTTGCGGTTCTTGGTCTCGTAAGCCGCGCCCTTCTTCACCAGGGTCTCGAACATCTTGCCACCCTCTTCCTCCGCCATCGACAGGGCGCCGACGCCCGCGAGCCACACGTTGCGGGCCGAGTCCTTCGCCTGGGGCACGAGCCCCGTCTCCTTCTTCTTCGCCATGGATCCTCTCCGTTGTTCCACCGCGGTGCGGTGTAGGGTTGTCAGCGCTTGCGCTACCGGGCCGTGCGCCGGGACGCTGCCCGCCGCGGGGGCCCACCGTGGGTTTCCAGTTCGCGCAGTGACTGCTCCAACTGCTCCAGCCGCCCGCGCAACATCTCCATCTCTTCCCGGGCTTCCTGCAGGGGCTTCACCCGGTCGACGCCCGCCCGAACCAGGCGATCGACGCGGTCCTGGAACTGCTCGACGCCGCGCTGGACCGCTTCGCCACCCCGCCGGATCACCTCATGCAGCAGATCACTGGGGAGTAGCGACACGCCGCGACGCTCTTCGTCGTAGATCACCTGCGCCAGGGTCTGCGCCGTCACGTCCTCACCGGTCTTGCTGTCCTGGACCTGGAGCCGCTGGCCATCCCGCACCCAGCCAGCCAACTCCTCCAGCGAGACGTAGCGGCTCTCTTCGGTGTCGTAGAGCTTGCGGCTCCCGCCGCCGTACCGCTTGATCAACCGGACCATCGGCCCCCCTTGCCGTGCGGGCCCTCGGCGGGCCCGTTGCTGCACTGCGGCATAATATGCCGCAGTGCGGTAAATCTGTCAACCCCGCCTGCGCCGGCCCGTCCGGCCCCGGGGCGGCGGCGGGGCAGCGTCCAGCCGGTGCAGCAGCTCCCGCCCCAGAGCACCGAGCGCCGGGAGGCCCGTGGGGGGCGTGGGCAGGAGGGGCAGGTCCGCCACGGGGGTGCCGTCGGTGACCAGTCGCCGCAGTGCGGCAAGACCACGGGCATCACGTTCCGCCAACCAGGCCAGCACCCCGACCCCGTCGGCCGGAGCTGCGGGCCTGGCACCGGTGTCGCGCCCGACGGGCGGGTGCACCTGATTGACGGCCAGCGCCGCGACGTGGTGCCCGCCCTGGCGCAGCCGCCGGGCGAAGAACAGCGTGTCGGGAATCCGCGCCTCGCCCGGCGCGGAGACGACCAGGAACCGGGTCTTGGGGTCGCGCAGGAGCCGTTGCACCTCGCGCGCGCGCGCGCGGAAACCGTCGTACAGCGGCGCGAACGCCTGGAAGAACTCCGCCATGTCGCGCAGGAGGTTGAGGCCGACGATGCTGTCGAGCAGGTCGGCCACGCGCCGCCGCACCTTGCCGCGCTTCAGGCGCCCGTCCGTGGTGAACCACGGCCGCAGCGCCAGGCGGAGCGCCCCACTGTCGAGGAAGCCCACGATGCGATCGGGCGCCTCCAGGAAATCCAGTGCCTGCCGCGTGGGCGGCGTGTCGAGGACGACGCGCGCGTACTGACCGGCCGCCGCCACTTCGAACAGCCGCTCGACCGCCATGTACTCGAGCACGCCGGCCAGATGGCCGGCGAGCTGATCGTAGAACCGGTTTCGATAGATCCGCTCCGCGGCGGCCCGGTCGGGGGCGTATTGGGCCACGAGCCGGTCGAACGTGGCGCGCGCGTCCAGCAGGCTCACGTCCAGCCGCCCCGGTGCCTCCAGCGGCACCTGCACGACACGGTCGCCGGCGGCGTCTTCCACACGTAACGCATCCTTGAGGCGGCGCGACGGGTCGAAGGTCATTACGAGCGTGTCGGCACCCTCCTCGGCCGACACGACCCCCAGCGCCGCCGCGAGCGTCGTCTTGCCGACCCCGCCCGCGCCGACGACGGTCAGCAGCGGCGCGGCCAGCGGCGTCGCGATCATGCCGCCCCCCCGATCGCGAGGGCGGGGGCGAGTTCGCCGGCCAGCGTTGCGACCAGCGCCGGTCCGGCCGCCGCCGCGATCAGCGGGAGCTCGGCGACCGCACCGCGCCAGTGTCCGCGCAGCCGTGTCAGCTCCTCGTCGTTCACCGCCCGGCGCTGGCGCCAGAGCTCCAGCGCGTCCCGCGGACCGGGCGGGCGCCGACGCGGCCACACCGGATACAGCGCGTTCACTGCCACGAGGTCGGGCGGGCGGCCGATCCGGGTGACGAGCATCTCGGCGAGCTCGAGGGTCTCTTGGACCGGCATCTCCTCCGCGAGGGTCGCGACCACGACACCGCAGCGGTCGGGCGCCGCCACGAAGGCGGCGATCTCCCGGGCAAGCTGCGCCACCGGCCCGTCCCCCAGGACCTCCGCCACGAGCAACGGGGCGGCGAGCAGCGACACGCCGTGTCCGGTCGCCGGAGCGTCGAGCACGACCGTGTCTACCCCGGGGCCGATCTCCCCACGCGCCAGTCGGAGCGCGTGGCCCAGAATGGCCAGCTCCTTCAAGCCCGGCGCGCTCTCTACGAAATGGTGAAACACGGGACTCGCCGCGACCGCCCGCGCCACCAACGCGATCGGGATGCGGCGGCGCACCAGCGCCTCGATCTCGTCGCGGGGACGCAGGTTCTGGAGCCAGACGTCGTGCCCGGCGGCCAGGATCGCGCCGTCGGACGGCTCCGTATCGAGCAGCACGTGTTGGGTTTCCCGGGGATCGACTTCGAGCACCAGCGTACGGCGCCCCCCGGCCGCCAGCGCGCGCGCCACTGCCGCCGCGAGCGTGCTCTTCCCCACCCCCCCCTTGCCGGTGACGACCAGCAGCTCGCGCCCGGCGAGCGGCGACGTCACAGCCGGGCGGTGATGGCCTGCGCGACGTGGTCCGCGATCGCCATGATCGTGATCATCGGATTCACGCCGCTCGATCCCGGGAAGGCGCTCGCGTCCGCGACGTGCAGCCCGCGGACCTCGAACGTCTCGCCGGTCTCGCCGACGGCGCCGCGCTCGGGACTGACGGCCATCGCCGCGCTGCCCATCTGGTGGAACGACACGTAGGACATGCGGCAGTGTCGATAGCCGGTCGCGTCGGCCTGGGCCATGAACCGTTCGAGCCATCCGGCCGCGCCCGGCTGCACGCGGGTCGGCGGCGTCTGGAGGGTGAAGATCTCGCTCGCGCCGGCCGCGGCCATGATCCGGGCGCCCGCTTCGATGGCACGCCGCATGTGCGCGGCGTCGTAGCGCGAGGGCTCGTAGTAGATGCGGGGCTGGCCCCAACGGTTCAGGGTGATCCGGCCGGTATCCCGATCGCGCAACAGGATCCCGACGTGTCCCATGTGGGCGAGCCGCCCGACGTCGCCGCGCAGTTGCCGCGCGCTCTCCCACCCGAAGGCGCTCGCCGGCAGCGCAAAGTGGATCGGCCCGGTCTCGAACCGCGCGCCGTAGCCCCGGCCGTCCATGTCGGCGAACTGAGCGCAGTAGCGCGTTTGCATCGCTCCACCCCAGGGTTCGACGCGCTCGGGGAAGAACGCCCCTACGGCGCTCACGGGATGCAGGTGGAGGTTTCGCCCGATGTGCGGATTCGTGAGTCCGGAGCGGCGCAGCAGCGCGGGGGTATGGAGCGCGCCGCACGCCACCACCACGAGGCGGGCGCGCACCGTCATGGTGTGCACGCCACCGTCCCGGGCCCGCACGCGTCCCTCCGCACCAACGGCGCGATTCCCGTCGAGCAGCACGCGTTGCACCTCGCAGTGCGGCACCAGCCGGGCACCGGCGGCCGCGGCGTCGGCGAGATACGTCTTGGCCGTCGAGTTCTTCGCGCCGTGCCGGCAGCCGTACGTGCAGAACCCGCACTCGAGGCCTTCGAGACAGTCCGTGACGTTCCGGGGGATGGGGTCCACTTGCCAGCTGAGCGCGCGGAGGCCGCGCTCGAGCAACTCGTCGCGCTTCGACGGCGTGCTCCACTGCGTCCCGACGTTGAGCCGCGTCTGCACCCGATCGAGCGACGCCTGAAACTGCGGGTCCGTGAACAGCGAGAGCCCGGATGCCCGGCTCCACTCGTCGCCGATCGCTTCGGGGAGCGCGAAGCTGGTGGTCCAGTTGATGACCGTGCCGCCGCCCAGACAGCTCCCGGCCAGGATGGGCATGGAGCCCGATTGCGTCATCACCAGGCCCTGATCGAGGAAGACGGAGTCGAACATCTCGCCCTCGATCTGGGTGAAGTCCCGGGCCGACGGGTTGCCGCCCATCTCGAGCACGACGACGTCCCGCCCCTGTTGGGCGAGCAGCCCCGCCACCACCCCGCCGCCGGCTCCAGACCCGATCACCACGACGTCGCAGTCGAACGTCGTGTCCCGATCGACCGTGACGACGGGGAGCGCGTCCGCTCCCGCTGTTGGCTGCGGCAACGGTCCCGGATACCCGGTGGCCCGCCACACGGGATGCCCGTCGGGCGTGGGCGGCCAGCAGAAGTAGGCCACGTGACACAGCCGCTTCAGCGCCTGAAACCCCGCCCGCTTGAGCGCCACCCGTGAATGCGCCCAACTCCGGAGCGTCGTCTCGCGTGCCGCCGGGTCCATCGCCGTGAACGCGCGGAATCCCTGCCCCTGGGCGAAGTTCGCCGCGGCGTTGTCAAGCAGCGTGAGCAACAGACGGAGCCGCGCCTGGTCGTGCGGGCTCCGCAACGTGGCGATCAGTTTTTCGACGCGGGCGGGCGTGCCGGCCGCCAGAGCCCCTGTCGCAAAGAACCGACCGGGGTCGTCTGCGTGGTCGAGCGCGGGGAGCAGTGTATCGCAGATCGCGGCCAGCACGGCGCGCTGGCGCGTGGAGAGCTCATCTGACACGGAGACATCATCCCGTGAAGAGTCGTGCTGGCAAGTTACTCGGACACCGCCGCCGCAACGAGGCGCAAGGGGAGTCGGGGGGTCGGGGATGGCCGCCTGTCAGGCCGCCTCGTCCACCGCTTGCACCAGCCGCGCGACGGTGGCCACCGCCTGCGGCTCGAGATCCGGCGCCACTTCGAGCGCGTAGGTCTCGGCCACGAAGCCCACGTGGAGCAGTCGCCGCCGGGCGCGGTCCGCATCCGCGTGCGCGCCGCTCCCGTCGAGCAGCGCTGGCCGGTGCCGCCCGAGCAACTCGACGAACGGCGTACTGAGTTGCGCCTGGGTCGCGGGCGGGCAGCTCACGTCCAGCAGGGGGGCCACGTAATCGGCCCACCCCCGCGCCAGGTCACGGTTCTCGGGCCGTCGCAGGTACGCGGCACGCGAGCGCGAGAAACGCGCCCAGGCGCGCACCTCCCCACGCGGAAGCAACGGATGCAGGTCGTACAAAGGCGCCCGGCGCCGGCCGCGGGGCTGATAGCGCCACAGCCGTTCGAGGTCGGACCAGGGCAGCAGGAGAAAGACGCCGGCGAAGCGCGTGTCCAGCACGATGAACGCGTCGTCATCCACGCCGACGACCGTCACCCAGTGGTTCCACTGCTCGATGCAGAGCAGTACGGGTCGCCGCCGCGTGAGCCACCCGACC
>JBFGDF010000131.1:0-9035 GCA_041580775.1 Gemmatimonadales bacterium
GGATCTCCAGGAGGTTGGAACACGGAACCCCCGATGTCAGGAACGGCGATACTCGGCGTCAAACAGCGTGCGCCAGGTGATGCCGTCATCCGACATCTCCATGCGCGACCCCATCCGTCCGGACCGCGCCAGGTCCCACGTGAGGCGAACGTGCATGGGCGGACCGCCGTGACTCAGTGTCAGCACGTCACCGGTGAACCCGCCCCGGAACACCTCGGGGGGCGAGCCCATCGAATCGAACCAGAACAGCGAGTACCGGTCCGTCTCCGGGTCGTAGGTGTAGACGCCGTGCCCGGAAAACGTGATGGCGCCGTCCCGTTCCTGCTCGTAGTCGGAAATGAGCGCGAGTCCGTTGAGCGCCAACCGGCTGGTCGTCCGGCCGACCGCACGGCCACCGGTCGGGTCCCACTGCGAGGGGTGCATCGTCTCGATCCCTTCCCAGCGCCCCACGAGCATCTCGAGTCTGCGATGCCCCGCAGACGGTGTTGGCATGGGCATGGAGGTCCTCCTCATGGTGCCTGGGGTCGCGCGGTGTCTCGGAGCGCCGCCCTTCCTCCGCAGCTGCCATCACCGCGCGCGGCCCCTCGTGGCGGCGAGCAGGATCGATGGGTACGCGAGACCCCGTGGCACGTTGGGGGTGGAGGCGATACCGCAAACCTGTCTCGGCGAACGCGCTTCAGCCAGGGGGCGTGCCCGGCTCACGGTCCCGAGTTGGGCGTGCGCGCGACCTGCCCGAACCGTCGGTCCAGAAACACGAGGGCCACGCCGAAGCCGAGGAACCACGGCGCGAACAGCGCGAACACCAACGGACGGGGCGGCCGGAACCCCGGGATTGCCAGGGCGTAACACAGCCCCGCGAATGCGATGCCCCGCCGCCACGCGCGCGCCGGCAGAAAGCGGCCCACGAGGACGAGCACGAGCCCGCCGACAGCGCCGGCGATGGTGCCGGACAGGATCACCGAGACCGTACCGTCCACGGTGAACCCCGCCGAGCGGGCCGTGGCGAGCGCGAAGATCCACATCGCCACGCGCCCACCGCCCCCCAGGAGGACCGTGCCCACGGCCGCCCCCAGGAAGACCGTGATGGCGGTGGACTGCAGGCTCGTGACGACTCGGTGCGCGAGCCGCGGTCTCCCGGGTTTACCGCTGAGCATACACCTCGGTGCTCAGATACTTCATCCCCGAGTCCACCGCTATCGTGACGACCGTCTGGTCGGATCCGAGGCGGGCGGCAACCCGCAACGCCACCGCGACGTTTCCCCCGGTGGACGTGCCGGCGAAGATCCCCTCCTGCCGCGCCAGGTGCCGGGCGGTCGCCATCGCCTCCTCCGTCGACACCGTCTGGATCTCGTCCGCGAGCGTGTCGGTCCAGAGCGGCACGACGAACCCGGCGCCGGTGCCTTCGATCTTGTGCGCTCCGCTTCGCCCCCCGGACAACACCGCCGACTCCGCGGGCTCCACCGCCACGACGTGCACGGCCTGGTTGTGGACGCGCAGACGGGTGGCGATCCCCCGCAACGATCCGGCGGTGCCGACGCTCTGGACGAAGGCGTCTACCCGCCCGCCGGTCTGCTCCCAGATCTCGTCTGCCATCCGCGCGTAGCTGGAGAGCTGGTCGGTGTTGTGGAGCTGATTGGTCCAGTAGCTGCCTGGGGTGGCGGCGAGCTGTCTGGCGGTCTCGATCATCTCCAGCGTCAGCGCCTTGGTCGTCCCGCCGGTCGGGCTGGGGATCAGGGTGAGGTGGGCGCCCAGCGCGGCCATATGGGCGCGCTTTTCCTTGCTGAACGCGTCCGACGTCACGATCTGCAGTGGGATGCGTTTGGCTGCGCACACGAAGGCGAGCGACACGCCCGTATTCCCTCCCGTGTACTCCACCACCGACCCTCCGGGCCGCAGCCGCCCGTCCGCCTCAGCCGCCTCGACCATGGCGAGCGCCATGCGGTCCTTCATGCTCCCGGTGGGATTCTCGTACTCCAGCTTGACGAGCACACTGGCGCTGTCCGCGGGGACCAGATGCCGGAGCGGCACGAGCCTGGTCCGACCGATGGTCTGGAGCGGCGTCACGTGGCGCTCTGGCGTTCGCCGTTGTCCGTGGGTGGCAGGTACTCGATGGCCGGCCCCGGGAGGGCGTCGAGCAGAGCATTGTAGAATTGCTGCATGCGAGCCTGCTGCTCGTCCGTGAGGTGCGCCGGGTGGAGGTCGAGGTCGGCCAGCGACCACTGTCCCGTGCTCGGGGCGCGGTCGTCCGCCGCCAGGTACGCGGTGAACAGCGTGATGAAGCGCGGTACCACGCTGTCGAGGGTCTCCAGGCCTGACAGATATCGGTCGATGAGTTCACGAAAGGCGGCGGGTTCCGGCGCGTCCATCAGGACCAGGCCTCCACTGGTACGCCCGGGGCCGGGACCGGCGGCGGGCGGCACGCGCTATGGTAGCCGGCGGCCGTGGGTGCGGCAACTACGTCCCGACGCCAACGCCTGCACCTCGACCCGGCCGCTTCCGGGAACCGGCGCCCCGAGCCGGGGTGCCCGACGAGCGCCGAGCGAGCGGACTGCCGGACAGCCGATCTACGGAAAACTGAACGTGATCTCGGTAGACCCCGGGACCGCGCAGCCGTCGAGCACGGCTGGGGCAAACTCCCACTTGCGCAACGTGGCGGTGAAAGCCTCGAGGTATCGCTGCTCGATGCGTCCCGTGATGATCGTGCCGGCGAGGTCGGGCCGACCGGCTTCGTTCACCCGGAATCGGACCCGAAGGGTACGGCCCCGCAACCCCTCGCTGATGGCGGGGGGCACCAGTTGCGTGTGCTTGGGCGTTGGAGGAAACACCTTGGTCGAGTCCTCGGTCATTACCGCCCGCCACACGACCGAATCACACTCGGCGCCCGAGCGCCGCGGCTCGTCGCGCGCCGACGCCGCGGCCGGCGGCACGCCGCGCGGCCCACCGGACGCGCAGGCGAGCGCACCGATCCCAACCGCGAGTGTTTGCCAAGCTCTCGGCCGGTGACGAGCGCGTGTCACGTCGTCTCCTCCCGCGTATGGCGCGCCAGCTCCGACGCGTTGGTGATGCGGTCGCGATTGGCCATCCAGGTTCGGTGAAAGGCGGCGAGCGGGAGCTCGTGGCCGGCGGTGCGCTGCGCGAGATAGGCGTCCACGATCAGGTCGGGCGGGACGCCTTCGAGCCGCCACGCCAGAATCCGGACCAGCGGGACGGCGACACCGAGTCGTCGGGCGCGGAGCCAGGGGCGGCCGAAGTACACGATGGCCGCGGCGAATAGCGCGACCTCAGCCGCGGAAACGATCGCATCCATCGCGGGCGGGCACCTTTGTGTCCGGGCTCACCTTTCGTTTCGCCACCGCGGGCCGGCCGTCCGGCGGCCGGCGCCGAACTCACAATCTGAGACTGAGACGGCCTGGGAGCCACCGTACCCAGTACTCGCCGGTGCCGTTGGGCCCGGCGATCCGAACGACCTGCACGTCCGAGCCGAGCCGGAATCGGGCGATGTGGTACTCGAGGCCGACACCGGCGCTTGGGTACGCCGCACCGAAATCGCCCCCGGTCAGGCCCACGACGCCGATCGGGCGGGCGACGAGCGCCACGGCTGGCACCGGTCGCACGGCAACCTCGAGGTAGGCGCTGACCCAGACATCGAGGTCGTCCGAGCCTTCGGTGGAGATGGTGACGCCCAGATGCTTGCCGCCCGTCACGACCAAGCCGAGCTGCCACGCCCGGGTGACCGACCGGGCATAGCTGAAGCCCAGGGTGAGGGGCGCGCCCTGCACGACGAAGTGGTTGGGGCGGTCGAGTGGCCGGCGCTGCGCCGATGCCGGCGCCGCGAGGGCCAGCGTCAACAAACTGGCGACTCCCAGCCCTCGCAGGCGTGGCGCCCGCGGTGCCGATGCCGTGTGCCCGGATCCCGCCCTCATCGAGGCAGCCGCACCAGGGCGTTCCCCAGTCCCGTGAGGTATACCGGCCCGCCGGCCGGACTGACGATCATCCCGGTGACGAAACCGGGCAGGGGAGCCCAGAGATCGGGAGTGAACAGCTCGAGGCGGGGCGCACCGGTGCCGAGGCGGCGCAGGATCTCCGCGACGCGCTCCCGCTGGGCGGTGGTCTGCACCCGGAACGCGGAATGCCGCTCGCCGGTCGCCGTGCGCACGACCACCAGCTCGTTGGTGAGCGGCGCCGCCACCCAAAGGTGTCCGGCACCGTCCAGCAGCAGGTTGTCGGGCGTCACGCTGTCCACGAACACCGAGCGCTCGCTCAGTCGCCCGGTGGCCAGGTCCACCCGATAGCGGAGCACCCGCTGCCCCAGCGTCTCCGCCACGTACAGATGGCCGCCGGCCTCGTCGAGCGCGAGGCCGTTCGCGAAGATCAACGAATCCACGAGGAGGTCGGCTTCCGCCGCCAGGCGGCCATCCCGCATCCCGAGACGCAGCAGCGCGCCTTCCGGTCGGGCCGTCTCGACCGCCGCCCACATGCGCGCCTCGCCGTCCTCCGGCCTGTTGTGAGCACTCTGCGTGAACCAGATCGCCCCTCGCGAATCCCGCACCGCGGCGTTGACGCCGTAGCGGTGCTGGTAGACCCGCTCGGTCGCGCCGGTCGTGAGGTTCACGCGGTAGATGCCGCCGTGGAAGATGTCCGTCACCAGGAGGTGCGTGCCAGCCGGCTCCAGCGAGACGCCGTTGGCGCCGCCGCCGTGTTCCGGCGGGCGGTGGATGTACCCGGCGGCCACCATCTCGCCGAAGGGCGCGCTGGTACCGTCGAGCTCGACGCGGCGCAGTCCGTGGACCTGGTCCGCCACGATGAGGCGGCCGTCGGCCAGGGCGACGCCGTCCTCGGGGCGAGCGAGAGACCCGTCACCCGGAAAGACCATGGAGGAGTCGAAGGTCCACCGCGGCAACGCCGAGGCGTCGCCCGGACCTCGGTCACCCGTGCCACCTGCGCAGCCGGCGGTGAAGGTGATGCAGGCGGCGCACAGCGCCATGGTCACGACGAGCGAGCATGACCGATCCGGTCTCATGACCCCCCTTGACGCATACCCGGTTGGAGTGGTCGGAAGATAATCGTGGGCGCCGTGAGCCGGCGCGTGAGGGGTCTCCCGGTCAGCTCGACCGCGGGCCGCCCCCTACGGAGTCTGTCCCGCCGAATCGAGCTGGGCCGCCCGGGCCGCCGCCGAATCCGCGGCCCGCAGCGCGCCGCGCACGCCCCCCGCACCCGGAAGGCTCGACGCACCGATCGCGCTGTCGCGCGCGCGCCGCGACTGGGCATCTTGGGGTCGGTCCCCAGCGTGCTCGGACGAACAGCCATGACCGCACGCGACGACCAGCGCGACGATGCAGGCGCGCACCGACGGGGCTCTCCTGGAGCAGGTCGACATGCGGGGCGGCCTACCGGGTGTGCGGGTGAGTTGTCATCGGCAGTGCACCGCCACTGCGCGTGTGGTCCGCGGGCCCCTGAGTTGCGAGATCCGGTAACGCCACCCAGCGGTCGGAGCGCACGAGCGCCCCGATTCCCGCTCCCAGGAGCGCTCCCGTGCCGAACCCGACCGCGGCGAGCACGAAGTCCGCCCCGCCGCAGCTGCCGTCACCACGCCCGCTCGCGTCGCAGAACGTGGCCCGGGCCCAGATGAAGGGCCCCACGCTCCCGACCACCGCGCCGATCGCGGCGCCGGGGAGCCAGTGCCGGCGCCGGCCCTGGTGAACTTCCAGCGCCACCATCTCTTGGGCGGTCACCGTCAGCGTGGCGGGATCCGCGCCGCTCGGCTCGAGCACCAGCGAGTCGCGGGTCTGGGCCAGCGCGGTTCCCACCAACCAGCCGGCGTGGGTCACCGTGCGCACGCGCACGCGCAATCCCACGACCGATACCGGCAGCTCCTGCGCGCCGAGTGCGCCGAGCGGGAGCAGGGCGAGGGCCGAGACCAGGGCCAGACAGGCCCGCCTTGGCGCGCGGACGGGGTGCACCACCGATACCGCACGCCGTGCCGGGCCGAGACTCACGGCCCCCCCACGCACTGCTTGAGGTGCACGTCGATCCGGCAGATGTGTTCTGACAGCCACCGGTCCACCGTGTCGACGAGACGACGCGACTCGCTAGGGTCGTAGCCGTGCAGCTCGTATCGCTGGCGAAAGCCGGCCAGGACCTCCACAAACTTCGCGTGGGCCTCCTTGTTTCGTTGACCCACCGGGCACCGGTACTCTTCCATGCAGTGTTCCTCGAAGCCGAAGTGGCGGCGGCAGTAGGCATCGAGGATGTCGAGCAGGATGCCGTAGGTCCCTCCCGCCCCCTCGTCGAGGGACGCCCGGAAGTCCTCCGCCATTTTGAAGATCATCTTGTGCTGGTCGTCCAGGCGGGCGATACCGGTCGCGTACTGGTCAGACCACCTCATCGTCGACTCCTTGGGCGTTCACCGCGGTCGCTTCCGCGGGGGGTGATGTTGCGGTTGGCGCGAAAGACGTTCTCCGGGTCCCACCGCGCCTTGACCTCGGCGAGCCGGGCGAGGCCTCCGCCGAGTGCCGCCTCGATGCGGTCGGGGCCCTCGTCTTCGGTGAGAAAGTTGATGTACGTCCCCCCGGTCGAGAACGCCTTCAGGTCGTTCCAGGCGTCGCGCGCCCACGTCACGTTCACGGTGTCGTCAGCTGCCTGCTCCCACGCGCCGCCGATGTTGAGCACATAGCGTGCGTCACGGTTGCCCACCGGCGAGTGTTGATCCTCGAGCCGGTTCAGGGCCCCGTCGATCTGGAACAGGATCATCGCCGAGTGCGGCGAGCGGATCTTGGCGGCGTGCGCCATGAACTTCTCGCACAATGCCGGGTCGATGCGCGCCAGGTATTCGCTTTTCCAGTAGTAGCGCCGGCCCTTCGGCTGTGTCCCATCGAGTAGGGCCTGCAGCTGCGCGTACGGCCGGCGCACGAGTACGTCGCCGATGGGCGTGCCGAACGCCTTGATGGCGGCGACGGCTTTCTCGCCCTCGGCGGGATTGCCGCTGTGGCAGGCGAGGATGGCCACGATCGGCTTCCCATGCATGTCCGTCGGCAGCCATGGGGCCGGAGGCGCCGGACGCATGAACGTGACGAGCGTGAGCTCGGGTGGGGCCTGCGCGGCCAGGGTCCGGTAGAGCGCGAGCACGTCGGGCGCCGCGCTGGCGGCCCAGGCCACGACGCCCCCCACGACCTCCGGGCCGACGGGGTGCAGCATGTAGTCGATGCCGGTCACGACGCCGAAGTTGCCGCCGCCACCCCGCAACCCCCAGAAGAGGTCCGGGTTCTCGCTGCTCGTCGCGCGGACCAGGCGCGCGTCGGCGGTGACGACGTCCATCCCGATCACGTTGTCTGTCGTCCATCCCCAGCGCCGGGTCAGGTAGCCGAATCCGCCACCCAGCGTGAGTCCCGCGATCCCGGTCAGCGAGACGAATCCGAGGACCGTGGCGAGGCCGTGGACCTGCGTTTCGCGATCCACGTCGCCCAACAGGCAACCTGCCTGCGCGTGGGCGACCTTTGCCTGCGCGTCCACCCAGACGCCGCGCATCAGCGATAGGTCGAGCATCAGCGCGCCGTCGGCGGTGGCCAGACCCGCGATGTTGTGTCCTCCGCCCTTGATGCAGAGCAGCAGCCGGTGTTCACGCGCGAACTGCACGCACGCGATCACGTCGGCGGTGCCGAGGCACCGCACGACGAGCGCCGGCCTCCGATCGATCATGGCGTTCCAGACGGTCCGGGACTCGTCGTATGTAGCATCACCGGGCACGAGAACCGGTCCCTTGAGACGCAGCTTGAGGCCGTCGAGCGCGGCCTGCGGCACGTCGATCTCGTGACCGTCGAGGGTTCTTGCGTTCATGGTTGGCTCTTCGTCCGATCGGTTCTGGAGGCGTGGAGAGGCCTCATGACCGTAGGCTTGGCGGCATCAGCGGGCGGTTCCCGCGACGCGGCCGCGGCGCGCGCCTGCGGGGAGCGAAGGACACCGGACGGCGGTACCAGCTTCATGGTCCAGGCTCGCCAGGCGAAGACGCCAAAGTAGGCGACCGCAAAGTAACTGTATTCGTACGGGAAGATCGTGAAGAACTCGTGACTGCCGATGGCCACGATCCACGCGTGCACGCCGACCGAGACGAGCAGGTGCGCCGCCATCAACCCGTGCACCACCTTCTCCCACGTGCCGCGCCAGGCGACTTGGCGGGCAAACAGGATCAGCCCAACGCCGCCGTACGTCCCCAGCACGATCAGGACCCAGTCGACCCAGAACGGCATGTACTCCCAGCCGAACGCGAACACCAGCTTGAGGCTCTGGGCGACCGTGCCACCCGTATAGACGACGGCGACGGCCAGGCCAAAGGTCTGCCGATAGCGCGCCCGGGCGCTCGCCGGTACCGACCGCACGCTGCGTTCCTGGCCCGATGTCATCCAGGAACCTGTCACACGCTTCGTTTCTTGGCCAGCCGCCCCACCCCCCGGCGCTAGATGTGCGGGCACGCGGGACCGGGGGGCTATGGCGCGAGCGGTCCGCATGAGTGAGCGTCCCAGAGGAGGTCCATGCGGTTCAGCGGCAGGCCGAGTATCTGCCAGCGACCGCCTCAGCAGCGACCGCGTGTCGTGTGGGTCCCCTCCTGTACGTCCGCCTCCGACTCGGCCCGCACCACCTTCAGGACTTCCTTTCGGATCAGGCCGCTGAAGGGGCCCACGAAAAACCAATACCAGTGAAATCGACGCCGAGACTTCGCGTCTACGCAGTGAACGCGGGTGACAGTCTCGAGGACGGTTCCTCCGGAAGCTGTGCGGGTCAGGCCAAAGTACCAGATCGCCTTCGCATACCCGGGGCGGTCGAAGCTCTGAAACTGCCCGGGTGCGAAGTCGACGAGCCTCCCGGAGGGGGTCCAGAACCGGCCGATGATGCCCAGGACGAATGCCCGAGGCGGGACCTCGCGCAGCGGTGTGAAGTGAATGCGGGCCAGACCCTCCGCGGTCAACGCGGACGCGGGCATCCCCCGTAGACGGAACAGGGTCCTCATGAGCCGAGAGCCGGACATATCGAGCGCGCGGACC
>JBFGDF010000132.1:0-8944 GCA_041580775.1 Gemmatimonadales bacterium
GCGTGCGGCGACGACCGCGGTTGCCTCGCCGCTCTCATCCGTGGGGTTGCTCCGCCACGACTTGGGCGTGTCGCAGCCCGTGAGCACGATCGCCCCGAACAGAATGGTGCCGACGACGGCGTCGGCGATCCACCGCTTGTGCCCCTCGCGGAGCGTGACAGTCCAGCGCATGTTCTCCTCCTCGTGGTGGCGCTGTGCGCGCCGGTGACGGTGTGGGACCGTCCGAGGAGAAAGCAGTGCGCGTACCAGGCGAAGCCCACGTCGGCCATTGGCCCGTAACTGCACGCACGATCGCGGCTTGGGAGGAACGCCGACGGTGGGTGGCAGGGCAGCGAGGGGCACAGCGTGTTCGGACGGACACGGCCGCGGGGGGCGCGTCGTGTCCGCCCGGACACGTCAGTCGCGGGAGAGCTTCAGTCTTCGCATGATCTTGAGCAGGCTCGCGTGATCGGCGAGCCCGAGCTCGTGCGCCGTGCGCGTGATGTGCCACGCGTTGCGCTCGAGCGCCTCGACGACGATCTGGCGCTCCGCCTCGACCTTCCGCTCGTGGTAGGTACGGGGAGCGGTGCCCGCGCCGGCGTCGGCCGTTCCGCCGATCTCGGACGGGACGTCTTCCACGCCGATCACGTCGCCCTCGCTCTCGATGACCAGCCGCTCGATGACGTTGCGGAGCTCTCGCACGTTGTTGCGGTGCCAGTCGTGGGCCATGAGCAGCTGCAGCGCGCCGTCGTGCAGCCGGCGGCGCCGCAGGCCGAACCGCTCGCACGTCACCGCGAGCAGTCGGTCGGCCAGCTCCGGGATGTCGGAGCGGTGGTCCCGGAGCGGCGGCACCGGAAGCAGGTGCACGTTGAGCCGGTAGAGCAGGTCCTCGCGGAACCGCTTCGCCGCCACCTCGGCGTCGAGATCGCGATTCGTCGCCGCGACCACCCGGACGTCCACGGTGATCGTGCGCGTGCCGCCGACCCGCGTGACCTCGTGCTGCTCCAGGACCCGCAGCAGCTTGGCCTGGGCGGCGAGCGGCAGCTCGCCCACCTCGTCCAGAAACAGCGTGCCGCCCGACGCCGCCTCGAAGGCGCCGCGGCGCAGGACGGCGGCCCCCGTGAACGCGCCGCGTTCGTGCCCGAACAGCTCGGACTCCACCAGGTGTTCCGGCAGCGCGGCGCTGTTGATCGCGACGAATGGCCCGGTGGAGTGCTTCCCCAGCCGATGGAGTTCGCGCGCCACCAGTTCCTTGCCGGAGCCGCTCTCGCCGACGATCAGTACGGGACTCGGGACGGGCGCGAGCTTGCCGATCAGCGCCCGCAGCCGCTGCATGACGGGACTCGAGCCCAGCAGCGGCGAGTCGCTGTCCAGCCGACGGCGTAGCGCCGCCACTTCACCCGTCAGCCGCTCACGTTCCACCGCACGCGCCACCTCCTGCGCCACGCGCTCCATGGGCTCGCCCTTGTCGATGAACCCGTAGGCGCCCTGCTGCACCGCCCGGACGCAGCGGTCGTAGTTGCCGGTGCCTGTGTAGACGATGACCGGGATGCGGAGCTTCCGCTCGTCCATGCCGCGCAGCACGTCGAACCCGTCCAGGTCGGGCATCTCGAGATCCAGGATCACGCAATCGACGGGCTCCTGCGTGAGCAGGTCGAGCGCCGCCCGCCCGCCATCCGCGATGAGCGTGTCGTAGCCTCCCAGCCGCTTGAGATCGTAGGCGTACTGCTCGGCCAGCGGTCGGACGTCATCCACCACGAGGACCAGCGTCATGCGCCCGCCTCCGCCGCCGCGGGAAGATCGATGCAGAACGTCGTACCGCGGCCGGGTGCGGTTTCGACCGTGAGCGACCCGCCCAGGTCCGTCACGAGGCGTCGGACAATGGCGAGTCCCAGCCCGGTGCCGACCGGCTTCGTGGTATAGAAGGCCTCGAAGGCCCGATCCAGCTCGGCGCGCGTCATCCCCGGGCCGGTGTCGGTCACGCGCAGCCGCACGCCCTCGGCAAGCCGCTCGACCGTCAGCCGCACGCGTCCTCCGCGCGGCCCGAGCGCGTCGATGGCGTTGCGCGTGAGGTTCTCGAGGATGCGCCGCACTACCAGTGGGTCGGTCAGGATCGTGGCCGCCTCGGCGGTCACGATCTCCAGCGCGACCGTGTCCGTCGCCACCCCTGCCGCCACCTCCTGCAGGATCGCGTTCAGGTCGCAGGGACGCCGGTCGAGCTGCGGGTGCAGCCGCGCGTAGTTGCCGGCCAGGTTCTCCAAGTAGGCAATGCCCGACTCCACGGTCGCCCGCCGTTCGTCGTACACCGACGCGAGCGTGGCCGGGTCCTGCGCCGCCACCTGGGAGAGATGGCGGAACACATGCCGGATGGGGGCGAGCCCGTTCCGGATGTCGTGGTTCACCTGGCGGGCCAGTTCACCCAGAGTGGCCCGCCGTTCGACGTCCCGGAGCCGGGCCGCGTCGGTGCGGAGGCGGGTCACCATGCGCCCGAGTAGCCGGGCCAGCGTTCCGATCTCGTCGCGTCGGTCGCTCGCGAACGTCACCTCGCCGCGCTCGAGATCCACGCCCTCCGCTACCCCGGCGAGATCGCGGAGCGGTCGGCTGATGCGGGCCGCGAGCCACGCGGCGAGCAGGAGCACGACCGCCGTCGTCACCGCCAACGCGACCAGGAACCACCGGTCCACGCTGGCGCGCAAGGCCGCCAGCGGCGCCAGCGGGTAGGCCACCAGCAGGTGGGCAGCCACCGCGTCGCCGGTCCCCGGATCCACAAACCACATCGGCAGCGTATCGACGAGCGCGTCCGCGACCGCCGCCCGCGCGGTCCCGCTGGAGACCGTCGTGTCCGGAAGCACCAGCACGACGCTGACCGCGGGATCACGCGTGAGGTCACCAAGGAAGGTCGAGTCCACGCGCACCCCGCCGACCAGCGTGAACCGGCGGCCTGCCAGACGCACCGCGTCGGTACGGGCCAGCGCCAGGAACTCGCCTTCCGGCGCGCGGGCACGCACCACCGCCGCGCGCGCCCCCACGGCCTCGAGGCCGCGGACCGGGGCGGGATCGAGCCGATCGAACTCGTTGCGGAAGTGCCCCGAGCTGACGATACGGCCGCTGCTGTCCTGCACCTGGAGCATGGCCAGACCGGCGAGGCGCAGGGCACTCCCGGCGTAGTCCAGGACGTAGGTCCGCTCCGCCGTCAGGCCTTGAATGGCGCCGAGCCGGAACCGGTTGTCTTCGGGCAGCGCCACGCGCAGTGCCGCAAGCCGGGCCGCTACGTCGGCGCTTTGGCGGGCGAGATCGGCCTCGATGACCGTGACGAGGGCGGCGACGCGCCCTTCGTACTGGCTCGTGAGTCGCGCGCCGACTTCCCGGCGGATTCCGACGGCGAGCACGGCAAGCGGCACCGCCGCCACCGCGGCAGCGCCGAGCAGCAGGCGCGCCCGGAATGTCACGGGACGCGTGCCTCGGTGGTGGGCACCAGGCGGATCCCGCCCTCGCCATCGAGCTCGGCGCCGATGCCACGTCGCAACAGGGCACTCGCCCGCGTTTCGACGAGTGGGACCACGGCCGTCGCTGGCACCCTGCCGTCGGGGCCCGAGAGCCAGGGGGCGCGGGCGACCAGCATTCCGACGGCGCGGCAGCGGTCCAGCGGGCGGCGCGGTAGCGGCAGGACGAGTGCGAATTCAGTGCCGGACCGGAGCGTGGCCGCCCAGGTCCTCGGGTCGAGCGCGACGCTGCGCGTACCGGCGGCCGACAGGCCTGTGAGCGCCGTCAGCTCGGCGTCGGCGCGGGCCACCAGCCGATCAGCCAGATCGCGCGCCACCGGGTCCTCTCGCGGGAACGCCACCCGCCGCAGCGGCGAGGCGACCAACGCGCCTGGGCCAGCGGAAGTGCAGGCCGGTTCCTCCCACCAGGCGTCCGACTCGGGTGCGCGCGCATCGGCCCGGACGGCGTCATGCGCCAGGGCCGTACGACTCGCTTCGTCGAGTTGGGTGACGGACGCGGCCCGGGCTCGGGTGGGAGACACGAGGCCGTAGACGCGGTCCCACGTGAGTGGCACCGCCGTCCACCCGGCGCGCCCCTCCGCGTACCGGCGGACGGCCGGGTCGCGGGTGACGAGCACGTCGAGATCACGGTCGATCAGGTCGCGCGGATCGGTGGCACGGCTGCGGCGGAACTCGAGCGTGGGGGTGCCCGCCCGCGCATGCGGCACTGGAATGGCCTGCAACAGCGAGTCGTCGCCCGCGGTCGTCCACTCCGCGACCCACACCGCTCCTGTCCCGAGGGGCCATGCCGACTCGGCGATCCGTTTGACCACGCTCCAGGCGGGGTCGGCGAAGGCGGTGACGGGGCGGGGGGCGGCCAGGACCACGACGACCGTGGAGTCGTCCGCCTGCCGGAGGTCGGCGAGCGGCAGGGTGGAGTCCGCCCGCCAAGCTGCGAGCATCGCCGCGGCGTCCACCGGCGTGCCGTCCCAG
Organism: Gemmatimonadales bacterium; assembly: GCA_041580775.1. Taxonomy (GTDB): domain Bacteria; phylum Gemmatimonadota; class Gemmatimonadetes; order Gemmatimonadales; family GWC2-71-9; genus JAOTWJ01. The sequence goes on from JBFGDF010000132.1 coordinate 4,455, forward strand.
AACGCGGCGCCCGGCCGCAGGGCGAACGTCCAGCGGCGGCCGCTGTCGTCGGAGCGCCAGCGCCCGGCCAGCCCGGGCCGGACCGCTCCCGTGCAGTCCACTCGCACCAACTGCTCGTACAGCTGGCGGAACACGAGGTGGTCAGCGTCGGTGACGGGAGTCGGGGCGCGGCTGGCGGCCACCTCGTCGAGGAGGGCCACGCGGATGGTCTGGGGGGTCGCCTCCGACGCGTCACCCACCCGGCAGGGATCGGCGGCGGCGTCCGGCGTTGGCGGCCCCACCGCGGCGGGCGGCGTACAGGCGGCCAGCAGCGCGGCCAGCAGGCCGCTCGTGAGTGGGCGACGGGGGGCGTGCACGTCTCAATCTACGTCGGTGGGGAAAAGGCGCGGGCCGGACGCAGCAAGCCCGCCGGCCGGAAGGATCCGGCCGGCGGGCCTGAGTGCGGACGCTGTCGGTTACGCCTGGCGGGACAGGACGATCACCGCCGTGGCGGGCTCATCGACACCGTCGTCGTCGAAGTCGAACTCGATTCCGGTGGTGAGACGGATCGTCAGCGTATTGCCGTTCAGCTCGATCGTGCCGCTGGACGGATCGCCGTCGATGGTGAGCGAGAGATTGGAGCCGTCGATCGCGTACGTGCCGGCATCCGTGGTGGGACCGGTACCGTCGTTCAGCGTGATCGAGAGCGTGCCGTTGGCGTTCAACGTCAGCGACAAGCTGGCACCCTGCGCGATCAGGTTCCCGCTATTCGTGGCTGGAGCCGCCACGCTCGTGAACACGAAGCTGGTGGCGTTCCACGTGCCGGCAACGTCTTCCGGGGCGAGGCTATCGCTGCAGGCGGCACCGCCGAGGAGCAAGGAGCCAGCAAGGGCAAGCGCGAGGGATCGGGACATCAAGACAACCTCCATCATGGCGTGGGTGGGACTGCTCTGCTCCCGGCGCTTTACGCGCCGGACCTCTAATCACCAATCATACCCAAGTTTGGTTTCTAAGGTCACATTGTAGAGCGCGGTGCCGGTCCCGAGGCGCCGACCCAGGAGGTCCAAATGGTCTACGTCCCCACGCCGCGACCCGAGGAGCCGCCATCTCCCCGGGTGCGCGAGCTGAGCAGGCAGCTAGAGCAGGTGGCCGACGAGTTCCGCCGGCGCTACGCGATGAGCGACGCCGAGGTCCGCCAGGCCCTCGAGCACGCGGCGGGCCGGCGCGGTGGTGCCGGCGTGAGACACCCTGCGGTCGCGATTCTCGCCGGGGTGGTCGTCGCGTTGGTGGGACTGGGGGTCTTCGTCTCCCGGGCTGGGGAGCCGGGCGGCGCCCCAACGGTGCCGTGGGTGGAGATCGCCATCGGGGTCGTGGTGGTCGGCTTCATTCTGGTGCGGCTGCGCAACCGCTGAGGCCCCGATCGTGCCGGCTGGTGACGGCGGGCGCCTTGGACGGGTAATCAGGGTGGACGGGTTTGTTCGAGATCAATCTTCTGCACGGGGTATGGATCATGCGCGCCAGCCGGCTGATTCCCGCCGCTCTGCTCATGGTTGCCTGTGGTACCGATGCGCCGCCGGACCCGGTGGTGGCGCTCCGGGATACCCCCCCGGTGACGATCACCCTGCGGGCGGGCGAGCAGACCGTGGTGAACAACGTCGAATTGATGTTCGGGGGCGTGTCCGAAGACAGTCGCTGCCCCATCGACGTCGTGTGTGCATCGGCCGGCAATGCGAGGGTCGAGCTCGGGGTGGGTCCGCTGGTGGGGACCCGGGGCCCGACCTATCTGGTCGAGCTGAACACGACCGAGGGCCCCCGTTCCGGCGAGGCCTGGGGACTACGCGTCATTCTCCTCGCGCTGCGTCCGGAGCCCGTGTCCACGCAGACGATCAGGCCCGAGGACTACGTCGTGGACCTACGGGTGGGAGGCGTCAATACGCTCCCGAGCCCCTAAGGGACTGTCGCAAACGGCGTTCCCCGGTTAGCTTTCGGCCGTTGTACGAACCGCGAGCTGGTATCCTTCCTTTGTAGAACGGTCCCCGGCTCAGGGGTACCGACGCGTCCCAGACCCGTCGCTCAACTCCTCAGGTTCAGACAAGCTGGCGCAGGTCACCCGGCGGCATCGTGCCGTCTGGTTGGACGTGCGCGTGTACTCGTAAGGAGTTGTGCAGGACATGCCATTTGCTTCACTGGGCCTCGCGCCCGAACTGCTGCAGGCCGTCGCGGCGTGTGGCTACGATGAACCCACCCCCATCCAGATGGAAGCCATTCCCCTCGGCCTCGCCGGACGCGACGTCGTCGGGTCGGCGCAGACGGGCACGGGCAAGACGGCCGCGTTTCTGCTCCCGATCATCCAGCGGCTCTCCGGCGGCACCCGTGGGCTCCGGGCCCTCATTCTGGTGCCCACCCGGGAACTGGCCGAGCAGGTGCTGGAGAGCGCGCGGGCGTACGGCCGGTACTCCGGGCTCCACGCGGCCGCGGTGTACGGCGGCGTGGGGATGGAGCCGCAGACCCGGGCGCTCCGGACCGGGGCCGATATCGTGGTCGCCACCCCGGGGCGGCTGCTCGACCATATGGGACGGGGCCACGTCGACTTCCGCCGCATCGAGGTGCTGGTGCTGGACGAGGCCGACCGCATGCTGGACATGGGGTTTGCGCCCGACGTGAACCGGATCCTCGGGGAGCTCCCCAAGGAACGGCAGACCATGCTGTTCTCCGCGACGATCTCTCATGACGTGGACCGGCTGGCGCACCGCGCCATGAACGGGCACGCGGCGGTCGAGATCGGCCGGCGTGCGGAGACGGCGGAAGGGGTCGAGCACCTCCTGGTGGCGGTCGACAAGCCCGAAAAGCGGCGCCTGCTGGCCAAGATGCTCGACGAAGTCCCGGCGGGCCGCACGCTGGTGTTCACGCGGACCAAGTACGGGGCCGACCGGCTCGCGACCCACCTGCGGCGGGAAGGGAAGAGCGCCGCCGCGCTGCACGGAGACAAGACGCAGAGCGCCCGCAGTGCCGCCCTCGAGCGGTTCAAGGCCGGACGCACACAGGTCCTGGTGGCGACGGACGTCGCTGCCCGAGGGATCGACGTGGATGACATTCTCATGGTCGTCAACTTCGACGTGCCGATGGATCCCGAGGTGTACATCCATCGGGTGGGCCGGACGGCCCGGGCGGGCGCGCAGGGGCTGGCGCTCACGCTCATGTCCCCCGACGAGTGGCTGATGATGCGGGACGTGGAGAAGTTGCTGGGTCGCACCTTCACGCGGGAGATCGTGCCGGGATTCGAGCCGGCACTGGCGCCCATCCAGCCCACGGAGCGGGCCGCAGCGCCGAAGCGCAACGGTCCGTCCGTGCGCGGGCGGCGGGGCGGGTCGCGGCGCCGGTAGTCGAGGGGCACGCCGCGTCTCGGAGCGTCGACCTCGCGGTCGGCGCTTTGTTTTGTGGGGTCTCGCGGGGACGTGCTTGCCGGGTGACATGGCGGACCGTAGTGTAGCTTGATCGGCGTATGATCCGTAATGCGAGCGCGACGCTCGCCTTTGTCGGAGGGCCTTCCCATGCCACGGTCCGTCTGCCGACTGCCCGCCGTCGTCCCAACGCTCGGACTCCTCGTGCTCGCCGCCGGGATCGCCCCCGGCCCGCTCGTGGCGCAGACCATCGAGCCGAGCGGCGAGCGACTGTTCATCACGAAGGGCTGTCTGGGCTGCCACGGTGCGAGCGCACGAGGGGGCGTGGGTCCGGAGGTGGCCCAGACATCGCTGGAGTTCCCCGCGTTCCTGGCGCAGATTCGGACGCCGCGCCAGCGGATGCCGGCGTTTCCCACGACGGTCGTGAGTGACGCGGAAGCGCGGGCCATCTACGACTATGTACGAAGCGTGCCGCCGCCGGCGCCCAGAATCGGCGGGGGCGCTCCCACCGGCGTCGTCAATGCTGCCACGTGCGCCGGTTGCCATCGGCGGCTCCATGCCACCATCGTCATGCAGTTCGAGGCGGGGGCCATGGGCCGCGCCGGCGTGCAAAACCCCCGCGTGGCCAACCCACAGCATCAGATCAGCTGCGCCACCTGCCACGGCACCGATCACGACGCCATCATGGCGAGTCGGGGGCGCGTGCCGGAGACGACCTGTGCCGCCTGTCATCCGCAGATCTACAAGGAGCACGTGCTCGACGCGGGGCACACGTACGGCCCCGGACCGGGCGGGCTGGGCATCAACTGGGAGCGCAACATCGGCGTCCCGCACTACGACCAGATGCCCCGCAAAGTGATGGAGATGGGCTGCGACCCGTGCCACGCGCAAGCGGGCGCAACCGAGCCGCCCTACTGGAGCGAGGAACAGCAGCAATACGTGGACGGGAGCAGCCTCACGTACCGGAACGGCTGCATCGCGTGCCACACGCGGCATTCCTTCAGTCTGGTCGAGGCCCGGAAGCCGGAGGCGTGCTACACCTGCCACATGGGCCCCGACCACCCCAACTACGAAGCGTACATGAGCTCGAAGCACGGGGCGATTTACGCC
>JBFGDF010000133.1:0-8890 GCA_041580775.1 Gemmatimonadales bacterium
AGCCGCGCGGCGATGGGAGCATCGGGGTGCGCCCGCAGCGCTTCCATCAACGCCTCATCGGTGCTGTGCGCGATCCACGCCGCCTGCAGGGTCCCGCGGGCGATCGCCGTCCGCACCACCCGCTTGAACATCACGGTCGCGCTGCGCACGGCGTGGTGCCAATAGACGTTCCGGTACATCTGATACTTGGCGAACAGCACCGACTCCAGCGCGTTGACGCCCTTTTCGTGCAGCCCGACGGCCAGTCCGGCCGGTCCCTCCACCAGAGTCAGGGAATGGAGCAGCCGGTCCACGTCGACGGTCCCGTAGGGCACGCCGCACATGCGGCCGTCCCTGGTCAGGTATTCGAGCTTGTCGAGGTCGAGCGTGCCGGAGATCAGGGCCTGCAGCGGGCTCGCGCTCGTGCCGGCGATGAGCGCCTCGAGGCGGGTGGCCACGTCGGGCAGCCCGGTGGTGGCGAGCGCGGCGGCGAGCTCAGGGTGCGCGAAGTGCTCCCGGGCCAGGGTCTCGTGCCGGGGGAGCCCCGCCTCCTCGAGCGCGTGCGAGAAGGGGTAGTGGCCGATGTCATGCAGCAGCGCGGCGAGCCGGACGAGCGCCACGTCGGCCGCCGGGACCGCGCGGAGGGCTCCGCGCTCGCCGAGCAGGGCGAGCGCGCGGCACGCCAGGTGGAACGTGCCGAGGGCGTGCTCGAACCGCGTGTGGGTGGCGCCGGGATAGACGAGGAACGCGTGGCCGAGTTGCCGCACGTAGCGCAGGCGCTGGAACGGCTCGCTGTCGAGCACGGCCAGCGCCTGGGCATCAATGCCGATGTTGTTCCACAGCGGGTCGCGGACGACCTCGAAGCCGTTCGTCGAGGCCATACCGTCCCTCAGAGTCGGGGGCCGGCGGCGCGGACGGCCTGGCTCACTTCGTCGGCGTACTTGGCGAAGTTCTCCCGGAACATCGCTGCCAGCTTTCTTGCCTGGGCATCGTAGCGGGCCGGGTCTTTCCACGTCGCGCGGGGATCCAGGACCTGCGCCGGCACGCCGGGCACGGCCGTGGGCACGGCGAGGCCGAACATGGGCTCCGCGCGGGTGGGCACGTCGCGCAGGGATCCCTCGAGGGCGGCGTGGACCATCGCGCGGGTGTGGCCGAGACGCATCCGGTGGCCTTCGCCGAACGGCCCGCCGGTCCAGCCCGTGTTCACGAGCCAGCACTTCACCGCGTGTCGGGCGATGCGCTCGCCGAGCATCTTGGCGTACACGCCCGGGTGGAGCGGGAGGAAGGGCGCGCCGAAGCACGCGCTGAAGGTTGCCTGTGGCTCGGTCACGCCCCGCTCGGTGCCGGCGACCTTGGCCGTGTATCCGGCGAGAAACTGGTACATCGCCTGCTCGGGCGTCAGGTGCGCGATGGGGGGCAGCACGCCGAACGCGTCCGCGGTGAGGAAGATGATGTTCGAGGGGTGGCCGGACTGGCCACCGGCCACGTGGTTGGGAATGTACTGAATCGGATACGAGGCCCGCGTGTTCTCGGTGATCTCGGAGCTGTCGAGGTCGACGTTCCGCGTGTCGTCGTCGAGCACGACGTTCTCGAGGATCGTGCCGAACATCCGCGTCGTCGCGTAGATTTCCGGCTCGCCTTCGGGCGACAGCCGGATGACCTTGGCGTAGCAGCCACCCTCGAAATTGAACACGCCTTCGTCGCTCCAGCCGTGCTCGTCATCGCCGATCAGGCCCCGCGTCGGATCGGCGGACAACGTGGTCTTGCCGGTACCCGACAGCCCGAAGAAGATGGCGACGTCCCCTTCGCGTCCGACGTTCGCCGAGCAGTGCATGGAGAGGATGCCGCGGCGCGGATACACGTAGTTGAGCAGCGTGAAGATCGACTTCTTCATCTCCCCGGCGTACCGCGTGCCCCCGATCAGGACGGTATGTTCGGCGAGGTTCAGCACGATGAACGTGCCGGAGCGCGTCCCGTGCCGGGCGGGATCCGCCTGCAGCTCGGGTGCGTGGAGCACGGTGAAATCGGGCGCAAAGTCCTCGAGCTCCCCGGCGCCCGGACGCAGGAACATGTTGTACACGAACAGGCCGTGCCACGCGCTCTCGGTGACGAACCGGACCGCGATGCGCTGCGCCGCCTCGGCGCCGGCGAACACGTCGCGCACGAACAGCGGCCGGCCGGCGAGATGGGTCAGCACGTCCCGCTTCAGCGCGGCGTAGTGCGCGGGGCGCATCTCCTGGTTCACCTTGCTCCACCAGACCTGTGACTCCGAGGTCGGCTCGCGCACCACGAACTTGTCGTTCGGCGAGCGGCCGGTGTGGGGGGCCGTGACGGCCGCGAACGGCCCGCCCGCCGCCACGCGTCCCTCCCCCCGGCAAACGGCGGCCTCGTAGAGGGCCGCGGTGCGCAGATTCCAATGCACCGGCTGCTGGGGCTCGAGGCCCGCGTAAATGCTTCGCGTGTCGCGTGTGGTCATACGTCCGTCCGGAGATCGCCCAGCCCCGCCCGGGCGGCGGGGACCTAATTGTAACATACCGGAGCGGAGTTGCTGACGGGCGGTGGGCTCCGCGCGCCGAGCTAGCGTCCCGCCGGGAGCCGCACGCTCGGGGTCGAGTGATACAGTGCGGTGAAGCTGGCCACGTCGCGGTCCGAGGGCCGGCCGACGCGGGGTGGCGCGTACATGAGGTCGTCCGGCGCGTCACTGTGGAGGAACAGTCCCAGCGTGTGGCCGATCTCGTGCGCCACCGTCGTGCGGAGGCACGCACGGAGCGACGTCGGGCTCGCGCCGCGGCGCGGGAACAACTCGATCACGAATGGCAGGGTCACGGTCGTGTCGAGCTCCACGCTGATCGCGGTCTGACCGAGACAGTCGCTCCGCGCGGCGCCGTTCCCGCCGATGTCGATTTCCTCCGCGCGGATGATCAACACGTCGGCCGCGGCGGAATCCGCCACGACGACTCCCCGAAACTCCCCGAGTAGTGCCACGGCCTCCCAGGCCTCGATCGCCGCCGGCGCGTCGGTCGGCAAGTCGGCTTCGGGCTCGATCCAGAATCGCACCGGCAAGCTGGCCGGTGTCCAGTAGAATCGCAGCTCGAAGCCGTCGTTGAGCCTGATCCCGACGTCGTACGGGTCGGGGCGCGCCGGCGGCACGAGGTCACCGCAGGCGGCGACGAGCGCCACGAGGAGGATCACGCCGCCGCGGATCATTCGGGGCGCGCCGCCGGCACGAGGGTCGCGGGCGTGTGGTAGAGGATCTCGACCGTCGCGCGATCGGCCGGCGAGGGCGCCGCGACCTCCGGGAAGGCGAACATGAGGTCGAGCGTGCTGTTGCTGTGCTGCAGCAGCCCGATGGTGTGCCCGAGCTCGTGCGCGGCGACGCGGTGCAGGCAATTGGCCACGTCGGTGGCGGGGAAGCGCCCGTCCCAGGTGAGCGTCACCCGGAACGGCCCCGTGAGGCGGTTGTCGGGAGTCCGGTCGTTGCTGGTCACCCCCCCGCAGGCGCCGACAGGCGGGTCGTTCGTGCGCGGCACGTCCGGTGGCGTGGCACCGTTCACCTCCACGAGCACGTCCGCCTGCGCCGCGTCCTCCACGAGCACGCCCCGGAATTCCCCGTACAGGAAGACGGCGGCCCATTCCCGCAGGCCGTCGCTCACGTAGGCGCGGACCGGCCCCGCATCGGGGTCCACCCAGAAACGGACGGGCAGCCGGTCGGCCGGCCAGTGGAACACGAGCCCGGTGGACGCCAGATCGAAGGGGTAGCTGGACTGACGGCGCGGTCCCGTGGCGACGTCGCAGGCGAGCAAGCCGCAGACGGCGAGGAGCAGGCCGCGCTCAGCGTGTCGTCGGGCGCGCATGGGTGATCTGGTGACGCAGCGTCAGGGTGACCCCGATGCGATGGACGACCGTGGAGCCGCTGTAGCCGCGGTTCTCCAGCGTGGACGTCGTGAACCGGTGCACGTCGTACTGGAGCGCGAGCCCCGCGAGGAGCCGGCTGCCGAGCGGCCGTTCCGCGCTGGCGGCGAGGCCGAGCACCGGTGCCACGGGCGCTCCGCCGCTGAACAGATTCCCCACGGTCGTGCTGGGGTCGTAGATCAGCGCGCCGGCGCGCGCTTCGAGGCCCAGCCAGGGATTGGCCCCGTAGCGCAGGAAGATCGACGGGTGCCAGAGGGTGAGCGTGGTGACCGATGCATCGCCGCTCGCCGCGCGGCTGCGCAGATCGCTGCGACTCACCGCGAACCCGGCTCCGACGGCGTACTGGGGGTCGAGCCGCGTGTCGATCGTGATCCCCAGGCTGGGCGCGGTGTTCGGTCGCAGGCTGATCGCCTCGACGATGGAATCCTCGAGCAGGGCGGTACTGGCGACGAGCCCGAGGCGGGCCGAGACCGTGACCTGGGCGGCACTCGCGGCCGGGGCGCCGAGCGTGGCGCCTGCCACGATCGCGACGGTCAGGCCATGGCGAACGGACGATGGGTGAATCGGCAGCGTAGGCTCGCGACTGAGGCGGTCGGTAATCATACGCCGAGTGGAGCGGCCCCGCCATGGCTGCCGGCGCCACCTGGAATCAGGGGGACGAAGCAACACGCGCACAGCGACCGCGTGGCGATCCCCGACGGTGTCCGCTCGTAGACGAGGAGGTCCTGGATGTCGAGGGGCCCGACGGGGATGACGAGCCGCCCGGCGGGGGCGAGTTGCCGCAGCAGAGCGGGCGGGGGAGCGGCGGCGGCGGCGGCGACGAGGATTGCGTCGAACGGCGCGGCCGGCGGGTAGCCGGCGGTCCCGTCGCCGACCAGGATGGTGACATTGTCGGCGCCGGTCGCCGCGAGCTGTCGTCGGGCGGTCGCCGCGAGCTCGGGCAAGCGCTCGATTGTCCAGACGTGGCCCGCGAGGCGCGCGAGGATCGCGGCATGGTACCCGCTCCCCGTGCCGACCTCGAGCACGCGGCTCCGCCGCCCGAGGTGAGCGGCTTCGGTCATCAGCGCCACGATGTAGGGTTGGGAGATCGTCTGGCCGGAGCCGATCACGAGTGGGTGATCGCCGTAGGCATCGCGCACCTGCCCCGGCCCGACGAACTCCTCGCGCGGGACGGCGGCCATCGCCGCGAGCACCCGCCGGTCGGCGATGCCGCGGGCCGCGAGCTGCCGCCGCACCATCCGCCGGCGCTCCGAGGCGCGCGTGAACCACACCGCGCTACCCCGGCTTGGTCTCGGGCCGATCCGCCCCGAAGGCCCGTCGGAGTCGCCCACGCGGGCCGACATCCTCCAGCGCCGCCTCGGCCTCGGCGGCGCGTTGCTCGATCTCGAGCTTCGAGCGCCGCAGCCGGTCGACGAGCTCGCGCTCGCGGGCCAGCTCAGCGCGCAGCTCGTCGAGCTCGACGGTCATCCGCGTCCCATCGGGGGCGTCGGGGTCGGGGGCGGGCAACAGGTGCGCCGTGGCTTGACGCTCGACCTGCCGGACGAGCTCGCTCAGCACCGCGTGCTGCCGCTCGATTGCCTCGCCCAGGCGGACAATCTCGCGCGCCATCTGCCACATCACCTCGCGCCGCTCCCGTTCCCCGTCCAGGATCAGCGCCACCAGCTCCTGCGGCGATTCCTGGTCGCGGGTCACAAGCGGCGTGATCGTCACCGGACGGCGGTCAGTCGGCTCGGCCGCGGGCGCGGTCCCATCCTGGAGCGCCACCAACTCGGTGCGGATCTCGTCTCGTGTGAGATTCGCTGCGAACCCGTCGGCGATGAGCCGGAAGCAGGGCAGCGCGGCGGCCGGGTGTCGGCGGCGGCGGCCCTGCCCACTCGTGGGGAGCACATCGGCAAACGCGTCGCGGTAGTAGCGGACGGTCGATTCCGGCAGCCCGAGCTCGCGGGCCAGCGCGCGCAGCGTGAAGAGACGACCCGTCATGGTGTTGCAAGATACCCCGAGACCGGTGACGCAGGCAGGGCGGCGCCGTCACCGCGCGCGCCGCCGGTTGCTAGTTGCGTGGGCGCAGCCAGTTCTGCGGGTCGAGCGGCAGGGGCTGTCCCGAGCCGCCCGGGACCTGCCGGATCTGGAACTCCACGTGCGGCCCTTCTTCCGTTCCCTGACCGCCGGACCGGCCGATCACCGTGCCGCCGGTGACCTGCTGGTTGGCTACGACCGACAGGGACGACAGGTAGAGGTAGAGGGTGTAGAAGCCGCCGCCGTGGTCGACCATCACGCTTGGCCCATACGTCCCGACCGGACCGGCGAGCACCACCTCGCCGCTGGCCACGGCCCGCACGTCGCTTCCCACGGGGGCACCGATGCCGACCCCGTCGCGCCGGATGACGGTGCCGCCGGGACCGGTCGTGCGGCCGTAGCGGTAGATCACCGGTCCGGCCACCGGCCATTCGAGGCTGGCGAGACTGGCCTCGGTGATCGTCGCGGGGAACGTCGCCCGCCCGGCGGCCGCGGCATCACGGCGGCGGCGCTCGAGGGCCGCGATCACATTGTTGATCTCCCGCTCGGTGCGCTCGAGCGCCGTGAGCCGCTCCGACGCGCACTCGGCGGTCACCCGGGTTTGGCGCAGCCCCTGCGCGCGCTCGGCCTCGAGCCGCTGGTAGCGCGACAACTCCCGGGACCGTTCCTCGCGATTCCGGCCCACCTCCCCCTGGACCAGTGCCAGCTGGCGACGCTCCAGCGCGATGCGGTCGCGCAGTTCCTCCACTTCGCCCACGATGGCCTGATCCTGCCGGCTCACGAGATAGAGGTACTTATACCGGCTCAGCAAGTCGCCGAAGTTGGCGGCCGAGAGCAGGACCTGGAGGGCCCAGAGCTGGCCCCGCTTGTAGACCTCGACGAGGCGACGTTCGCCCACCGCCCGCTTCTCGGCGAGGGCGTCCTGCGCGATCAGCAGATCGAGCGTGATCGAGTCGAGCTGGCTGCCGAGCGCGAACATCTGTCGGTCCAGCTCGTTCACGAGGCGCGACGTTGCGATCTTCTGGCGCTCGAGGTTCAGCAGCTCGGTTGCGAAGCTCCGTTCGCGGCCGCGCAGCCGTTCGAGCTGGCTCTGCAGGTCCTCCCGCTCGCGGCGAATCGAATCGAGGCGGGCTTGGTTCTCACGAATCTGCCGATCGATGGGGGTCTGCGCGAACAGGGTGAGCGGTGCGCCCACGCCGAGGGCGAGGAGCGCGAGCGCGGTACGCACTACACCTCCCGCAGGTGGCGCCCGACGCTCGCGGCGCTGGCGAGCAGGCCGAGCGCCGTGCCGAAGATCACGATGAGCGCGCCCTCGGCGGCGGAGAAGAAGCGCCCCTGGAACAGGAACCGGTGCACGACCAGGTAGGCGGCGTAACTCAGCCCGAGCGCGACGAGCCCGCCGAGCGCGCCTTTGAGTGCGCCCTCCAGCAGGAATGGTCGCCGCACGAAGCCGGCGGTGGCGCCCACGAGGCGCATGATGGCGATTTCGCGTCCGCGTTGCAGCACGGTCATCCGGATCGTCGTCCCGATGATGATGACGGAGGCGGCCGCGAACGCGGCGCCGATCAGCAGGCCCACGGCCCCGGCGATCGAGCGCAGGCGGTCGAGCTTCTCCACCCAGTCGCGTCCGTACCGCACGTCCTCGGCGAACCGGAACCCGCGCACGCGGTCGGCCACCTCGCGCACGTGGCGGCTGTCGCGGAATCCGGGTCGCAACCGGATCTCGAGCGACGCCGGCAGGGGGTTCTGGGTGAGATCGTCGAACACGTCCTGGAATTCCGCCAGTTCGCGGCGGGCGCGCACGAGGGCGTCCTCCTCGGTGACGTAGAGGACGTCTTCCACCTCCGGGAAGGCCAGCACGTCGCCCATCGCCATCGTGGCGACTTCGACCGGCGTCCCCCGCCGGAGATACAGCGCGATCTCGACGCGTTCCTCGACCTGGGTGAGGGCGTCCCGCAGGTTGATGCCGACCAGGGCCACGAGGCTCACCACGAACAGCGCGAAGGCGATCGTGGTGATCGAGAGGAGTGAGAGAGCCGGCGCCCGGCGGAACGAGAGCAGGGCTTCCCGGACCACGAGACTCACGCCGCGCCTCCCCGGGTGTCGGCGGCGTCGGCGTCGGCGTCGGCGTCCGCCGAATCGAACACGACGGCGCCTTCCTGCAGCTCGATGGTGCGGTAGTGTGCGCTGCGCACGAGGTCGAGGTCGTGCGTGGCCATCAGCACGGCCGTCCCGCTGGCGTTGATGTCCCGCAGCAGCTGGAACGTGCCGCGGGTGGCCCGTTCATCGAGATTGCCGGTGGGCTCGTCGGCCAGGAGCACGAAGGGGTCGTTCACGAGCGCGCGCGCGATCGCCACCCGCTGCTGCTCGCCGCCCGACAGCTCGTGCGGGTAGGCCGTTGCCTTCGCGGCGAGACCAACCTGCGCGAGGACGCGTGCCACCTTGGGGCCGATCGTGGTGCGGCGCGCCCCGGTCACCTCGAGGGCGAATGCCACATTCTCTTCGGCGGTCCGCTGCTCGAGGAGACGGAAATCCTGGAACACGATGCCCAGCCGGCGGCGCAGGCGCGGGATCTCGCGACCGGTGAGGGTGCGGGTGGCGAATCCGGAGACCCGGACCTCGCCTTCGGTGGGCAGCTCCTCGGCGTAGATCAGCCGGAGAATCGTGGACTTCCCGGCACCCGAATGGCCGGTGAGAAAGGCAAACTCGCCCTTCGAGAGGTGAAACGACACGTCGCGCAGGGCGAGCGTGCCCTTGGGGTATGCCTTGAACACCTTGGCGAACTTGATCACGCGCGTCCCGGTCAGCGGGCGCGTTCGCCGGTCCGGCGCAAGGCGCGCGCGAAGTCGGCGATGATGTCGTCCACGTCCTCGATCCCGAGACTCACGCGCACGAAGCCGTCGGGGATGCCCTGGGCCGACCGTTGGGCGGGCGTCAGCTCGGCGTGCGACGTGAGACGCGGCTCCGACACGAGCGTCTCGAC
>JBFGDF010000134.1:0-8817 GCA_041580775.1 Gemmatimonadales bacterium
ACGGAGATGCGGATCCGCCGCGCGCGGCTCACGTTCGACGTCACGTTCAACGACCTGCTCTCGGCCCGCGTCGAGCCCGACTACGGGTCGTCAGGGTTCTCCCTCAAGGACGCCTACGTGCGGCTCAGCTTCTCCCCGGCGTTCCGGGCCACGCTGGGGCAGTTCAAGCGCCCGTTCGACCTGTTCGAGCTGACGTCGTCCACACGCATTCTCGTGGTGGAGCGCGCGGGGACCATCCGGGGGGTGGAGACCTGCGGCGGCATCGAATCGGTCTGCGCCCTCAGCGCGTTCACCGAAGAGTTGGGGTATTCGGACCGCGACGTGGGGGTGCTGCTGGACGGCAACGCCGGCGTCCTGCGCTACGCCGTGTCCCTCACCAATGGGGAGGGACAGAACACGCGGGAGAGCAACAGCAACAAGCAGTACACCGGGCGGGTCTCCGTGGAGCCGGTCACGGATGTCGTCGTGAGCGCCAACGCGTCGGTGAAGGACTATGCCCACCCCACGACTGGGGCCCAGGAGTTCGCCAACGCCTTCGGTGGTGACGTCGAGGTCGGGAACGTCAGCCGCGGGTTGCACGTCCAAGCCGGAATCGTGGCAGGCGACAACTGGGCGGTGGCGACGGGACTGGAAACCGTCGCCTCCTTCGTGACCGGGCAGGCGATCGTGACCTACAAGGTCCCGCTGACCCACAAGTACGTCACCGGGTTCGAACCGGTCGGGCGTGCGAGCTGGGGCGATCCCAACACGGACGCGGACGATGACGACGGCTGGCTGTTCACCCCGGGTGTGATCGTCCATTTCGGCGGTCGGAACATGCTCTACCTGAATCTCGACGTGTGGCTCCCGTCCGTCGGGACGAATGAGTACTCATTCAAGACGCAGATGAACTTCCATTTCTGACCTGGAGCGAGAACCCATGATGGCGCGCAATCTCGTCGTAGCGGTGGCGGCCGCGCTCGCGCTGGCGGCGTGCGGGGGCGGGGATGAGACCGAGCAGCAACCGCCGGCCGCGGCACCGGCAGCGGCGGCACCAGCCCAAACCCCGGCCACCACGCCCGCCGCCCTCCCTGCCGGGGTGACCGCGGCGATGGTGACCGAAGGCAACCAGTTGTACCACTCGACGGGGATCTGCTTCACGTGCCACGGCCAGAACGGCGTCGGGGTGCAGGGCCTGGGCCCGAGTTTGGCGGATGCCACGTGGGTCCACAGCGACGGCAGCTACGAGGGGATCATCACGCAGATCACGAAGGGGGTCCCGGCCAACGTGTCGACGACCGGTGTCATGATGCCGGCGAAGGGCGGCGCCAACCTGTCGGACGCGCAGATCAAGGCGATTGGGGCGTACGTATACAGTCTGCGGGGAATGTAGAAACGCGGCTGGTCGGAAGGACGGAATGGCCGACGGATCCCGCCCGCGCCTTTCCGTCCTTCCGTCGGTCGGTCCTCCCGTCCTACCGCGGCACCCGCACCGATACCCCGCCCGACAGGAACCAATCCGTCGCCGCCTCGTTGAGCCCCACGCCGGCGGACAGATCGAGTTGCACGTTGGGCCGCAGCGCGAAGGCGACCCCCCCATCCAGCGCTTGCCACGAGGCGCGCCCCGCACTCACGCCGACGATGCCGTACGCCTCCACGAAGGCCGCGAGCCGGTCAGTCAGACTGCGGCCGATGGCGACGCTGTAGGCGACGTCAGTCCGCAAGCGCTCGTCACCCGTTCCGTCGGTCTCGGTGGTCCAGATCGCCCCGAGGTTGTAGCCCAGGCCGAACCCGCTGCCCAGATCCTGCGCAAACGCGGCCTTGAGGAACGGGTCTATACCGTCTGCGCGGAAAGCCGCATCGCCTACCGGGAGCGTCACCATGCCGAGCAGGGCAACGGTCGGGACGGCGCCCGCACCCCGGACCAGCGCGAGCTTCGCGCCGGCGGCGAGGTCCCCGAACCCGTTGAAGGCCGCGATGCCGTCACCGCTCACGCGCTGCCACCCGACGAACCCGAGCCGGAGTTCCACCTGCTCCAGTACTCCCATCCGCAGGAGCGCGTTCCCCACATTGAGTCCCCGCACCGCAGCCCCGCTGTCCGGGGGGCCATTGCTGCCGCCTTCCTCGGAGTACACCGCGCCGAGCTCGAACTGGACCAGACCGCGCGGGACGAGGAACGCCGATTCGGTCTGATCCGGGCGGTCCGTGGCAATCGGAGGCGGACCGGACTGCGCGTGGGCACCAACCGCCGTGACGAGCAGGGCGCCCAAGATGATTCGCTGCCGCATGAGAATTCCGAGGGAGACGATCACCCAGGCTAACGGCACCCGGCCGCCACGGCAAGACGCGCCGCCGCGTCGGTCGCGAACGGCGCGCCTTGCCCAACCGGTGAGGCCACGGCCTCAGGGTGTGCAGCGTTCCGTGGCGCGATACTCCGTCTTGCCGTTGGGGCCGAACTGCAGGAACGTCACCGCCCGGCCGCGATCCCACCCGATCGGCGGGACCTCCGCCTGCGTGAACTGCCGGGTCACGCTCGCCATGCCCGTCCAGTACCGTGCGGACTGCCGCTGCCGCACCAGGGCCTTGCGCGTCTGGCTGAAATCGGGCTGGCCCGTGGACAGGTCGATGGGGGTCACGCTGAGCTCACCGTCCACCGACAGCTGCATGGAGTACTCGCCCGTCGTCGTGAGCGCGTCGGTCTGCCGAAAGTAAACGGGTCCCTGCACGTAGATGTACGGCACCTCGGGCGTCGCGCAGACCGGCTTGGGAATCACGATGTCGTAGACCAGCGTGAGCGTCTGCTCCGCCGACCCGGGCACCAGTGGCGCCTCGCCGGAGACCGCAAGGACGGTCGCGTTGCCGTCGGTGGGCATGCCCACGTTGCCATCGGCATCGGTGATGGGCGGTATCCCGGGATACACGAGCTGATCCAGCCCGAACGCGACGACCCCGGCCCAGATCTCCGCCTCGATCCAGCGGAACGTGGGCGCGGCGTTGATCGCGGGAGCGACGCCGATGCCGGCCGGATACGCGACCAGCCCCGCGCGCACGAAGTCCACCGTCACCAGTTGCTCGGCCAGCTCCCAGCTGAGCACGCGGTGGTCCGCCGTGTTGGGAATCAGCAGCTCGAAGTGCGCGTTGGCCACGGTACGCGCACCCGCCGGGAAGAGGCGCAGGTGGAACCGAACGGGGCCGTAGTCCCCGCACGCGAGCTGCACGACGGACGCCGTCCACGCCCCGCCGGCGTTCGCCACCTGCTCATCCCCGCCCAGCGCGTCCTTCCACGTGCAGTTGAGCGGGAACGTGTTCGGCAGCCCGAACGCGCTGCGGTCACCATTGGGCAGAGCCAGCAGGGCTGCCCGCAGCATCCGCGGGTCCACATTGCCCGTGAAGATCAGGTTCACGGGATCCTGGGCCGGTGCCTCGTAGTGGTTCAGCGTGTAGGGGTAGAAGGTGAAGCCGGCGGCGGTCACCTGTACGCCGGGCGCGGGGTACTGGCTCGCCGCGGCGATGCCCGGCCCGAGGTCGACTCCCGACGGGCTCGGGTCGTCGGTACACGCGCTGCCCAGTACCAGTCCGCCGAGAGCGGCCATCGTCACCGCTCCGCGGACGACGAGATACGACATGTTCCCTCCTCGCGTGGGACGTCAGGCTCCCGTGGGGTGAGCCGACGCTAGCGGGAGGGCGTCAAGCGGGCGTCAAGCCGGCGGCCTCGCGGATGCGCCGCTTCTGGCCGTCGGTGAGCATGTCCGCGGCGACGATGTGCCGAACGATGCGGGCGACGAAGGTGTAGCCGCGCGCGTCGGAAACGATCCAGCGGTGCCATTCCAGCTCGTCGAGCGCGTCGCGCAGGACCTGGCGGTCGAGGCCGACGGCGGCGGCGATCAGCGATTCCTCGGCGCGGTCGGGCAACACGGACAGGGCGCCCAGCACCTGCTGCGCGGTGGGGGACAGGGCGCGGAACCCCACCCGCACCGCCGCCACCACGGCGTCCGGCAGCTCCGCGGGCAACGTCTCGTCGAGCGTGCGCTGGGGTGCCGGCCACGCGCCGCTCGCCACGTCCCCGGGCTCGAGGCCCAGGGTGACGGCGTGGAGCATCTCGACGGCGAGCAGCGGGAACCCCGCCGAATCCACCGTCACCCGCCGCGTCAAGCGATCGAGCTGGTCGGGGTCGTACTCCGGCAGGGCCCACGCCGCCAGGGCCCGCAGGGCGTCCGGGGAGAGGCTCTCGAGCTGCAGGGCGAGACCGTCCACGGTCTGGCCGATGGCCGCGCGCAGATCGTCGAGCAGCGGCTGCTCGACACTGGTGGCGGTGGTGAGCAGCAGCAGCAGGGGCGCCGCCGCGAGATCCCGCACCAGCGCCTGCAGGTCGCCCAGGGAGTCGCTGTCGGCCCAGTGGGCCTCGTCCACGGCGAGCAGCACGGGCGTCTCCTGACAGACCGCCGTCACGATCTCTCGGAACGCGCGGCCCATGCCCGTCGGTGCGGCCCGCCGCGCGGTGGCGAAGCGGTCCGCCCACGCCGGGATCTCGTGCGCCAGGGCCGCCAGGGCACTCGCGGGGGCGGCGGCCACGCCCGGCGCGGCGTCCAGGCCGTCGCGGGCGAGACCCCGGAGAATGCTCCACCCGTCCTCCCGGTCGGCGCGGACGGCGATCGTGGAGGCCACGGTCGCGCCGGCGAGCACGGCCCGGCGCGTCACCTCCTCCAGCAGACGCGTCTTGCCCATACCGAGATCGCCCGCGACCACGGCCACGGCAGGGTGCCGGCCCTTGATCACACGACCCAGCAACGTGTCCAAGGCGGCCAGCTCCCGCTCGCGTCCCTCCAGCGGGGCGCGCCGCGCCCACAGGCGCCGCGCGTCCCCACCGGACGATCGGGGCGGCGCGGGTCCGCGCATCGTCTCGATCCGCCGGGCCAGGTCGGTCATGGCGGCCGTCGGCGCGACTCCGGTCTCCCGCAGCACCAGGTCGTGGTACCGTCCGTACGCGGCGAGCGCCGCGCCGCGATCGCCCGCCAGCGCTTCCGCGCGCATCAGCGTCTGGATCGCCCGCTCCGAGAGCGGCTCGAGGGCGACGGCTCGCCGCGCTGCCGTGCGGGCCGGCATCGTCTGGCCGTGTTGCAGGCACGCGTCCGCGAAGCGGCACACCGCGTCGGCGGCCCGGGCCCGCCAGGTCGCGCGCTGGACGGTGAGCCAGTCCTCGAAGGGTGACGCGTCGTGGACACCGAACCCTTCCATGAAGTCGCCGGCGACCAGCGCGGCCGCCCGGTCCCATTCGCCCGCCTGCGTGTGGCGCTCGAAGTCGTCGGTGTCCGCGGCCACCGCCCGCGCCGCCAGCCGCACCTGGTTGCTGTCGCTCTCGAGCGCGTCGCCCAGGCTCTGGCGCAGGATGCGCACGGCTTCCCGCAGCGAGTGGCGGGCGGCCGACGCCTCCTTGTCGCCCCACAGCAGGCCGATCAGGTGGTCGCGCGTACGCAGGCCGCGGGGCGAGAGCGCGAGATAGACGAGCAGCGCGAGGTTCTTGCGCCACAGCAGTTCCGGAGGCGGCGGCGCACCGTCCACAGTGACCTCCACCGGGCCGAGCAGGCGGCACGCGATCATCGGCCGCCTCGCGCGCACGCGCGGACGGCCGCCGCCGTCTCGCGCTGTACGACGGCATAGGCCGTGTCGGCCGTCTGCCACCGGATGTCGGCTTCGGCCAGCAGCCGGCACGCCGCCGCCGTGTCGCCCCGAGCCAGCGCGAGCGTGCCCCGCAGGTGGCGTCCCCACGCCTCCAGCGACCAGTCGATCTCGCCGGTCTTGGCGGGGCCCGCCGGCCAGCCCCCCTCGAAGCTGGCGTTCTCGTACCACAGCCACGCAGCGTCCGCTTCGGCGGCGCCGAGCCGCTGCAGCCAGGCACCACGCGAGAGGTACAGCACCGCGCGGGCAAACGGGTCACCCAGCATCGCGTGGTAGGCGGGGGTGAGCAGGGTGTCACTCTGGGCGACCGCCGCGCGGAGGGAATCCCGTGCGGCGAGGGCCAGGGCATCCACGAGCGTCCGCAGGGGACCGACCGGGGTGTCGCCGTCCAGGATCCGCGTGCGCGCCGCGCGCCGCGCCGCAGAGTCCCCGCGGGCGAGCCCGTCCACGGCCAGGGTCCACTGGGCGCGTCCCTGTAGGCGCGCCGGCATCCCGGCCATGGCCGTCCGTCCCCGCGACCGTTCGGCCTCCGGCACTCCCGGCACACCGAGCGCCGGCAGCAGGAGCCGCCACTGCGCCGCCTGCAACGCGAACTGCGGGTCCTTGCTCGCCGCCGCCGCGGCATCGAAGCGACGCAGGGCCTCCGTCACCTGCCCGAGAGCCACGAGCGCGACTCCCTGCCCCACCAGCGCATGGGCCCGTACCTCTGGGTCGGCCGCCCCGGCCGCCAGGGCGGCGCCGTAGTCGAACTGCGACTGCGGAACGCCGAACGACAGGCCGAGCCGGAACATGCGGGCGAGCGATCCCGCGCCGCCCGGCGACACCCAGATCTGCTGCCGGGCCGCCGCGGCGTGATCCGGTGCAAACCGCTCCAACCAGACGAGGTCGAGCAGCGAGCCGAGGTTGAACTCACCCTCCGGCGTGGGGTAGGCGATGGCCTTGTAGTGATCCAGCGCCGCGCGGGACCAGGCCGTGTCGCCGCGGCGGATGAGCGCCCACACCAGCGTGGAGTAGGCGGGCGCGAGCGCCGGGTTCCGCACCGTGGCGGAATCGAGGATGCGGATCGCGCTGTCGCGCGGAATCCCCGCCAGGGCGCCCCGGTGAAACAGCTCGTTGCCGAGCAGCAGCCATGATTCCGCGTTGAAGGGAAACGCCCGAATGGCCGCGCCGTAGGCGGCCAGCCGCTCCGGTCCGATGCTCAGATCTCCCCGAATGAGGAGAGCGTCGAGGACGGGGAAGTCCTCGGGATACTGGGCGTACACGGTGGCAAGATCGAAGCCGTATGGGACGCGGCGCCAGCGCCGGACGTTGTAGAGCCCCCACCAGGCCTGCCCCAGGGCCGGCTCGAGCCGGACGGCCCTGGTGTACAGGCTCTCGGCCGCGATCCAGTTCTCACGCGCGAACGCCTTGTGCCCCGCGAGCATGGCTTCCACGGCGGCGGCGTTGCCGCCGGCGAGCTTGGGATAGCCGACGAAGTCGGCGTCCCGCCCCGGACGCACGACGCGCACGATCGCGGCGGCGAGCTGGAATCCCAGATTGCCGAGCGCGGCGGAATCCCCCAGCGGCGCCGTCACCAACGCCACCGGACGCGACCGGCGCCGCGCATCGACGACTTCGACCCGGATCTCGAGCGACTCCCCGTGCCGCCGGATCTCGCCGCGCGCCAGGTTGGAGGTGCGCAGATCCTGCCACATCGCCGCGGGGACCGAGTCGGTACGGTCCCGCGTTCCCCACAACTGGGATGTCTGCTCGAAGGGCGTGACGCGCAGGGTGTCGAGCCGGAACGCGTTCTCCAGGTGGATCTCCGTGGCCTTGGCAAGATCCTCGCCGATGCCCGCCGCGATGCCCGTCGTGGCGAACGGCAGCAGCGCGACGTCGGACCGCTCCGCGGCCGTCCGGTTGCCGAAGAGCAGCCAGAGCACGACCCCGGCGGCTGCCATGGCGGTGACGCCACCGACGCTGATGATCGGCGCGAGCGGACGTCGCCGCGTCCCGCGGAGTGCCGCGGCGAAGGCCGCCGCGTCCGGCCAGCGCCGCTGCGGCTCGAGCGCCAGCGCGCGCTGCAGCACACGCGCGAGCGGTGCCGGCACGCCCCGCCAGTCGGCGTCGGTGGGATCCCCGATCCCCTCCCACCGCTCACCCTTCAGTGCCTCGTACAGCACCATCCCGACCGAGTACACGTCCGCGGTCCCGCCCACCTCTCCGGAGGCCAGCTGCTCGGGCGCCATGTAGGCCGGCGTGCCCGGACTGTGTCCCGGCTGGGTGAGCGTCGGGTCCGACGCGGTACGTCGCTTGGCGATACCGAAATCACCCAGCACGGGCGCGTCGTCCCGCAAGAAGATGTTGCTGGGCTTGATGTCGCGGTGCACGACCCCTCGGGCGTGCACCTTCGCGAGGCCCTCCAGCAACGCGCGCCCCAGTCGAACCACGTCGCGCGGCGCCGTGGGCCCCTGCTGCAGCAGCTCCACGAGGGATCGTGCGAACAGCTCCATCACGAAGTAGTGGAGACCGTCCGATCGGGCAGGATCACCGACCTTGTAGATCGTGACGACGTTCGGGTGGGACACGCTCGCGAGGGTCTGCGCTTCGCGCAGGAAGCGCTCCGCCGCCGTGGCGGTCGCGAGTTCCGGCCGGAGCAGCTTGATCGCCACCGGTCGGTCCAGCGCGGGGTCGCGGCCAACGTACACGATTCCCATCCCGCCGGACGCGAGTTCGCGCTCGACCTCGTATTCGGGGGCGAGCGCGCGACGCAGACGCTCAAGCAATGCGGACATTCGCCGTGTCGGATGACGCGGCCTCTACGCTACGGGCCGTCAAGCGGCGGGTCAAGCGCGCCTGCCGGGGCGATTCCGTTTCGCGGGACCGCACCGCACCTTTCGCAAGGGAGCCGCAACCGCTGATCTGCGAGGGAGACCGTCATGCCACTCACCCTGACCTATCTCGGCCACGCGGGCTTCGCGTTCTCCGACGGGCGACACACGCTGCTGGTCGATCCGTTCTTGACCGACAACCCCGTGGCGACCCAGGGACCCGCCGACCTGCGCTGCGACTACATCGCCCTCACCCACGGCCACAGTGACCACGTGGGCGACACGGTGGCGTTGGCAACCGCCAACCAGGCGACGGTCATCGCCGTGTTCGAGATCTGCAACTTCCTCGCGG
>JBFGDF010000135.1:0-8772 GCA_041580775.1 Gemmatimonadales bacterium
GCACTCGAGATTGCAGCGGCGGGTGAGGTTCCAGGCGACCACGTGCGGCACGTGGTCGCCGGCGGTCGCCGCGTCGGCGCGGGGCTCTCCCAGCACGGCGAGCGACGTCACGCGGCTACGTCCCCCCGTGCCCACGGTCGGTCAGCATGCGCTCCACCGCCGCCTTGGCTTCTTCCGGTGTCACCGTCTTGAAGTCCACCGGACACTTGTCCATCTGCTCCTCGATGTCGCGGATGGGACAGCGGGTGACGCCCGACGCCTTGGCCTCCTCGATGAAGCGCCGCATCTCGGGGCCGAGCGCGTCCCGTCCCTCGGCCTCGGCCCGGATCTGATTGGCCCGCAGCTCGCGGAACATCCCCATCATCGTCTCGGCGTCGAACTCGTCCGCCTCGATCATGGCCTGCTTGTTCTCGTCCATGACCGTCGTGGTAATGCGCCACAGCTCGTGGGTGCGCGCGAACCGCTCCACCGTGTTCCGTGCGAGCGGCCGGGCCACCAGCGGCACCACCCGGAGCCGCTCGAACGCCTCCGCCGTCCAGACCGGCGGATCGGCCACCGTGCGGTCGCGCAGGGTCACGTGATGCGTCATCGGGCAGCGCACCTCCACCTGCCGCCCGGCGGGCTCCGCGTCCGTCTCGCTCCCCAACACGACCGTCTTGGCCATCTGCTCTTCGGCCTTGAGCTCGGCGCGCGCCAGTTCCTCGGCGTCGCCGATCCCCATGATCAGTTGCATGTGCGTGGGAAGCAGCTTGCGGATCGCCTCGTCGAGGCCCCGGTTGGTCACGATGTCGCCGCCCTGCTCCAGCACGAATTCCTCGACCGCACGCCGTGCGATCCCCTGTGCGAACGGCGGCACACGGAGAATCCGTACTTCGGCATCCGGCGCCCACGGGAGGCCCGCCTCGCCATCCTCCACGATCCACGGGATGTCTTCCGGGCGAATGCCCGTCGTGCCAGTCACGAGCAGGTTGCACGGGGCCAAGCGCAGCAGGTTGTCGCACTGCGAGCCGAGGTCCGTGCCGTCGATCCGGTGCGCGCCGTGCCGGCCCACCACCATGAGCGACGGCTTGATCTCCTCCGCCCACTGGAGCACCACCTGGAACGGCTTGCCGATGAGGATCTGCGTGACGAGCGGCACGTCGGCGAACTCTTCGGCCATCACCTCCGCGCGCTTGAGATTGGCCTGGCAGAGCTTGAGGAGCCCCTTGTCGATGATGTTGTTGTGCAACTCCTCCTGCTCCTCGAACTTGAACACCTTCTTGGCCGTGACGGAAAGCACGTCCTTGATGTTGTGGAAGACGGCGTGGTGGTACTCCACGTCGAACGCGCTGCAAACGTAGAGCGCCGCACCGAAGTCGCGGGCCAGCTCGAGCGCGACACGCATGGACCGGTAGCTGTACGCCGACCCGTCCACGCACACCATGATCCGCCCGTTGGCGAGCGGGGCGTCGTCGCGGACGATCAGCATGTCCTTCTCGACCCCACGGGCCACACGGGCGACCACCCCGCCCATTTGCGAATACGCCTGTCGGCCGATCCCGTGCGCGCCGATCACCAGCAAGTCGTACTGGCGGCCGGAGCTGCCGGCGACCTTGTCGACCTGGTCCTCGTCCTCCCCGACCAGGCGGCCGTCGGCACCCACCTGCACGTCGCCCCGCATCTTGTCGCCGCCGTCGTAGTGCGACGCGATGTTCGGATCGAAGCCGATCAGGCTGGGCAGCTGTCCCATGCCGCCGTTTACCTCCTTCACGATCTCCTCATAGTTGATGCCCTCGAGCAGCTGGCGCCGCAGCGGGACGCCCGCGCGCGCGCAGCGCTGCTCGAGCTGGTCGAGGAACGAATCGGAGATGAGCTGGAGTCCCTTCTCGATCAGCTTGTCGTGAATCTTGCGCTGGCGCTTGATCTCGTCGGGCGTCTGGAACTGGGCGGGGAGCCCGGTCTCCAGCTGGCGAAAACGGACGTCGTGGAGGCGCGCGGCATAGACGTGATTGCCGGTGAGCCGCCCGCCGGACTTGGTGCAGATCTCGATGGCCCGGTCGGCCGCCCAGTCGGAATGCTGGGAGTTGTCGACCGGAACGAACACCTCACGGTACATGCCACAGCCCCGGGGAGTTGGTGGGCTACTAGGGATGCGCGCGGCATCCTCATGTCGCTATGAAAAACGGCGCCTGCCTTCCTCCCATCCTCCCGACCACTCCCGGCAGCGTCGGATTGCGATCGTGTTCATCGGATTTGTGACCCCGCGAGTATGCGGGCGGGCTCCGGACCTGTCAAGGGACCAACGGCCGTCCGTCGCCGTCCGTCACCGTCAGCGCCTCCACCGGACACACGCGGCACGCCTCGAGCAGCACGTCGGGCGGCACGCGCTCGGGCACCGAGAACTCCACGATGCCGTCCCCGTTCAGCACGAACGCGTCCGGGGCGGCCGTGACGCAGTCGCCGAACCCCACGCACAGCAGCTCGTCGATCTCGATTCGGAACCCGTGCACCACCCTGGCGACCACGACTACATCCCCTCCAGCCCCAGCTCGGTGCGCGCCCGGTCCATCACCTCCGGCGTGATCTCGGCGATGCCCCGCTCGGCCGCATACTCGCCGTAGATCTTCTTCACCATGCCGCGCACGAATGCCGGCACGCGCGCCAGCCGCTCCTCGGCGGCCGCGCTCCAGGCCGGCCGTCTGCCGGCCGCTCCCGCGGCCGGGGCCGCGTCGGCAAAGGCGTCGTCGCGGCCCACCACGTTGCGCCGCACGAATTCCATCGGCTGCTCGTCCAGCTCCCGCCCGCCGATCTTGACGCCGAGTGCCCCCACGAGCTGGGTCTCCGCGGGGTTCGCGAGCATCGCCACCTCGTGCCCGCAGCTGGGGCAGGTGAACGAGGCCGCGAACGTGCCGTCCCCCGGTTCCTGCCGCTCGCGGAACTGCATCTGCTCGTCGCATGCAAGGCAGAGGAACTTCATGGACCCTTCCCCCTTCCCCCTTCCAGCAGCGCGGCAGCGATGGAGCGCCACGTGTCCGCGGGCGCAGCGGGCTGCGCCGAGCCATCGAACGGAATCCGCGCCAGGAGCGGAACCCGGAACGCGTCGGCCAGGGTGTCGCCGGCGTGGCCGGCAAAGAGCGGCCGGTCCGCGCGGCACGCGTCGCAGTGGTAGCCGCTCATGTTCTCGACCACGCCCAGCAGCGGGATGCCCGCGTCCCGCAGCGCGTGCATGGTGCGGGCGACCGACCGGCCGGACTCGTCGCTGGGGAGTGTCACCGCCAGCGCGCCGGAGAGCTGCGGCACGAGAGCGGTGAGGTCACTCACGCCGTCCGCGCCGGGCGGCAGATCCACCAGCAGCAGATCGAGCCGGCCCCACGTGACATCGCCCAGGAACTCGCGCAGCGCCGCCGCTTCGAGCGCGCCGCGCCACACGAAGCGGTCGTCCTCGGGCTCGCGCCACGCCAGCGGTCGGCCGTCGGCGAGCAGGAAGTCACTGGACACCACCCGCACGCCCTCGGCCCCGGATGCAGGGGCGACGCCGTCGTCCGTCACCGCCAGCGGCCCCGTCGCGCCGAGCATCCGGGCGACGGTCGGGCTCTTGAGATCGGCATCGACGACGCCGACCTGCGTTCCGTGTCTCGCGGCCGCCGCTGCCACCGCGGCGGTGACGTAGCTCTTCCCTACCCCACCCTTCCCGCTCACGATGGCCACCACGCGCGCGACCGACGCCAGGCGCCGGGCCACCCGCGCGCGCTGGGCTGCCACCTGCTCGCCCAGGGCGGAGCGGTCGGCGCCCGGCACGTCGAAATAGGTCCGGAAACTCACAGGTCCCACCCCGCGCGCGCGAGCATCCACATGGAGATCAGGACCACGATCAGCGCCGCGATGTAGAACGCGGGCGGGAGCCGCATCTCGGCGAGCGTGAAGAAGAACCCGCGCCTCACCAGCGGCGGCAGCCGGAACGCCTGGATGGCCCAGACGACTCGCGCCACCCATTCGTTGCGCCACCAGTAGAGCGCCGCGAACACGGCGAGGGTAATCACCGCGCCGAGCACGAAATACAGCGCGGTGGGGCCGAACCGCTGCGGGAGCAGACCGTAGCTCCGCATCACCCACGCCGCCGCCTCGTACAGCAGACCCACGTGCAGGTAGACGAAGGCCGCCTGCCGGAACTTCCGGACCCGTGATTCCGGCCACTCGCGTTTCAGCGCGCCGAGTCGCATTGACACTCCGTCCCGCTCACGCGAAGCTGCATGCCGTCATGTCGTCTCCCGACTCGAAGCCGCCTGTTCCGCTCGCGCTCGCCGCCGTGGCACTGTTGTTCGCGGCGTTCCTGGTCGTACTGGTGGTCCAGTCGCTGGCCCCGCGCCGGGTCGCGGAGTTCGCGCTCACCGACCGCCCACACCGGTCCGCGCCGCTGCCGGACGGTACCGTCGATACGCTCACGCTGGACGCGCGAAGTGAGGCCGCGTGGCGGTTCGTGGATCTCGACCGAGGCGCCGTGCTGGCCCTGCCCGACACCGCCTCCTGGGACCTAGCCGTGCGCCGCTTTCGCATCATCGCGCGTCAGGGTGCCGCGGATCTGGGGCCCGTCCCCTTCGACAGCGTCCGAGCTGCGCCCGTCGACGGCTTTACGCCGCTGGAGCTCGGCACCGATACGCTGACGCCCGCCCTCGAGCGTTGGTATCGCTACGGTTTCCTCTCGCACGTGCTGAGCCCCGGCGGTCGGACCTACGCCGTCCGGACCGACCGGGATCGTGTGGCCAAGCTGGACATCCTGGGCTACTACTGCCTCGGGGCCGCGCCGGGGTGTCTCACGTTCCGCTACGCGTTCCTCCCCACTCCGTCTGCCGCACGCTGACGTCGCTCACTCACCGTCCATCGTCTCGCCGATGGGATGCTGGGCTAGCGACTCCCGCAGCCGCGGGTGCGCCCGCCACAGGTAGAACCCCATGCCACCCGCCGCGATGAGGTTGCCGATCGCCACGTTGAACCACGCCAGGGCGCCGAGCAACGGCTGCGCCAGCACGCTCACCAGGATGTAGAAGCCGAACTCGAAGACGGCGAACAGGAACACCAGCAGGAAGACGAAGGTGGGAAACACCTCGGCCAGGTGTACGAGGGCCGCGGCGGCAGTGCCGACCGCCACAAACCCCAGGACGTGGAGCATGGAGTACCCGATGACCGCGGGGAACGTGACCTCCACAGCCGAGGGATCCAGCACGCCCCAGAAGAACGCGGAGCCGAGCATGGCGGGGGTGAAGAACGGCTGGCCGGCAATGAGGTCCACGATCAGGAACCAGATCGCCACGCCGCCCGCGCCGAGAAAGCCCGCGATGAAGCCCTCGGCGAAGATCTTCCGGGCCCTCATGGGATCTCCGGCGACAGAGGAAGGCCTGCGGTCGAGCCCATCGTCCCCTCCTGGCGGGAATCGCATGCGACGCAAAGCCGATGCAACGGCTCGGCTATGATGCGCCCCGGCTCCCGGTGACGCAAGAGCCCGGAGTCACGGCGGCCCACCGTGACCCCTCGGCGATGCTCGCTCCGAGGTGCCACTTACGCTGTCGCCGAAGCGCCTTCCTGATAGACCGCGCCGGCCGCGAGCGCCGCCACCACGATCTCCACGATCGAATACGCGAGCGTGATGAGGACGAGCCACGTGCCGATTCCACCCATCAGCATCCAGCCGACGGTGGGGACCAGGTAGGCGGCCACCCACACGACGGCGGCTGCCTTGACGGCCGTCCCCGGACCGGCGCCGAACCGCGGCCGGATGGCGGCGTAGGTCCACGCGATCAGGAGACCCAGCACGAACGCCAGCACGACGTAGCCGGCGATCGCCGCACCGCCGGGCTCGGCGACGCCCATCCGGGCGTACACCTCGGACCAGGCGTCCCGCAGCACGAACATGTTCATGACGAACTCGACGACGTTGATGATGAGGCCGGCGAGCAGGCCGCCACCGATCACGCGCCCGATGTTGATAGCACCCACGTGGCCCTCCGCGAGGTTCGGGATCCCGACCACAATGGGCCGCGGCGGTCCTGCGCGCCAGGGTCGCGGCACCGCGATGCGGCAGTCGGGCCGCGTCCGCGAGGCGGTGCCGGGGCGATCAGCTCACCGTACTCGCTCGCGGCGGCGGCCGAAGTGACTCGCCGCTCGATTGGTGCGGACGTTCCGCACGCACCGGTCGTAGCAGACGCCAGGGCAGACCGGTTCAGACGACCGCCAGCTTCCTCCGGGTCCGCCCCGTTGCCGTCGGCACCTCCGGTGCCCGCGCCGGAAAGACCTTCTTTCGCGCGTGATACCGCTGGAACCGTGACAGCTGCAACAGCACGAACGAGATGACCGCCGAGCCGAACAGCCGTCTTTTCGCCCGGCCGCCCGTCCAGTAACTGCGCATCAGGCGACCCCAGCGCCGCAGCACGCTGGGCCACGAGTAGAACGTGCGCATCAGCCGGCTCCGCGTCTCAAACACCTGCTCGGCAGTCACGTCCCGCGGCGCGAACACCAGGTGGTCGCCCTCATAGTGCGCCAGGTCGGCATCGAAGATCCGCCCCTGCTCCTCCAGTTCCCGGTGGAACGGTGTCCCCGGAATGGGAATGGAGATCGAGAGGAAGATCGCCGACGGATCCACCACCTCGAGCTGCTCGGGCAGCACGCGGTAGTACTCGGGCGTGTCCTCCTCGAGCGCCAGCATCATCCCCGTGAACGTGAGGATGCCGCGCTCCTTGAGCATCCGGATGGTGCTCTCGTACTCGCGCACCTTGTTCTGGCGCTTTCGGACCGCGAGCAGGCTCGGCTCGTACAGCGACTCGAGCCCCAGGAACGCCATGCGACAATTGGCCGCCGCTAGCAGGTCCACGAACTCGGCGTCCTTGAGGCAGTTGAACGTGAACTGCGCGCCGAGGGCCCAGAGCTTGAGCTTGGCGATCTCCTGGAGCAGCTCCTTCGCGTACCCCATGTCGCCGCCCAGGTTGTTGTCGTACAGCATCCCCAGCTTCCGCTTGTGCCACGGGAGCCGCTGCGTGGCCGTAAGGTCGCGGATCACGTCGTCGATCGGTCGCACGCGATGCGCCGTGGGCCGGATGTTGAGCTGGCAGTAGGTGCAGCGGAACGGGCAGCCGCGGGTGGCTTCCGTCACCATCGCCACGGCGTAGGCCGGTTCCACCAGGTCGTAGCGTGGCGGCGGGATATGGGCCAGCGTGGGCGCGAACGGCGCCTGATAGAGCCGCTGATGGCGTCCGGCCACCAGGTCTTCCACCACGCGCGGCCAGATGAAGTCCGCTTCGCCCGCCACGGTGACGTCGAAGTGCGGCGCGACGAGTTGCGGGAACGTGGACGGATACTTCCCGCCCGCGATCACGATCTTGCCGCGCGCGCGGAACCGCCGCGCCACTTCGTACGCATGCGGTGCGCAGAAATCCATGAAGCTCAGCGCGATGAAGTCGGCGTCCGTGTCGTAGTCGATGGGCCGCACCATCTCGTGCAGCACTTCGACCTCCACCAGGTTCGGCGTGAGTCCGGCCAGCAGAATGCCCGACAGCGGTGGCGCCGGCGACCGCGCGTAGTACGCGCGCGCCTCACCCAGGTTCTGGAATAGCACGATGATCTGAAGCTTCGGTTTGGACATGGTCTCCCGGCCTGTGTGCGCCTGGGGTGAACGGTGCCGCGCCGGGGTCAAGCGGCCGTCAAGCGGCGGGACCTCCGCCTCCCTCGCGGCTTGACCGTCCCTTGACGCCTGCGGGCGACCTTGCCCGCAGGACTTCCGGGGACGGGGACCATGGCATACGACACCCGCAGACGCGCACAACGGACGGCCGGATGGGCCACCCTGGTGGGGGGCACCTGCGTGCTGGCGTTCTGGGCGATCTACTTCACGTCCGACGCGGCGCTGGGGCACGGTGACCCGGCCGTGACCGCGTTCGAGGCCGCGTTCCTGCTGGCCGACGCGGTCTTCGCCCTCACCCTGTTCGCGGCCGGCGTGTTCCTGCTTCGGGACCGGCGGCGCGGGACGTTCTTCCTGGTGGCCGCCGCGGCCATGAGCATCTATCTGGCGCTGCTCGATGTGGCGTTCTACGCGCGGCAGGGCCTGTATCTGCCGCTCACTGGATCCGCGGCGCTCGAGCTCGTGGTAAACGCGCTGTGTCTGATTGGCGGCGCGCTCGGGCTCCGTTGGGGCTGGGTCCTGTGGAGCCGGAGGACCGCATGAGCGGCCGCGTCGTGGTGCTGATCGGCGCGGCGCGTGGCATCGGTGCGGCTACGGCGCGGCAGCTGGCGGCGCGAGGCGACGCGCTGGTCCTGGCGGATGTGGACGCCGCGGCGCTCGCAGCCGTCCGCGCGGCGCTGGCCCGCGGCGGCGCCCGCGTCATCGCGCAGGTCACGGACGTGCGCGATATGGCGGCGCTCACCAGACTGCGGGACCGCGCGCGTATCGCGTTCGGGCGCGTGGACGCGCTCGTCAACTTCGCCGCGATCCTCCGGCCGGGCGACCTCACCGAGCTGAGTCCCGGCGCGGTCAGCGACCAGATCCACGTGAACCTCGTCGGCGCGATTCACGCGACGCAGGTGTTCCTGCCGGCCTTTCTCGAGCGGCGCCGCGGGCACGTGGTGCACGTCGCCTCGCTCGGCGGCATCGTGCCGCTGCCGCACGAAAGCGTCTACTCGGCCACCAAGTTCGGTCTGCGGGGCTTCTGTCACGCCCTCGCGCTCGAGTTGCGCGGCACCGGGGTCAAGGTCACGGTCGTGAGCCCGGACTCCGTGGACACGCAGCAACTGGCCCTCGAGGCGGCGCAC
>JBFGDF010000136.1:0-8759 GCA_041580775.1 Gemmatimonadales bacterium
CCTGTGGGCCATCCGTCCCGTTCCCCCGCAGCTCGAGTAACAACTCCAAGGCCTCGTCGAAGCCCGGGGCGAGCTCGAGCGCCCGCAGCACGGCTCGCCGGGCCGCGTCGCGGTCCCCCGCCCGCCGTTCCGCCAACGCCAGCCGATAGTATGCGTCCGCCGGGTCCGCCGGGTCGAGCGCGACGATCGCCCGCCGCTCGCGGACCGCCATGCGGGCATCACCGCGCCTTTCGGCCAGCTCAGCCAGCCGCGCGTGCATCCCGAGATCCGTCGGGTCGACGTACATCGCATCGTCGAGCGCCCGCAGGGCAGCGGCACTGTCTCCCAGCAGCAGCGATACGTCGGCCAGCTCCACGCGCGCGTCGTAGGCCCGCTCGTTGATGGCCAGCATGGCCGCGAGCTCGGCGGCCGCCCGCGGCAGATCGCCGCGCTGCCGCGCGACCCGTGCCAGCAGCCGGTAAGGTCCATCGTCCTCGGCGTACTCGGGGAACAGTGCTTTCGCGCGCTCGAGGTACGGCACCGCCGCGGCCGACTGGCCGTCGCGCACCAGCTGCTGGCCCATCGCCAGCTGCGCGAGAAAGTCGCCGGGGTTGCGGCGCGCACGCTCTGCCGTGCCCACTCGGGTCGTGGGACCTGCCGGCCCGTCACCATGCGACGCCAGCGCCGCGAGTTGGGTGGCAAACCGTGCCTCCAGCCAGGTGGTGAATCGACGGTCGAAGGCCTCCAGCTCAGTCCCGAGCACGTCCCGGAAGACGGCGGGCGTCTCCCGCCCGTCTCCATACGCCCGCAGCATTGCCACCAGGGCGTCGAATCCACGCTCGGCCACGAGGAGCTCGCAGACGAGCGACGCCTGGTAATACGAGAACCCCAGTTGCTGCGGGTACGCCGGCCGCACGAAGCCGTCGTTGAGCCGACTCACCGGCAGCAGCCGTCCCTCCCGATAGGCCGAGAGGAAGCCCGGCGTCACATCGTCGCCCCAGCCCGGCCGTGCCTGCCGCTCCTCGTACACCGCGAGGCCCTCGGTGAACCACCGCGGGACCCGGTGCCCGCTGATGGCCAGGTGGAAGCTGTGGGCCAGCTCATGCCACAGGGTGGACCCCCAGTTGAATTCGCCGCGCGGGCGCGCGGCCGGGGCGTCCATCGCGATCACAGGCCCGAAGCTCACACCGAGGGCCCCCAGCCCCACGAGGCCGACGGTCCGGACCGAGAAGTCCGCATGCCGGCGGAACAGCTCCACCCGAATCGGCGCGGCGGGCGCGGCGCCGTACCGCGCGGCCAGCCGATCCCACGCCTCCTCGGCGAGCGGCGCGAGGTACGGCTCGAGCACGTCCAGGTCAGCTGCGCCGGCGACGAAGCGAAACCGCCGCGACCGCCGGCTCGGGTATCGGTCGAGCACGTCCAGCAGGTCGAGCGTGTTCTTCGTCCACACGTCGAACGGATCCCCCGCGAAGGCCCGCTCCAGGTGCGTCCGCCCGCGGTCCATTCGACCCAGGCGGAGCTCGTTGATGCCCAGCAGCGCGTGCCCGCGCCACGCCAGCGAATCGAGCGCCACCGCTTCGCGCGCGAACCGTGCCGCCTGCTCGTAGAGCCGATGACGCGCGGCGAGCTCCGCCAGCGTGGTGTAGAACGGCGCGTACCGCGGGTTGAGTCCGAGCACTTCCCGCCGCCCGGCGACGTAGGCGGCAGAATCGCCCGCGAGCCACGCGACCGCCGCCCGTGCACTGAGCGCGGGGAGCGAGCGGGGATTCACCGCGAGGGCTCGTGCCAGCTCGCGCTCTGCCTCCGCGTAGTCGCCGACTTCGGCGTGCAACTCGGCCAAGAACACGCGGGCGTCGACCAGATTGGGATTCCCGGTGAGGCTCCGGCGCACGAGCTCGAGCGCTCGCCGCGACCCTTCGAACCGCGCCGTCTGTGCCAGGCCGAGCAGCGCGCGAGGGTTGGTCGAGTCCCGCGCGAGCAGCGCCTCGAACGTGGCCCGTGCGTCGGTGCCGTTGTACCGCTCGAGGAACAACGTCCCCACGCGCAACCGCGCCTCCGTGTTTCCCGGGTCCGCGGCCAGGGCCTCGTCGTAGGCGCGGAGCGCGTCGCGCGCCAGCGCCGGGTCGGCCGTGCTCAGGTATTGCACAGCGACGGCCACCGCCGTCAGCTCCGCGGACGACAGCGCGCCAGCGGCATTGTATGCATCGATGAAGCGAGCGAAGTCGCGGAACGCCGCCGCAACCTCGCCCCGCTCGTGACGCAGCAGCGCGAGCTCGAGCGCCACGAGCAAGCTGTCCGGTCGCCGCTCGCCGGCGGCCCGGCGCAGTACGCGGTCGGCCTCGTCCCACTGTCCGGTGATCCGGAGCAAGGCCCCCAGGGCGGGCGCGAGGTCTGCGCGGCGCGCCGCCGCAATCGCGTCGCCGTATCGGCCGGCCTCGCGCAACGTGGTCACGGTCGCCGCCGGCCCCGCCCGCTGCGCCTCCGCCGGCGCGGGAACCGCCAGCAACAGGAGTGCCACCACCGCCGACCGCGCGATCACGGCTCTCGCCCTTCGCGCTCGCGCAACTCGCGGCTCACCCGCGCGAGTTCCAGCAACAGCGTCTCGAGCCGGCGCTCGTACTCCGCCGCGGGCAGACGGTCCTTCTGTCCACGCAGCATGACCACGGCGCGCTGCAACGAATCGCGCACGGCTGCCAGGCCCGCGGCAGCCCCACCCGCCACGAGCTCGGTGCCCGCATCGAGATAGGTCACCGCCGCGATCGCACCGTCGCCGCCGGTCACGTCGGGCTCGAGCGCTCCGACCCCGTCGCCGTCGGCATCGAGCAACGCATGTTCCGTCCGCAGCCGTTGCTCCCGCTCGTATGCGCGCGCGACCTCCCGCCGCGCGTACTCGAAGGCCTCGAGCACCGACAGCCGTCCATCCTTGTCGCGGTCCGCCTCGTCGGTCGCCAGAGCCGTGGCGAAGTGCCGCGCGAACAGGGTTTCCTCCCGTTCCACGCCGGATCGGGTGGCCGTCACCACGATCCGCCCCGGACCTGCAACGGCACGCACCCAGTCGCCGCTCGCGCTGGTCGTATTCACGACCACGACGCGCTGCGCGCGAACTCCTGCTACCAGGGTCGCGAACTCGCGCGCCGAGAGGTCCGGACCCGGCAGGTTGATGTAGGCCTCCCCGCCCCGCGCCGACCCATGCCCGATGAACACGATCAGCAGCAGCGACGCGCCGTCGGCCTCGCCCGCCAGCGCCCGGAGCGCCGCTGTCACGTTGTCCTTGGTGGAACGGGCCGCAATGCGCGCGTCGCCCGCTGTCTCCTCGGCGAGAAACCGTACGCGTTCGGGCGGGACCCCGAGGCGCCGGACGGCGGCATCCACCACGGCGAACCCGGTTTCGCGAAACGCCGCCTGATAGCGTGACTCGCCGCCCAGTCCGCTGACGACCAACACCGACGTCTGCGCCAGGGCCGGGGCGGCGACGCACAGGGCCAACGTGATCGCCGCGGCCCTCACGCGAGTCCCCGGCGCCGACGCCACACCCACTCGGCACTCAACAGGCCCACCAGGAGCAGGAGCAGCACGGGCATGTCCCAGAGCTCGCGATGCTCCACCACGGTGGCGCCGCTTTCCGTGAAGCTCACGTCCTCGGGGAGCGTCCGCAGGTTGGCTGGCGTGTAGTATCGGCCTCCCGTCTCCTCCGCGATGCGCCGCAGAGTGCCGGTCTGGCGCCCGGCCCCGAAGAACTCCGCGCCCACATCACCCGCCTCGAAATACGTCGTCGCCTGTCCCAGCAGCTGTCCTCGCTGGGAGGCCGTCACGCGTACCTCGTACCGGCCCGCCAGCGACGGCGTGTACGCCGCTTCGTACTCGCCGTCGTGCCGCACGGTCCAGCGCAGCGGGACGTCGTGCTCGCCGCCCGCGGGATCCACGACCGTGGCCCGGACGTCGGCGCCGTTGAGCCGCACATACCCCGAGTCCGCGACCTCGGCCGAGAGCGTGAGCGGTCGCCCGGGCTCGACGCGATCCACCGACACGGCGGCATCGAGCGGGTCGGGCACGTCGGCCACGAGATGCCGCAGCAGCTGGCGCCAGAACACCTCGTGCGTGTCGTCCTCCGGCGGCATGTCCGCGTGCATCTGCCACATCCATGAGTCCTGCACCGGCAGCGCAACCGATCGCCCCCGTCCGTAGCGCTGGGTCGCCAGTACCACGTACGCACCTCCGGGCCCGCGCCCCAGGAGCAGGGCACTCGCGCCTGCCTTGACCTCTCGCACCGGATTGAGCATCGACAGGACGGGGAGCGAGTCCCAGCGCGCCGCCGAAGCCTCGGCGCCGCCGCGGAGTTGTAGCGCCGGATGATCGCGTCCCGCGGGCGTCAGCTCGACGGCGACCTCGGCGAAGAACGGCGCCGTGTCCGTCCGCACCGCGCGCTCCAGCACCACCGGCAGGACGTCCGCGAGCGGCGTTTCCGTCCAGCCCCCCTCAGCAAAGGCCTGGCGGCCGCCCAGCGCGAGCAGCCCGCCGCCGCGGGCGCTCACGAACTCCGCCAGCATCTGGAGCTGGTCGTGGGTGAAGAAGCTCGCTTCGACACTGCCGAGGATAAGGCCGCGATAGCGGAACAGCTCGGCCCGGGTGCGCGGGAACCCGCTGGCGAGTTCGCTCGAGTCCTCGACGCCGAGTCGCAGAAACTTGTCCTCCGCGGTGCGCAGCAGCGTCACCACCGCCACGCCCTCGTCCTCCGCCACGGCCCGACGCAGGAACTTGAGCTCGAAGCGAGGCTCTCCCTCGAAGTACAGAATGCGCTCCGTGCGCCGCTCGACCGTGATGAGCGCCTCGACCGTGTTGTTCTCGGCAATCAGCTCACCGTCCTGGAGGGGGATGCTGAAGCGCACCCGTCGGGGACCCGCCTCGGTCGCCACGAAATGCGCGCGGACGCTGGTGGGCTCACCAGTGGCGGGCAGCCGAATCTCGGTGCGGGCGAGAATGCGCCCCTCGTCCTCGACCTGGAGCGGGACGCGGCGGCCCTCGTACCCCGCCGCCCGCACCGCCAGCTCCACGGCCACGGCGGTTCCCTCCAACACCGTCGGCGGGGCGGCGACCCGGCTCAGCTCCACATCCGGCTCCAGCGTCTCACGGCCCAGACCCACCACGTGCACGGGCACGCCATCGGCGGCGAGCGAGAGCAGGGGATCCGCCAGCACGCCGGCGGCGTTGTCCGCGCCGTCCGTGACCAGTACCAACCCCGCCAGAGGCACCGTGGCGAGATCGCGCCGCACTGCGGCGAGCGCCTCGGTCAGGTCGGTCCGCCGACCGTCGAAGGTCAACGCCTCGACGCTGTCCACCCGCCCGAGGGTCTCCGCAAAGCGGAACACGCGCAGCTTGAACCGCTCCCCCAGCGCGCGCATCAGCGGACCGCCAGACGCCAGCACGTCCGCCGCGAGTGCCCCGCGCGTGCGCCCATCCCCGTCAGCCACCCGCATGCTCCGGGAGTCGTCCACCAGAATGCCGAGGAAGTTCTGTTGCGGCACGATCGTCGAGACGCGCAGGGCCGGGCCCGTGAGGCAGAACACCAGCACCGCGACGGCGCCGATCCGCAGCCCGAGCAGGCCCGCGCGCGCGCGCGCGCTCACGGCCGCCGGCGAGCGCCGATACGCGGTCACGCCGATGCCAAGAGCAAGCACGCCGAGCACCAGGACCACGACCAACGGCCACGGCGCGGCGAACACCAGATCCCCGCGGGCGAACACCACCGGGCGGTACTTGAACAGCAGCTCGAAGAGACGCTCCGCCATCAGCGGCTCATGCCGTAGAGGATGAGATTCACGCCGAGCCGGTACGCGTAGTTCGAGAAGGGCAGCGGGTAATACGGATCTTCCGCCCACTCCCAGGCGTCACCCAGATCACTGTTCCAGTTGATCAGCACCATCAACCGTCCCCGGTCATCGGCGATCGCACGCAGGTGTGGCACGTAGCCGTCGCGCTCCCAGGTGGGACCGCCCCTGCGTCCCTGCCAGACGTTGGGCACCTGCAGGACCTCCTCGATCGCATAGAAGGTCCGCAGCAGCGGGTGATCGAGCGGGAGCTCCACGATGGGATACTCCGGCAGCACACGCTGCATCTCCCGCTCGAAGTTGGCCCATTCGAGGCTCCCCCAGAAGTCGTCGATCACCAGAAAGCCACCGGCGAGCAGGTAGCCCCGCAGGCCGGTCACCTCGGCCTCGGTGAGGGCCATGGCCCCGACTTCCACGGCGTAGAGGAACGGGTAGCGCCGCAGCGCGGGGTCGTCGAGCCGCATCGGATGTTCCCGCTCGTACGCGTCGATGCCGGTGAGGCGCGTGAGACCGATGAGGAACTGCCGATCCGCTTTGGGGAAGTCGGTGCTCCAGTTGCCCCGGCTTCTGCTGCGGTAGTCGCTATACACCGCGCGGGTGAAGTAGAAGGCGCGGCCGGGAGGAGCGACTGCGGAGACGGCGCGCGACTCCACCGGCCGCCCCTGCTGGACGGTATCGCCGGCACCAGTGGCGAGCAGCGTCGCGAACGAAACGAGCAGTGCCGGCCTCACTGGAGAGTCTACCGACCGGCAGTGGAATGAGTTCCGACGGATCGGGCCGCCGCGCGAGACGGCGGCGAATCCGTCGTGACGAGCGCCGACTCGATGGCCGCCGTGGGGCGGAGTCGAAACTCGGGAGACCCTCCACGCACATTCCCCCGCCCGTCACGGCACCGCACGCGGCATATTCGAGTCAACTCTATGACAAATAACGTGTTACATGCGTTTTGCTCCACCTGCTTGCCGGGATCAGATCTTCGGGATATATTCGGTTTCGGTGCCTCCTGTGGTGCTCCAGGGGTCGCGGCAGTGTGGCAGCGAGCGCGCAACGACATCGGCGTCACGGAGGCTTCTGGAATCTGCCAGATGAAGAGCGACTACGCCGTCTGTGTCTGGATTCCGCTCTTTCCGTTGCGCTGCGAGGGAGAGCGCCGTCCGGATCTGGCCGGCCGGCCCACGGCGTTGCTGGCCCCGGAAGACGGTCGGCGGGTCTGGCAGGCGTCGCCGCTCGCGCGGCGCCAGGGAGTGCGGACCGGACTCACCGTCGGTCAGGCCATCGGGCTCTGCCCCACGCTCGCGCTGCTCGAACCCGACCCGGTCTACTACGACGAGCGGTTCGCGCGCCTGCTTCTGCAACTCGAAGCCGTGAGCCCGGTGATCGAGCCCGTCGAGTTGGGGCGCGCGTACGTGGGCGTGGATGGGTTGGAGGGGTTGTATGGGCCGCCCGCGCGGCAGGTGGAGGTGATTGCGGAAGCGACGGAGCGACGGAATCACGGAATGACGGAACCGAGCCCCGGTCTGGCGAGTGGCCCATCCGCCAATCCGTCCGTCCGCCTGGGCTGGGCCAAAGGCAAGTTCGCCGCCTGGGTCGCGGCCACGCGCGCCAAGCCGGGCGCACCGGTGATCGTGGCCGATGCGACCAGGGTGGCGTTCCTCCATGCCCAGCCGCT
Source organism: Gemmatimonadales bacterium (assembly GCA_041580775.1). Taxonomy (GTDB): domain Bacteria; phylum Gemmatimonadota; class Gemmatimonadetes; order Gemmatimonadales; family GWC2-71-9; genus JAOTWJ01. Next base: position 7,474 of record JBFGDF010000136.1, read on the forward strand.
CGGCGCCCTGCCGCTGCATCGGGACAATCATCGCCGGCTCATCCAACTCGGCCTGCGCACGCTGGGCGACCTCGCCGCACTGCCCGAGGCCGCCGTCACGGCCCAGTTCGGCCGCGAAGGCCGTGCCGCCTGGCGGCTCGCGGCGGGGACGTGCGACGAGCCCGTCGTCAGCCGGCCGCGTCCCCAGCCCATCCTGGCGACGCTCGACTATCCATCCCCCGTGGCCGACCGGGGGATGCTGGCCCACACGATGGGCGTGCTGATCGAGCATGCCCTCCGCGATCCGCGCCGTACCGGCTGGCGTGTGCAGACCGTCCGCGTGCGCGCGGCCCTCGAGCAGGGCGCGTCGTGGATGATCGACGTCATGCTCAAGGAGCCCGCCGCCCTGCGCGAGCGGATCCTCGCGCCCCTCGTCACCCGCCTCGACCAGGCCCCGCCCACCGGCGCCGTCGAGCGGCTCGCCGTCGAGTTCACCGCCTTTGCGCGCGGCACCGACGAGCTGCAGCTCTTCGCCCGGGACGCGGCGGCCGCCGCACGGGCCGGCCGGCGCCGCGCGCTCCGGCTCGCCGCCCGTGAGATCCACGACCGCCTCAAGCGCCAAGTCCTCTACCGCGTCGTCGAGGTACAGCCATGGTCCCGTCTTCCCGAACGCCGCTACGCCCTGATCGCCTTCGAGCCCTGAACCTGCCTTCCCGGGTGGACGTCACGATCGATACCTGGGGGCGGCCAACGTGGGTAGTGCAACAAGAGACCGATGAGCGGAGCCCAACAGCAGAGAAGAGGGACAGCGGGACAGAGCCCGGCAGTCGTGCGGAGCGTGAGTCCCCAAGTCCGGACGGGTTGGGTGATGGGAGTGATGGGGACCGCCGGGTGGGGCTGAAGCGTGGTGGGGGACCGTCAGGGTTGGGTGGAAGGGAAGAGGGAGACCGCCGGGCGGACGGGCAGGACGGCGGGGGACCGTCGGGCGGGGACGGGCGACAGGTAGAAGTGATCGTGGAAGAATGGCGCATCGACGATGAATGGTGGCGCACGCCCATCCACCGCCGCTACGTCGAGGTCGTCCTCACCGGCGGTGCGCACGTCGTGCTGTTCGAAGACCTCGCGACGGGCGAGTGGTTCCTGCAGCAGCCCTGACGCCGCCTCGCCGTCCACGCCATGTACATCGAGCTCCACGCCCACTCGGCGTTCTCGTTCCTCGACGGCACCACGCCGCCCGAGGCGCTCGCGCAGCGCGCCGTCCAGCTCGGCTACCCCGCGCTCGCGCTCACCGACCACCACGGCCTCTA
>JBFGDF010000137.1:0-8688 GCA_041580775.1 Gemmatimonadales bacterium
CCTCGACTGGCACCTGCTCGCGGAAGCGCCGCACCGCGGGCTCCAGCGCTGGGTGCGCGACCTCAACACGTTCCTGCGCGGCGAGCCGGCGCTCCACGAGCAGGACTTCGAGCCGGCCGGGTTCGAGTGGATCGACTGCAACGATAGCCAGCAGAGCGTCGTGAGCTTCCTGCGCTGGAATCGCGCGCGCGATCGGCCGGTCGCCTGCGTGTGCAACTTCACGCCGGTCCCGCGCCACAACTATCGGGTGGGCGTCCCGTATGCTGGCGCCTGGCAGGAGGCCCTGAACAGCGACGCTCCGTTGTACGGTGGCAGCGGGCAGGGCAATCTCGGCGGCGCGGAGACGGTGCCCGTCCCGATGCACGGCCACGACCAGTCGCTCACCATCACGGTGCCTCCACTCGGCGCGGTCCTGTTCCGACGGGCCCCGCGGTGACCGACGCGGCGCGGCTGCGACGGCTGCGGATCGGCAGGAGCGCGTGAGCGAGTTGTCGGCGCTCGCCCGGCTGGCCGAGCGCTGCGGCATCCGGTTGGAATACCACGACATCTGGGGCTCGGTGCATCGCGTGACCGATGCCACCTGCCGTGCGCTGCTCGAGAGCATGGGCGTGGCGGCGGACTCCGAGACGACCGCGGCGGCCTCGCTCGCGTGGCTCGATGCCGCCGAGTGGCGGCGCGTCACCCCACCGGTGCTCGTCGTACGCGAGCCGCTGACCGGGGTGACGGTGCCGCTGGCCGTGCCGGTGGCGCGTCTCGGGACGGCGCTCGAGTGGACGCTGTGGCTGGAAGACGGGACGAGGCACGCCGGCACGGTGGCGCCGGACGCGCTCCCGGTCACGGAGCGAGTGCACGCGGAAGGCGAGGCGTTCGTTCGGTTGGCGTGGCCGCTCCCCGTCGTTCCGCCGCAAGGGTATCACCGGCTCGAGGTGCACCACGCCGGTGCCGCCGCCGACGCCGTGCGGCAGACCACCGTGATCGTCGCGCCGGCCACCTGTTTTCAGCACGGGGAATCCGGCGCGCCGGGGCGGGTGTGGGGCCCCGCCGTGCAGCTGTACGCGGTGCGCTCGCACCGCAACTGGGGGATCGGCGACTTCACCGATCTGGCCGCCCTGGTGGACGTCTGTACGTCCCGGGGCGCGGCGTTGGTCGGCGTGAGCCCGCTCCACGCGCTGTTCCCCGGCGAGCCGCGGCACGCCAGCCCGTACAGCGCGTCGAGTCGTGCGTTCTGGAACCCGCTGCACCTCGATGTCGAGGCGACGGCGGAATTCGCGGAGTGCGCCGCCGTGCAGGCCGAGGTCGCGTCGGCGGAGTTTCGCGCGCGCCTCGCAGCGGTGCGCGCCGCCACCGAGATCGACTATGCAGCCGTCGCGGCCTTGAAGCAGCCCGTGCTGGAGGCGCTGTACCGGCAGTTTCGCGAGCGCCAACTCACGAGCGGTGCGGAGCGAGCCGCGGCGTTCGACCGATTCCGCGTCGAACGCGGACCCGCGTTGCGGCGTTACGCCGTGTTCGAGGCGCTGGCCGAACACTTCCGGTCGCAGCAGCCCCCCGCCCGGTCGTGGCCGGAGTGGCCCGATGCCTACCAGGATCCGGAGGGGTCGGCCGTCACGGCGTTCGCGGCGAGTCGGCGCCAGCGGGTGGAATTCTATGAGTGGTTGCAGTGGCAGTGCGCCCTCCAGCTTGGCGCCGCCGAGCGGCGTGCCCGGGAGGTGGGGGCGACGCTGGGGCTGTACCTCGACGTTGCCGTGAGCGTGGATCAGGCGGGCTTCGACACGTGGGCCGGCCGGGGGCTGTTTGCGCGCGGTGCGAGCCTGGGCGCCCCGCCCGACGATTTCAACCTCGGCGGCCAGGACTGGGGGTTATCCCCCCTGGTCCCGTGGCGCCTGCGGGACGCCGCCTACGCACCCGTCATCGAGGCGCTGCGCGCCAACATGCGTCACGCGGGGGCCGTGCGCCTCGATCACGTCATGGCGCTTCAGCGCACGTTTTGGATCCCGGCCGGCAGCACGGCGCAGGACGGGGCGTACGTGCACTACCCCTTCGCGGACCTACTCGGGGTGCTGGCGTTGGAGAGCCGTCGGAATGCGTGTGTCGTCGTGGGCGAGGATCTCGGCACGGTTCCTGACGAGGTCCGGGCCGAGCTGGCGGCGTTGGGGGTGCTGGCGTACCGAGTCTTCTACTTCAGTCGCGACGGGGACGGCGCGTTCCTCCCGCCCTCGGCGTATCCGGCGCAGGCACTCGTGGCGGTGACCACCCACGATCTGCCCACGCTTCCGGGCTGGTGGCTGGGTCGTGACTTGGCCGTCCGGGCCGCCCTTCAGCTGTTTCCCGACGAGGCGAGGCGGCGCCGGCAGGAGGCCGCGCGGCCGGACGATCGCGCGCGTGCCCTGGCAGCGCTCGCCGGGGAGGGCTTGGCGCCAGCCGGCGTCGATCCGCGCTCTCCCGACGCGGTGCCCCCCGAGCTCGTGACCGCGATCTACCGCTTTCTGGCGCGGTCCCCCTCGCAGGTGCTCACGGTTCAACTGGAGGACGTCCTGGGGCAGGTCGATCAGGTGAATGTGCCCGGGACGGTCGAGCAGTACCCCAACTGGCGGCGGCGACTCCCGGCGGAGGTGGAATCCCTGGAGGCCGATCCGCGTGTCGAGCAGGTGCTGGCGGCGGTGCGGCACGAGCGGCCGTCGACGGTCTGACAGGAGAGCGAGACCCGCAATGGCAAGGACGGAACTCGCCACCCTCGGCGGTGGCTGTTTCTGGTGCTTGGAAGCCGTGTTCGACGAACTCAGGGGCGTTGCTGCCACCAAGTCCGGGTACGCCGGTGGCCACGTGCCCAACCCGTCGTACGAGTTCGTGTGCACCGGAACGACCGGACACGCGGAGGTCGTCCAGGTCACGTTCGATCCGGACGTGATCGCGTACCGTGAGCTGCTCGACGTCTTCTTCACGATCCACGACCCCACGACGGTCGACCGCCAGGGAGCCGACGTCGGGTCGCAATACCGGTCGGTCATCTTCACGCATTCGTCCGAGCAACGGGACGTGGCGGAGCATGTCATCGCCGAGCTCGGTGCCCGAGGGCTGTGGGACGATCCCATCGTCACCGCGGTGGTCCCGCTGGACACGTTCTATCCGGCGGAGCCCTATCACGACGACTACGTTCGACGGAACCCCGGCCAGGGGTACTGTCAGGTCGTCGTCGCCCCGAAGGTCGCCAAGGCGCGCAAGATATTCGTCGACAAACTGAAGCGCTGAGGACGACCGTCGCGCCGCTCCGGTGGCGCGCGGCAGGCCTTCGGGCGCAGAGCAGGCTGTGAGCATGGCACGCGGCATTCGGAACCCTCATGCGGTCGTCGGTGCGGACGCGATCCGCGCCGGCTTCGACCGGTACCACGAGACGTTCCTCGCGATCACGCGGCGGGGGAAGCCGCGCTTCGAGCAGCGGGACTGGCAGGGCTCGCTCCGGGATGCCCGCGAACGGCTGGACCTGTATGAGCGGGTGGTGGGCGAGGTCGTCGTCGCCGTGCGGCGCGCGCTGGGGGACCGCGAGCGGGAGGAACCGCTCTGGGGCGCGCTGCGCGCGGCCTACTCGGAGCGTATCGCCGGGCATCCCGCGGGCGAGGTGGCCGAGACGTTTTTCAACTCGGTGACCCGGCGGATCTTCCGCACGGTGGGAGTCAACCCGGCGGTCGAGTACCTCGACTATCTCTTCGAGCGTGTGCCGTCCCCGCTCGCCCAGCACCCCATCCGGACGTATCGGATCGACCGCGACGCGGACGCGACGGTGCACCGCATGCTGGAGGACTGCCGGTTTGCGGCGCCGTTCGCTGACCTGCCTCGGGACGCCCGGCGGGTGGCGGCGGAGGTTGCGCGGGCCTGGGCCGCCGGCCAGGCGCCGATCACGATCGAGGATTTCGACGTGCTGGAGCCGGTGTTCTATCGGCGGAAGGGCGCGTACGTCGTCGGCCGCGCGCGCGGCGCCAACCGGATCATGCCGCTCGTGCTGGCGCTGGCGCACGGCTCGCGGGGGATCGCCGTGGACGCAGTACTCTGTGCCGAGGCCGAGGTGAGCGTCGTCTTCAGCTTCACGCGGTCGTACTTCCATGCCGAGGTCGCCCAGCCCGCCGAGACCATCGAGTTCCTGCGTTCGGTGATGCCCGTCAAGCCGGTTGGCGAGCTGTACAGCGCGCTGGGCTACAACAAGCATGGGAAGACCGAGTTCTACCGGGAGCTGCAGCGGCACCTGCGGCGCAGCGACGAGCGCTTCGAGATTGCTCCCGGGTCGCCGGGGCTGGTGATGGCGGTCTTCACGCTCCCGTCGTTCGATGCGGTGTTCAAGGTGATCCGTGACAGTTTCGGGGCGCCCAAGCAAACCACGCCGGGCGAGGTGAAGCGGCGCTACGAGTTGGTGTTTTCGCACGACCGCGCGGGCCGCCTGGTCGACGCGCAGAGCTTCGAGGGACTGTCCTTTCCCAAGGCGCGGTTCAGCCGCGCGCTGCTCGCGGAACTCCTGGGCGCGGCCTCACGCACGGTGCGGGAGGAGGGCGACGAGATCGTCATCGACCACCTCTATACGGAACGACGGGTGCGCCCACTCGATCTCTACCTCCGGGACGCGGAGGAGCCCGACGCCCTGCGGGTCGTGCTGGACTACGGGCAGTCCATCCGCGACCTCGCCGCGACCAACGTGTTTCCGGGGGACTTCCTGCTCAAGAACTTCGGCGTCACGCGCCATGGCCGGGTCGTGTTCTACGATTACGACGAGCTGCGCTTGTTGACGGAGTGCCGGTTCCGTGACGTTCCGGCGTCGCGCTATCCGGAAGACGAGCTGTCCGACGAGCCCTGGTATCACGTGGGACCGGACGATGTGTTCCCCGTCGAGCTGGGACGCTTCATTCCCTTCGCCGGGACGTTGCGGGACGCGTTTCTCCGAACGCACGGCGCCCTCTACACGACGGCCTTCTGGCAGGACCTGCAGGCGCAGCTGGTCGCGGGGGAGATCGTGGATATCTACCCCTATCGGCAGACGGCGCGCCTGCCCTAGGCCGTCTTGTCGAACTGCTCCTCCTCGGTCGAGCCGTGCATGGCCAGCACGGAGGACCGGCCCTGGGTGACGGTGGTGGTGATATCGTCGAAGTACCCGGCGCCGACGAACTGCTGGTGCTTGGCGGCCTGATACCCCTGCGCTTCGGCGGCGAATTCCCTCTCCTGCAAGGCCGCGTAGGCGGCCATCCCCCGGTCGCGGTAGGCGCGCGCCAGCTCGAACATTCCGTAGTTCAGCGCATGGAAGCCTGAGAGCGTGACGAACTGGAACTTGTACCCCAGGGCGCCGAGGTCCTTCTGGAAGCTCGCGATCTGGGCATCCGACAGGTGCCGCTTCCAGTTGAATGAGGGCGAGCAGTTGTACGACAGGAGTTTGCCGGGGAACTTCGCGTGCATCGCCGCCGCGAACTGCCGGGCTTCGTCGAGATCCGGCCGGGAGGTTTCGAACCACAACAGGTCGGCGTAGGGCGCGTAGGCGAGCCCGCGCGCAATGGCCTGTTCGATCCCGCTGCGCACGTAGTCGAAGCCCTCCGGCGTGCGCTCGCCCGTGAGGAACGGCCGGTCGTAGGGATCGATGTCGTTGGCGAGAATGGTGGCGCTGAGCGCGTCCGTGCGGGCGATCAGCACGGTGTCCACCCCCGCGACGTCCGCCGCGAGCCGGGCGGACACCAGTTTGTTGATGAACTCGCTGGTGGGTACCAGGACCTTGCCACCCAGGTGCCCGCACTTCTTGAGTGAGGCCAGCTGGTCTTCGAGATGCACGCCTGCGGCGCCGGCCTCGATCAGGTGCTTCATCAACTCGAACGCGTTGAGGAGTCCCCCGAAGCCCGCTTCGGCGTCCGCGACGATGGGCACCACCCAGTCGATGGTGTGCTCGCCCCGCTGATGATGCACCTGGTCGGCCCGCAGCAGCGCGTTGTTGAGCCGGCGGACCAGAGCGGGGGCGCCGTCGGCGGGATACAGACTCTGGTCGGGGTAGACCTCCCCGATCGTGTTGGCGTCGCCCGCCACCTGCCACCCGGACAGGTAGATGGCCTGGAGGCCGGCCTGGACCTCCTGGATGGCCTGATTGCCGGTCACGGCACTGAGGACAGCCACGTAGGGTTCGTCGTGCAGCACCTGCCACAGCCGTGCCGCACCGCGACGGGCCAGGGTGTGATCGATCTGGACGGTGCCCCGGAGGCGCCAGACGTCTTCGGCCGAGTACGGGCGCGTGATGCCCTTCCACCGCGGATCGGAGGTCCATCGGCGTTCCAGCTCGGTCACAAACGCGCGCTTTGACATGGTCGTAGGCTCCCTACAGTCAGTCGATGTGGTCGTAGGCCACCAGGGTCAGCCACTCCGGGCATTCCGGGGCCGTCATGAGCTGCTCGAACAGCTTGGCGGCCAGCGGGAACTGGGTCTTGGCATAGCCGCCGCCGAGCTCGGTCTTGAGACTCCCCAGCACGTCCCGGACCGTGGCGCGGACCAACTCGGCATTCACGGTTCGGCCGTCGTCGAGTGTCACCCCGTGCCGCACCCATTGCCAAACCTGCGTGCGAGAGATCTCGGAGGTCGCCGCATCCTCCATGAGGTCGTAGATCGGCACGCAGCCACTGCCGCGGAGCCAGGCTTCCAGGTAGCGGACGCCGACGTCCACGTTGTGCCGTACGCCCGCCGCCGTGACCGTCCCGTCCGGAACGGCGAGCAGATCGGCCGGCGCGATCCGCACCTCGGCGCGGGTCCGGTCGATCTGATTGGGCTGCGGCATGTGCTCGTCGAAGACCGCCTTGGCAATCGGGACGAGCGCCGGATGGGCCACCCACGTGCCGTCGTGTCCCGCCCGGACCTCGCGCAGCTTGTCCTGGCGCACCTTCTCGATCGCCCGGTCGTTGGCGGCGGCATCGCCCTTGATGGGGATCTGCGCCGCCATGCCGCCCATGGCGTGGATGCGGCGGCGGTGACAGGTCTGGATCAGCAGGTCGACATACGAGCTCAGGAAGTGCCGGTTCATGGTGACCTGGTCGCGATCGGGCAGCACGAAGGTCTCCCGGTCCGCGAATGTCTTGATGAAGCTGAAGATGTAGTCCCACCGACCGCAGTTGAGCCCCGCCGAGTGGTCACGCAGCTCCCACAGGATCTCGTGCATCTGGAACGACGCCAGGATGTTCTCGATGAGCACCGTCGCCCGGATGCTCCCCTGCGGCACGCCGACGTAGTCCTGCGCGAAGACGAACACGTCGTTCCACAAGCGGGCCTCCGCCGCGTGCTCGAGCTTCGGCAGGTAGAAATAGGGGCCCGTCCCCCGGTCGAGCTGTTCCTGCGCATTGTGGAAGAAGAACAGCCCGAAGTCGAACAGCGAGCCGCAGATGGGGTCGCCGTCCACGAGGCAGTGGCGCTCGAGCAGGTGCCACCCGCGCGGCCGGACGAACAGCACGGCGGTCGTCGGGTCGAGTGCGTAGCGCTTGCCCTGGGGGTTGGTGAACGTGATGGTGCGGCGGACCGCGTCACGCAGGTTGATCTGCCCCTCGACGTTGTTGGCCCACGTGGGGCTGTTGGCGTCCTCGAAGTCCGCCATGTACACCGACGCGCCCGAGTTGAGAGCGTTGATCACCATCTTGCGATCGACCGGACCGGTGATCTCGACGCGGCGGTCCTGGAGATCGGGAGGGATGGCGGCGACCGTCCAGTCACCTTCGCGGATCTGCCGCGTGGCGGGGGCGAAATCGGGCATGGTGCCGCCGTCGATCGCAGCCCGGACCGCCGTGCGGCGCGCCAGCAGATCGCGGCGACGGGGCTCGAACGTGCGATGCAGCTCGGTGAGAAACCGCAGCGCGGCCGCGGTCAGCACGGTCGCGTGGGGCCGGGTGGGCGCGGTCGTAAGCTGCAGACCGGACGTCGGCGCGGTCGGCGTCGAGCGCGGGCGTCGCGGGGAGCGTTTCTTCGTGCTCATGGAAGGTCGTCCTTGGAAACGATGCCTCGAACTATAGGGAGCGTCCCCGAACGGCGGCAACGGCGGCGCAGCTCCGTGGCGTGAACCGGCCCGGTCGCGCCGGCGGGCCCAGCGTGCGCCCAAGAACCGTGCTCCTCATCACGGGTTTCCCGACGCGCCGTCGCTAGCTTATACTACAAGGCTACGAGGCACTTGGAGACTCATGGAGACGGCATGCTGCGGGCTCGACTGATCGCCCCCCTCCGCCATGTGGGGCTGGCGGGGGTATCGGTTGGCCTCCTCGTCGCCTGCTCCCGCGCTCCGGTGCAGCAAGCCCCCGAACCGATCCTCATGCCGCCGGACACGATCGTTCTGGTGGACACCGTCGTGCAGATGGCCGAAATGCGCGAGCTGCAGCGGCGCGTGGCGGCACTCGACCTCCAGATGCTCGAGAAGGACGCGCAGATCGCCGGCCTCCAGCGGCGGCTGGAGGAGGCCATTCGCGAGGTCGTCCGGTCCATGGCCCGCGCCCAGTCGCTGGCGACGCGCGCCGAAGCCGCGGCGGCCCTGGCCGAAGCCGAGGTGGCCGTGCAAGCCATGCAGGGACGGGATCCGGCGGGTGCGACGCAGGCGAGGCGCATGTTGGCGCTGGGTCAGACCGAGTTCACCGATCGGAATTACGGGGGAGCCGTCTACCTGGCGGCGCAGGTGAAGGACGCCGCGCGCGATCCCCGCGCCGGCGC
>JBFGDF010000138.1:0-8622 GCA_041580775.1 Gemmatimonadales bacterium
CCGCCGATCACGAACCGGCCCGTGGGATTGATGTACAGCTTGGGCTGCGCGTGCTCGATCCCGGACGCGTCGAGCACCGGCTTGATCACGATTTCGCGCACGGCTTCCTCGAGCGCGGCCTGGGCGATGTCGGGCGCGTGCTGGGTCGAGACGACGACGGCCCGGACGGCCACCGGCGTCGCGCCCTCGTACTCGACGCTCACCTGGCTCTTGCCGTCGGGCCGCAGCCACCCCAGCTCGCCCGACGCGCGCACCTGCGCGAGGCGCTGCGTCAGCCGGTGGGCGAGCATGATCGGCGCCGGCATCAGCTCAGGCGTCTCGTCCGACGCGTACCCGAACATCATGCCCTGGTCGCCCGCCCCGCCCGTATCCACGCCCTGCGCGATGTCCGGCGACTGCCGGTCGATCGACGTCAACACCGCGCAGGTCTTGTAGTCGAACCCGAAATCGCCGCTGGTGTAGCCGATCCGCTCGACCGTCTGCCGGACCACTTCCGGCACGTGCACGTAGGCGGACGTCGTGATCTCCCCCGCGACCACGACCATCCCGGTCGTCACCAGCGTCTCGCAGGCAACCCGCGACGCGGCATCCTTGGCCAGCATGGCGTCGAGGACGGCGTCGGAGATCTGATCGGCAATCTTGTCGGGGTGGCCCTCGGTGACGGATTCCGAGGACATGATGTGTCGGTGCGTCGTCATGCAAGCCCTTTCAATACAACACGATACCGCGGCGCCTACCCGGGCCCGCGGTGCTCTTCCAAGCTAGCCGCCGGCCGGTTCCCGGGCAACCAGCCGGCAGCGACGAGATCGAGGTCGACGAGCGCCGCGAGGCGCTCCTGCAGGTGCCGCAGGGCCTCGGCCGCACTCGTGGCCGTCAGGGCTGCCTCGGCGGCAGCCTCGGCATCGGTGGTCCGCAAGTGTCGGACCAGCCAGCGCACCAGCGGCAGCGCCGTGGGCGCCACGGACAGCTCGCGATACCCCAGCCCGAGCAGCAGGAAGATGCCGAACGGCTCCGAGGCCATCTCGCCGCACACGCTGACCGGCGTCCCGCGCGCCGCCCCGACGGCGGCCACATCGCGGAGCAGGCGCAGCACGGCAGGATGGAATCCGCTGAAGCGGGCGGCGAGTCGCGCGTTCCCGCGGTCGAGCGCCAGCGTGTATTGCGTGAGGTCGTTGGTGCCGACGCTCAGGAAGTCGGCGTGGTCGGCCAGCTGATCGGCGACCGTCACGGCGGCCGGCGTCTCCACCATCACCCCCACCGGCAGGTGATCGGCCGCCCGCAGCCCGTCGCGGCGCAGGGCCTCGCGCGCCTCGGCGATCAGCTCCCGGGTGCGGGTCACCTCCCCCACTTCGATCACCAGCGGCAGCATGAGGCGCACGTCGCCATCGAGCCGAGCCCGCAGCAGGGCACGCAGCTGGGTGATGAACACCTGCGGGCGGTCGAGGCAGACCCGCAGCGCCCGCCATCCGAGGAAGGGATTGGGCTCCGGCCCGATGCGAAACGCGGCCGGGAACTTGTCGCCGCCCACGTCGTAGCTTCGCACCGTGACCGGATCCTGCGGAAACTGACGCGCCACACGGCGGAAGTAGTCGAGCTGTTCGCTCTCGCTGGGCAGGCTGGCCCGTCCGACGATCATGAATTCGGTGCGCAGCAGGCCGACGCCTTCCGCACCATGTCGCGCCAAGGGCGCCAGTTCTTCCGGCAGGTCGAGGTTGCCGCGCAGGGGAATGCGGGCCCCGTCGAGGGTCACGGCCGGCTCCCGCCCGATGGTCTCCAGGTCCGCGAGCAGCTTGTGGCGCCGCTCGTCGAAGGCGTGCGCCGCCCGCACATCCTCCGGCGTCGGCGACACGATCACGGTGCCGCGCGTGCCGTCGATCACGAGCTCGCGCCCAGCGGGGATGCGCTCGAGGGCGTGGGGCAGGCCCATGACGCAGGGGATCCCGAGACTGCGCGCGAGAATCGCCGCATGGGCGGTGCGCGTCCCCTCCTCGCTCACGAACCCCGCCACGTGCTCGCGGTCGAACTGGATCGTGAGCCCCGGCGTGACCTCCCGCGTGACGATGATCGCCGGGCGGTCGTGGGCGTGCAGGACCTCGTCGTCCCGCCGTTCCAGCAGGTAGTTCAGCACGCGGAGCTGGACGCCGGAGAGATCGGCGACCCGGTCCCGCAGCTGGGTGTTGGCGGAGTTGGCCCAGAGGGCGCGCACCTCCAACGCCTTGAACTCGAAGGCGCGTTCCGCGGCCAACTGGTTGTCGCGGATGAGGCGCTCGACCTGACCGAGGAACTCGCGATCCTCGAGCATCAGGAGCTGCGCGTCGAAGATCTTCGCCTCTTCGGTCCCCACCCGCTCGCTGGCCCGCACCCGCAGGCGCTCGAGCGTCTGGCGGACGGCCACGATCGCATCGTAGAGGCGCTCGACTTCGCGCTCGACGGCATCCGGGGGCACCACCCGGTGCGGCACCGTGGGAAACTCGAGCTGCAGCACCACCGCGGGCCCCTCGGCGATCCCGGGCGACACCCCGCTCCCGTACAGCAGACGTCCGCTCATCGTGCTCAGTAGTCCCGGTACGCTTCGTCAAACCCGCGCTGCACGAGGTCCGCCAGCGCCTCGACGGCCGCCTCGGCATCACCACCCACGGCCCGGATCGTAATGGAGCTCCCGCACTCGGCGGCCAGCGTCATCACTCCCATAATGCTCTTCCCGTTCACGAGCATCCCGTCCTTTTCCACGTGGATGTCGGCGGTGAACGCGGCGGCCACCTTCACGAACGCCGCCGCCGGGCGCGCATGCAGGCCCAGCGGGTTGACGATCGCGACGGCGCGCTCGACGCCGGTCACCAGGCCGTCCCGAGCCACACGATGACGGCCCCGAGGAGACCGAGGCGCACGACCCCCAGGGTGGGGGCCAGCCACCGGCCCACGATCCAGGCGGCGGCGGCGGCCCCGGCGGCGCCCACCCACGCCGCCAGTTCCAGGTCACCGGCCAGCCGGTCGGCGACGGGCGGGAGCGCCAGCCCCACGCAGACCGCTGCCAGCGGCCCGACGATGCGCAGCGCCGCGCGCAGCAGCGGCGTTCCCAGGGCTTTGGCGAGCCCGGTCCCGGAGCGCCACCCCGCTCGGAGGCCCCACACGCGCAGCGCGACGTGCGGGACGTTGTACAGCGTCAGCAGCGCCGCCACCCCAATGCCGGCGGGCGCCGAGGCGGACAACGCGAGTCCGACGGCCGAGGCGGCCGGGAGCGTCCCGGCCCAGACGAGCCGGTCTCCCACCGCCCCCAACGGGCCGAGCAGCGTCCCGCGCAGGCGTTCGACCTGTTCGCCCGGGGTGCCCGCATGTTCCGCGCGGGCCAGGGCTCCGGCGGCGAGCCCCGTGAGATACGGATGCGCATTGAAATACTGCGTCGCCCGGCGCATGGCCGCCCCGTACGGCTCGCCCGACCGGCCGCCGGGCAGCGCCCGCAGCAGCGGCTCCGAGGCGTACCCGAGCCCCACGCCGATCATCCGCTCGTAGTTCCAGCACGCCTGGACGGTGAGCAACCGCAGGCTGGTGCGGACAAACGCGCTCAGCGGAGGACGACCCATGCCGTCCCTCCCGCGAGTCCGAGCGCAAGCCACCATCCCGCGCGGCGCGGATCCGCCAGCCGCAGCGCGTTCTGCGCCGCGCTTGCGAGCCCGATGCCGATGAGTACGGCCGTGAGCAGCAGCCCGCGCCGGGCATCGAGTGGCGGCGCCGTGCGCACCGCCCAGGCCAGCCCGAGCCCGGCCCCGGTGAGGGCCAGTGAGCGCAGGGCGTCCCACAGGATGCCGCCGAGCTGGACCCGGCTGATCGTGCCCAGGTCTCCCGCGTCGAGTCCGCCGGCGGCGCGCCGCACCCGCCACGTGTTCCAGCGGCGCAGGCCCACGATGCTCCAGTCACCGACGTACGCCAGTACCAGGCCCAGCACGAGCGGCACGCCGAGCTGCCCGGGCGGCAGGCCGACGGCCGCCGTCGCCGCCGCCACCGCTGCCGGTCCGTAGTCGGGGTACCGCGCGCCCCCGACGGGCAGGAACTCCAACGCAAACAGCTCCAGCGCCATCCCGATCATGACGCCGTTGGCCGGGTCCCCGGCGATCGCGCCTGCGACGGTGGCCGCCACCAGGGGACGCCCGACCATCGCCTGGAGCACGCTGACGAGATCCAGGCCGGCGATGACCCCCCACACCAGCAGGGCGACGATCACGTCGGTGCTCACGCCAACAGCTCCTCGATCGGCACGGCCCGGCGCGTCGGCACGTCTTGCGCCGAAATCTCGACGCCGGCCCGATCGAGCGCGCGCAAGCGGTCGGCTTCCTCGTCCGTGAGAAAGACGTACGGCAGGTGCTCGTGGCGGCCGGGCTGCTGGTGAATCCCTCCGAGGTTGACCCGCCGAACGGGGGCGACGGCACACAGCCGGGCCAGCGTGTCGACACTGCCGAGCAGGAGGATGGTGTGCGCCGCGTCGGCCGACCACCGCGGAAACCCCGTCGCCGCGTCCGCCACCGAGACGAATTCGATCTGCATGGCGCTCGGCACCCCCATGCGGTACAGGTCCTGCTCCCACGGACTCGCCTGGATGGCGTCGTCCACCAGCACGATGTGGCGCAACCCGAGCGCCTGACCCCAGCCCACGACCACCTGCCCGTGGACCAGGCGATCGTCCACGCGCACGAGCACGTCGGTCATGGCAGAGCCTTCACCGACCGGTTGCCCGTCGCCACCGCCCGCGCCGCGGCGTCGTGGACGCTCAGATCGCGGTGATAGAGGAAATCCACCAGCATGGCCAGGTTCACCCCCGCCACGATCGCGACGTCGGGATGGCTGCGCGCGAACTTGGCGGACGCCAGCAGGCAGCTCCCGCTCGGGAGATCCACAAACACCAGCGCGGGCTGTCCGCCGACGGCGTCCGCCAGGCGCTGCTCCAGCGCGTCCCGACTGCAGCCGTCGTTGCTGACGGGGACGAGCCCCTCGGCGTGTCCCGTGATGCGGGCCACGGCCTCGACGAGGGCCTGCGCCAGGGCCGCGTGGGAGACTACCACCCCGCGCAGCGGCTCACTCATAGTCCTCGCTGAGGTATTCCCGCAGTTCCCGCTGCTTGGCGAGCTGTTTCAGCAGACGGTCGTTGAACGCCCTCGCCGCGTCGTACCCACTGTACCGCAGCAGGTGATTCATGGCCACGACTTCGGAGATGACGGTGATGTTCTTGCCCGGATTGAGCGGCACGAAGACCTGCGGGAGCGTGACGCCGAGAACCTCAATCGTCTTGTGGTCGAGCCCGGTCCGCTCCACGTCGGCCGTCGTGTCCCATTCGAGCAGTTCCACGACGACTTCGATGCGCTTCTGCTGCCGCACCGACCGGATGCCGAACAGTGCCTTGACGTCCACCAGGCCGACGCCGCGGATTTCCATGAAGTGGTGTGACAGCTCGTGGCCGCGGCCCAGGAGCACGTCCGCGCCGCGGCGCGACACGTGGACGACGTCGTCGGCGACCAACCGGTGCCCGCGCTCGACCAGGTCGAGCACGCACTCGCTCTTGCCGATCCCCGACCGTCCTACGAACAGCAGACCCACCCCATAGACGTCTGCCAGGGAGCCGTGGATCGTCGTCCGCGGGGCGAAGGCCTCCTGCAGGAACGGCGTGATCCGCGAATAGAACTCGGCCGTCTTGAGCTTGGACCGGACGACGGGGATCGCGCGTTCCCGCGCCACCGCGAGGAGCCCGCGCGGCACGCTCAGTCCCTTGGTGATGAACACGCACGGCAACTCGTGCTGGAAGAACCCCTGCACCGCCACCGCGCGATTGGCCGGCTTGAGCGACCGCAAGAACGCGATTTCGGTCTCGCCGAGTACGTACAACCGCTTGGCGGCAAACCGGGCCATGTACCCGGCGAGCACCAGTCCGGGACTCGAGATCTCCGGCTCCGTGATCGGTCGGTCGAGGCCAACGTCGCCGGTGAGCACGTCGAGCTGGAGCGACTGCCGCTTCTCCTCGATCAGCTCCCGGACGGTCAGTTTCGGCATCGCTCAGGTGGCAGGCTGGCGCCGGTTGGCGCGTTCCGCATCCTTCACCAGTTGGGAGCGCAGCTTCTCGGCCGCCCGGTCGAGGGACGTGCTGAAGTCGGTCGACTCGCTGCTGCCGATCAGCGTCTGGTTGCGCGGCAGGGACACCCGCAGTTCGACGACCTTCCGCTGGTGATCGTCGTCGAACACGATGTCCATGCGCTGCGGACGGTGCGCGATCTTGGCGAGCTTCGCCGCCACGTCGAGCGCGCGGGTCCGCAGGTCGTCGGGAATTTCGCAGTGGCGGGCCGTCACCGTGGTGTGCACGGCTATTGCTCCTTTCCTCCGCGCCGGCCGGCGCGGACTGTCTCGTCGAGATGATCGGCCGTCTGGGCCGCGGCTGCCTCCCATGACAGCGACTCGGCAAACGTGCGGCCACCCCGGCCGAGGCGGGTGACCAGCGCGGGATCCCCGGCCAGCCGGGTCAGGGCGGCCGCGATGGCGGCAGGGTCGTCGGGGGGAACGAGCAGGCCGGTGACCTCGTGGCGCACCGATTCCCGCAGCCCCGGGCTGTCGGCCGCGACGGCCGGCGTCCCGCAGGCTGCCGCTTCCACGTTCGTGATCCCCCACCCTTCCTTCAGGGACGGGAACACCGTGGCCCAGGACCGGCGCAGCAGCGTGCGCTTCTCCTCTTCGGACACGAACCCGAGAAACCGAACCGGCCCCTCGAGCCCAAGATCCGCCACGACTCGCTCGAGCCGCGGCCGGTCGTTTCCCTGGCCCGCGATGTCCAGCCGCACATCCCGCCCCCCCTGCCGGGCCAAGGCCACGCCTCTGATGGCCGTCTCCACTCTTTTATAACGCTTCAGCCGCCCGACGTACAGGAAGGTCGGCGCCGTGGCGCGTACTGTCGCGGGTTCCGGTGTGAACCAGACGGTATCCACCCCGGGGTAGATGACGCGCACGCGCTCGGCCGCGACGCCGCGCGCCACGAGGTCGTCGCGCGTACTGTCGCTGATGGCGTGAAACGCCGCCCGCCGGTACACCGTCGGCACCGGCTGCTCCGCCAGCCAGACGACCGTGGCCACCGGCCACGCGGCCTCATGAAACGCGGTCGTCCCGAACAGGTGCGGCACGATCACGTAGCAGGGCAGGCGCGTGACGGCCGGGAGGAACAACGGCAGCTTGTTGACATCCTCCACGACGACGTCGTAGGCGTCCTCGCGCAGCGCCCGCCGCACCGCGCCCCGGCCACGCAGCGCGAACGTGTGGCGTCCGCCGATCCGGTGGATCGCGATGCCGCGGACCGTGGCCCGGGGCGCCGCCCCCGCCCAACCCGACGTCACCAGCGTCACGTCATGGCCGGCACCCACCAGGCGGGCGAAGATCTCGAAGAAATGGACCTCCGCTCCCCCCGCCTGCGGGTTTTCGAGGTCCAGCCAGTTGACGGCGAGGATCTTCACAGACGCCCCATCCGCCGCGCCAGCGTGTCCAGCACGCCGTTGACGAAGGCGCCCGCCTTGGCACCGGCGAACCAGTGCGCCAGCCGCAGGGCTTCCGAGATGATCACGGGCGCCGGCAGGGCGCCCTGCTGCAGCTCATGCGCGGCCAGGCGCAGGATGTTCCGCTCGTTCACCCCGACGCGCGCCAGCCGCCAGCGGGTGAGTTCCGGCACGATCGCGCCATCCAACTCGTCGACGGCCGTCGCGACCGCGAGGGCCAGCCGTTCCGCGTCCTCCCAGACGCGATCATGCCCACCGTGCACGGCGTACAGACCATCCGCCACGGCGCGGACCGCCGGCCGTCCCTGGAGTTCCCAGGCGTAGAGGAGCTGCAGCGCGCGCGCCCGGACCCGAGACTCACGGCGCAGCATGACCCTCCAGGGCATCGAGCGCCCGCCGCGACCGGAGCGCGGCTTCGGCCGCCTCGACCCCCTTGTTGCCGGCCGCTCCGCCGGCGCGCGCCATCGCCTGGTCGAGCGTCTCGCACGTGAGGACCCCAAAGCCCACCGGCACCCCGCGAGTCAGCGCCACCTGCCCGAGGCCGCGCGTGACCTCGGTCGCGATGAAGGTGAAATGCGGGGTCTCCCCCTGGACGATGGCCCCGACCGCCACGGCCAGCCGGTAGCGTCCGGTGGCGAGGGCCCGGTCGAGCACGAGCGGCAGCTCGAAGGCACCGTCGACCCACAGTACGTCGGTCCGCGCCGCATCGTAGCCCCCGGCGGCGAGCACGCCGAGCGCGCCGTCGACCAGCCGCCGGGTGACGGCTTCGTTGAACCGGCTGGCGCACACCACCGCCCGGCCGGACGGGGCGGGGGGCGCGGACGGGGCGGGGGTCACGTCACTCGGCGAGCAGGTGTCCGAGCTTGTCGCGCTTCACGGCGAGGTAGGCCCGGTTGTCTTTGGTGGACGGCGGCACGATCGGCACACGGGCCACCATCTCCAACCCGTACCCTTCGAGGCCCACGAGCTTCCGCGGGTTGTTGGTCAGCACCCGGATCGACGACAGGCCGAGGTCGATCAGGATTTGCGCGCCGATCCCGTAGTTGCGCAGATCGGGCGGGAACCCGAGCCGCGCGTTCGCCTCGACCGTATCGTGCCCGGCATC
>JBFGDF010000139.1:0-8474 GCA_041580775.1 Gemmatimonadales bacterium
CCCCGCGTCCGATCTGGCGGAAACAGAGGGCTAGCGGACCCCGCCCACGTCCTCCCGCCGGCTGCCCAACGCCACCCGCAGGTACCCGGTCAGCACGTGCTGCTCGGCCGTGATGAGGAAGTCCCGCGCCGAGGGAATGAACTCGTACGTGCCCGCGAGGGCCAGCTGACTGCCCAGACGCAGTTGGAATCCCACCATCAGATTCCAGAATGCCCGGGTGGCGGCCTCCTCCACCAGGAACTGCGAGAAGTCCTGATCGGCTGCTGAGGCGAACGTGCCGAGCGCCACCGGATCGGAGATCTGGTGGATCAGCACCCCCGCGCCCGCGAGCACCTGGAAATAGCCCCTGAGCGGGATGGCAATGAGGTCGGCCTTGATGTAGCGGCCCTGATCCCACTGCACGTCCCGGAACCCCGTCGCGGACGTGAAGTCGGCGATGCGGCCGTTGGCCGGCGACGCCGGGCCGTTCGGATAGAACAGCTGGTCGTACGCCAGGTAGAGACCGGCCCGCTTGCCCGTGATGAACCAGTGGCCGCCGACGCCAACGTGAAACTCCGTGCCGCCGCTGGTGGCCGTCTTGTAGGCGCCCACACTGCTGTGCACGCCCCAGAACCACATGTTCTGCCAGCCCGCCTCGTCCTGCGCGCCGGCCGGCACAGCCACCGTCACGAGCAGCGCCCCAGCCAGAAGGACTCCGGGTAGTCTCCGCATCAGTCATCCCCTCCGAGCGAGATGGGCGCGAGCTTCCGCCGCTGGCGCCGGCTCACGGGGCGGTCCCGAACAGGACCGCGTTGAACAGCAACTTGAAGGTCGCGTGAGTCTGACCCCGATGCTGGGGCCGAAACCCGATCAGTACGGCCCTGCCGCGACCGACGGAAACCTCGACCACCGCTGGCTGCCCGGCCACCCGCTCCGGGGCCTGCACGTAGCCGGATAGCAGGGGCGAGGCGGCGTACCGCGCCACCACCCGCGCCGGCCCGGCGACTGCGAATGCCCGTGGGCCGTCCACGAACGCGGCCACCGAATCGGGCAACCCAGACCGAAGCCACAGGGCCCCGGGCGCAAAAACCACCCCGAAAATAGAGCCCGGCGCCGAAAAACGCGAGCCCTGAGTCTCGGATCCCTGATTCTCTAGGGCGTTGCGAACAGGGAGCTTAAGGGCCGAGACCGCGAAATCACTTGAACCATCCAGCGCCACCAAGGTACCGCCCGCCGCCACGAATTCCGTGACCGCGCGCACACCGGCGGGTCCAAGACCCCCCGAAAACCCTGGGGGAACGGCCTCTTCCGGGTGTCCCTCCTCGAGGCTCCTGCGGCTGAGATCGGGCAGCAGCAGGACGTCGAAGTCCCGCCGCAGGTCCCCCCGGCGGAGCACGGAGTCGGTGACGGTCTGGTGCGGGATGTCGAACCGCTCCAGCACCCACCGGGTCCAGCCCTCGTCCATGCTGGCGGTCCACGGCCGGTAGAGCGCCACCCGCGGGAGTCGGCGGTAGACCGGGCCGTTGGGCGTGAGGCCGGCCGCGCGCCACACGTCGAAGCCCGCCCGTTCAGCGCGGGCCAGGATCGCCCGCTCCAGCGCCGCGGGCGCACTGTCCACGATGACCGTGCCCGCCGCCAGCGTGTCGCCGGCGATCACCAGCGGCTGCGCGGCGAGCCAGACGCGGGCCCCGGCCGCCAGCGCTGCCGCGATCGCGCCGCTTTCCGCGTTCGCCCGGTTGCCGAGCACCAGCTGCGGCCCGGCGCCGAACACCCGCCCCGGGAGCGGCACCACGGTATCGACCGGTTCCCTGGCAGCCGCGACCATCGTGTCGATGGTCGCGACCGCGACCCCCATCTGCAGGCCCAGCGTCCAGCCGGCGACGTCGTAGGGCGGAACGGGCGGGCCGCCGGGATACTCACGGCGGTCCGGGTAGCGCTGCGGCTCGAGCAGGTCCTTCACGTGCGCGCGAAACGGCTGCGCCAGCGGGATGATCAGCGTCCCGGCCGGATACGTCATGCCGCCCGCCGCAAACGGGGCGGTGGCCCGCTGGATCTCGATGCCGGTCGCGAGCAGCAGGTTGGCCAGCAGGGCGGCAGCGCCGCGGTCGCGTTGCGCCGGCGGAATGACGAACGCCGCCGGCGGCTCGGTGCTGCCGGCGGTGACCGCCCGTCGCCCGAGGGTCACGAAGCGCTGGACGAACTCGGTTCGATGCGTGGCGACGAGCTGCAGGAGTCCCCGGGCCGCGAGCAGCTCGTACTCGACGATGTCACTCAGGTGCCACGGGCCGCCGGGCCAGGGGGCCGGGTAGTTGACCCCCGGCGTGGGCGGACGCAGGGAGTCGGTCGAGACGGTGGCCGGCGACGCCAGCCTGGCACTCGCCGCCTCGGAGAGGATGCCCACCATGTTGTGCCGCGCCGGGACGGTGCGGAACCCGCCGTGCCACCACAGATCGAACCGCTGCTGGTGGGCCACCCCGGTCTTGCCGGCGTCGAGCACCGCGGCGGCCATGGCAGTGCCCGCGAGGTTGATGGCCTGCACGAGCATCGGGTCGAGATTGGGGTTCACCGGGTCGCTGAACGGCGGGACGAAGAGCCGCGCGCCCCGGGTCCCCATCTGATGCACGTCCCACACCACCTCGGGGAACCACTCGCGATACAGCACGCGGGTGAGCGCCTGCGTCTCCGTCTGCGTGAGCATGAACCAGTCGCGGTTGTTGTCGTGCCCCGCGTACGGGTGGTACAGCCACGGCAGGGGGCCGTTCTCGAACGGCGTGCCGCGGTGCTGCCGGTACCAGTGGACGACCGTGTCGAGCCCGTCCGGATTGGCGGACGGGACGATCAGCACGACGACGCTGTCGAGAAAGCGGCGCCAGTCCGGATCCGTCGCCAACAGCCACGCCAGCTCGAGCTGCATCTGGCTCGAGGCGATCTCGGTCGAGTGGATGTTGTTGTTGATCAGCACCACGGCGGGTTGGCTGCGGATCAAGGAGTCCGCCGTGGCCGTGTCCATGCGACGCGGGTCCGCCAGCAGGGCCTGGCCCTGCCGCAGGGCGTCGAGCCGCCGCTGGTTGCGCGCGCTCGCGAGCGTGACCAGCAGCAGCGGTTTGCCCAGCGTCGAGCGGCCGATGGTGTCGAGCCGGACGAGGGGCGACGTCGCGGCCAGCCGGCCCAGGTACCCGTGGATCTCGCCCCAGTCGGCCAGCAGCGAGTCGGCGCCCGGTCGGAACCCGAGATGCGCCTCGGGGCTCGGCGGCTCGGCGCCGGCGCAGGCGACGAGGAGCGCCAGGAGCGCGGCGCGACGCATGCTCAGACCAACCCGAGCTGCCGCCCTACCGTGGTGAACGCCGCCAGCGCGCGGTCCAGATCGTCGCGCGTATGCGCGGCGGAGACCTGACAGCGGACGCGCGCCTCGCCCTGCGGCACCACCGGGTAGCCGAATCCGGTCACGAACACGCCGGCCTCCAGGAGGAGCTCGCTCATCTGGATCGCCTTGGCGGTCTCCCCCAGAATCACGGGGATGATGGGCGTCTCGCCCGGCAGCGGCTTGAAGCCTCGCGCGATGAGCTGCTCGCGGAAGTAGCGCGCATTCTCGTGCAGCCGCGTGATCAACTCCGGGTGGGCTTCCAGGTGGCGTACCGCCGCGAGCGCGCTCCCGGCCACGGTGCAGGGGAGCGCATTCGAGAACAGTTGAGGCCGGGCGCGCTGCGTGAGGTAGTCGCAGACGGCGGCGGACGACGCCACGAATCCGCCGGCCGCCCCGCCGAGCGCCTTGCCGAGGGTGGACGTGAGGATGTCCACCTCGCCGAGCACCCCGCAGTGTTCGGCCGTGCCGCGGCCGGTTGCGCCGAGCACGCCCGTGGCGTGCGAGTCGTCCACGGCCACCACGGCGTCGTAGCGCCGCGCCAGCTCCAGGATGTCCGCCAGCCGGGCGATGTCACCCTCCATCGAGAACACACCGTCGGTCACCACCAGGCGGGTGCGATGCTCGCGCGCGTCGCGCAGCTTGACCTCGAGGTCGGCCATGTCGCTGTGCTTGTAAACCGCGGTGTCGCACTTCCCGATCACCTTGGCCAGGCGGATGCCGTCGATGATGGATGCATGGTTCAGCTGATCGGAGATGACGATGTCCTGGTCGTTCAGCAGGGTGGCGAACAGTCCCTCGTTGGCGTTCCAGCAGGACACGTACGACAGCGAAGCCTCGGTCCCGACGAAGCGGGCGAGGACGGCCTCCAGGTCGCGATGGATCGTGAACGTGCCGCAGATGAACCGCACGCTCGCCGTGCCGGCCCCGTAGCGGTCCAGCGCGGCCTTCCCCGCGGCCACCACCTCGGGCGTGTTGGACAGTCCCACGTAGTTGTTGCTCGAGAGAATGACCACCTCGCCGCGTCCCTCCATGGTGACGCGCGGGGCCTGCGGCGAGTCGAGGTGGTTCAGGCGCTTGTAGACGCCGTCGCGCTTGAACTGTTCGAGTTCCTGCGTCAGCCGCGTCTGGACGCCGGCATGCATGCGGGTCAGCCTCCGATTTCGAGAATCACCTTGCCCGCCGCACCCGAGGCGATGGCCTCGAGGGCGTCGTCGATCCGCTCGAGCGGGAACCGGTGGGTGATGATGGGGGTGGGGTCGAGGCGGCCGGACGTGAGGAAGGTGCGCATCTGATGCCACGTCTCGTACATCCGCCGGCCGATCACCCCGTACACCGTGACGCCCTTGAAGATGACGTCGTTCGACAGATTGAGCGGCACGGCGCCCTTCGGCAGGCCGAGCAGCTGCACGCGGCCGCCCAGCCGGACGGCTTTGAACGCCTGCGCGACGGCGGCCGGATGCCCGGACATCTCGCACACGATGTCGGCGCCCTCGCCCCCGGTGGCGTCCCTGATGCGGGCCACGACGTCGTCGTGCTGCGGATTGAGCAGCAGCTGTGCGCCCATGCCGCGGGCCAGCTCGAGCCGGGTGGGATTGATGTCGGTGCCGATCACGAGCGACGCTCCGGCCGCGCGCGCGATGCCCACGGCGAAGCAGCCGATCGGCCCGCACCCGATGACGAGCACCACGCTGCCCGGCACCTCGGTGCCGGTGAGCACGGTGTGGAACGCGTTGCCCATCGGGTCCATGATGGCGCCGATCGTGGTGGGAATCTCGCCCAGCGCCATCACGTTGGTGGCGGGCATGGCGATGTGGTCGGCGAAGGCGCCGTCCCGGTCCACGCCGATGATGGACGTCCGCTGGCAGATGTGCCCGTTGCCCGTGCGGCACTGCCGGCAGTGCCCGCAGATGATGTGGCCTTCCGCGGTCACGAGCTGCCCGGGTGCGAACTCGTCCCCGACGTCCTCGCCCACGTCCACGATCTCGCCGGCGAACTCGTGGCCGAGGGTGACCGGCGGCCGGATACGGCCCTGTGCCCATTCGTCCCACTGCGCGATGTGCAGGTCGGTGCCGCACACGCCGGCATGGTGCACGCGGATCAGCACATCGGCTGCCCCCATCGTGGGCGCCGGTGCGTCGCACACTTGGAGACCGGGACCGGGTTGCAGCTTGCGGATGGTGCGCATGAGGCTCCGGGAAGACGGAAGGACGGAAAGGCGGTCGGACGGAAAGGTCAGACTGGTGGAGGCACGTTGCGGTAAACGGGCCTGGGGACGGGAGGAGACGTTCCGTCCTTCCGTCCGTCCGCCTTTCCGTCCGACGTCAGTTGATGCTTCGCGTAAACCCGCCGTCCACCTGCAGTACGGCGCCGGTAATATAACGCGCGGGTTCCGACGCCAAGAACGCGATCGCGGCCGCCACTTCCTCGGGCTCGCCCATGCGGCCGAGCGGAATGTCGCCCACCAGTCCGGCCACGACTTCGCTGACGGGGCGGCCGCTCCGCGCGGCGCGGGCGGCCGCCAGTTCCTCGGTGCGCGGCGTGCGGATGTAGCCGGGCGCGACGACGTTCACGGTGATCCCCTCGTCGGCGACTTCGTCGGCGAGCGACTTGGCGAAGCCGTGCACGCCGGCGCGCGCGGTGCTGGACAGGATCAGGCCGGCCAGCGGCTGGCGCGCCGCGATGCTCGTGAGGCAGATGATGCGTCCCCAACCGCGTTTGCGCATGATCGGCACCGCCGCGCGGCAGAGATGGATGGTGGACAGCAGGTTCAGCTCCAGCGCCGCCGCCCAGTTCTCCGCGGGCGTGTCGTGGAACGGCGCGGCCGCGGGGCCGCCCGCGTTGCAGAGCAGAATGTCCACCGAGCCCAACTCGTGCCGCACCCGTTCGACGAGTGCCGCCGCCTGCGCGGGCACGCTCACGTCGGCGGGGAACCCCACCACCTCGCGCGCGACATGCTGGCGCACGTCCGCGACGGCCTGCGCGAGCCGCGCGGCGTCCCTCCCGTTCAGCACCACGCGACAGCCGGCGTCGGCGAGCGCCCGCCCGACGGCGAGGCCCATCCCGCTCGACGAGCCGCATACGAGCGCGACCCGACCGGCGATATGCAGATCCATGGAACCCCCCTCGGCATCGAAGGGAAGACGTTACACCGTCGACGACACTCCGACGGGCTCGAGCCGAACCGCGCAGATCTTGAGCGCGGCCATCTTGGCGTGCGGTTCCAGCACGGGGTTGGTGAGCAGATTGGCCGCCGCTTCCCGGAAATGGAACGGCACGAACACCTGGTGCCGCGCCACCCGGTCGGACACCCGCACGGAGATGAGCAGGGTATTCCGGCGACTGGTGATGCGCACCGGGTCGCCGTCCGCCACGCCCAGCGCCGCGGCGTCCTCGGGATGGACCTCGACGATGGGGAGCGGCTCCCGGGCGTCGAGCCCCTGGGAACGCCGGGTCATGGTGCCCGTATGCCAGTGATACAGCTGCCGCCCCGTATTCATCACGAACGGATACTCGGCGTCGGGCAGCTCGCTCGGTGCGACATACTCCACCGCGTGGAACGTGGCGCGGCCGTCGTCGGTGGGGAACCGGTCGTCGAACAGGAACGCCGTGCCCGGGTGACCGTCGGCCGGCACCGGATACTGGAGCCCGCCGTGCCGCAGCCGCGGATAGGTGACGCCCTGCCAGGACGGGGCCAGCCGGGCGATCTCCGCCATCACGGCTTCCGGGTGTTGGAACGGCGTCGCGAGCCCGACGCGCGTGGACAGCTCGACGAGGATCTCCCAGTCGGCGCGCGCGTCGCCCGGTGGGTCGATCGCCTGCTCGGCGAGCTGGATGCGACGCTCGGTGTTCACGAATGTCCCGGTCTTCTCGGCAAAGGACGCTCCCGGCAACACCACGTCCGCGTACCGCGCGGTCTCGGTCAGAAACAGGTCCTGCACCGTGAGAAACTCCACCGTCCGGAACCAGGCCTCCGCGTGCGCGATGTCGGGATCCGAAATGATCGGGTTCTCGCCCATGATGTACAGCGCGCGGATCGGCGACCCGTCGCGCGCCATCTCCGTCACCTTGAGCCCCGGGGTGAGCGAGATCGTCTCGGGGTCCACTCCCCAGGCGGCGGCGAACTTGGCGCGGTGCGCCGGGTCGGCGACGGACTGGTAGTCGGGATAGACGAACGGAATCGCGCCCATGTCGGACGCGCCCTGCACGTTGTTCTGGCCGCGCACCGGCATCATGGCTGCGCCCCAGCGCCCGATCATCCCCGTCGCGAGGATCAGGTTGAGGAGCGAGGTCACCATGTCGTGCCCGGTGAGGTGCTGGGTCAGGCCCATGGCCCACAGCGTGCTCGTGTTCGGCCCGCGGGCGTAGCACTCGGCCGCCGCACGGATGCGGTCGGCCGGGATCCCCGTGATGGCCTCGGCCCGCGCCAGCGTGTACGGCCGCACCGCCTCGCGCACCCGCTCGAAGTCGTGTGTGCGGGCGGCGATGAACGCGCGGTCCTCCAGTCCCTCGGCCAGGATGTGCTGCAGCATGGCGTTGTAGAGCGCCACGTCCGTGCCGGGCTGCATCTGGAGATGGATGTCCGCGCGGGCGGCGAGCTCGGTGCGCCGCGGGTCGGCCATGATGAGCCGCGCGCCGCGCGCGTGCGCCCGCTTGATGGCGGCCCCGAACACCGGATGCGTCTCCGTAGTGTTCGCGCCCGCGATGAAGATGACGTCACACGCCTCTTCGATCTCCCGCATCGAGCCGGACGCCGCCGCCGTGTTCAGGGCGTCCTGCATGGCCGACACGCTCGTCGAGTGGCACAGCCGCGTGCAGTGATCGACGTTGTTGGTGCCGAAGGCCCCGCGGAACAGCCGCTGCAGCAGGTAGTTCTCCTCGTTGGTGCACTTGGCACTCTGGAACACCGCCATCGCGTCGGCGCCGTGGGTGCGGTGGATTCGGGTGAGCTGCTGGGCCGCGAGCTCGAGCGCCTCGCCCCAGGTGGCCTCGCGGAACGGCTCGTACCAGGACGGGGGCGTCGCGGCGCGGTCCCGCGTGTCCTGCGTCACCCGCTCCAGCAGCGGCAGGTCGCGCAGCCGCTTCCCCTGCGCGCGCGGCGGCGCGGGCGGCTTGGGCTGGCCGCCCTCCTCGG
>JBFGDF010000140.1:0-8424 GCA_041580775.1 Gemmatimonadales bacterium
CCCACCGGCGTCGGGTCCGCCCAGGCGGCTGCCCCTTCCGGTTCGTACCACGCCTCGGCGCTCCCCGGGGCCCAGAAGGGGGTGTCCTCGGGTGCCACGCCCGCCGCCGCGAGTGCGCGCGGGTCCAGCTTGAGGAAGCGGCGCACGGCGCCCGCCCGTCCCGACGCATCGAGCACCACCACGTCGTCACCGAGCATCGGGTGCCCGCGCCGCGACCACGCGAACGCGAGGCTGGACTTGCCCGCGCCCGCCTCTCCCAGAATCAGCGCGGCGCGGTCCTGGAGTACGAGCCCGGCGGCGTGCACGTGGACGTGGTGCGCGAGGGCCGCGAGCAGGAGTGTCGTCAGCACCCACTCGCACCCCTCGATGGCCTCGAGCCGAGTGCGGCACACGACCGGGGCCGGCGGGGCACCTTCGATCACGTAGCCGGCACCCTGGATCCGCACGTCTACGCGGCGCGTCCCCGGCACGCGCGGCGCGCCGGGGGACACCGAGTACGACCGGAACAGGCACGCCACGTCCGACCGCAGCGCGGGATCCTGCACGGCGACGGTGACGCGGCTCCCCGCAAGGTCGTACGCCAGCGGCGGTGTCTCGATCGCGGTCCTCCGGTTCGCTCGCCCCTCGACAAGACGCAGTACCCAAGGGCAATCTACGTTGGTCTCCGACCGCACACCCATGACGGGCGTCACCTCGGGCCGGCGAAACTTCCACGGTCCGCCGCCCGTCGGGTCTGGAAAGGAGGATGCGATGCTCGAATTCCTGATGGCCGCCGGCACCGGCGCGGTGACGCTGGTGGGGTACCTCAAGGCCCGGCACTTCGTGCGCGACCGGCTGCGTTTCGTCGATGCGGCCCACCGGCCCATCGCCCCGATCATCGCCGGCTCGGCGGCCGCGGTCATCGCCGCCCCCGTCGTATGGCTGCTGCCCATCATCACGGCGCCGGCGGCCTTGATCTTCGGTGTAGGCGTGGGCTGGGGCGTGCATCACGGCTCGCGCGACGCGCGCAAGCGGCTCCCCGGAGGATAGCCTGGCGGAACCCGCGGCGCGCGGCACTGGGCATGCGTCCGGCGGGGCTACTGGCCCACGGGAAAACCCCCACTCGGACGAACTCTGAGGAATCGGCAGCGCCGCTTCACCAATTCCGGTGCACGGGGTTTGGTTTTCCGAACACTGGGCGCGAATGACTCGTCGCTGAGCGACTCGCGATGCGTACTCTGCGGGCGTTCCGGTTCCCACGAGCCTTGGGGTTCGACGCGGCGTTTTCGCTCATGCCGCTCGTGATCCTGCCGGCCTCCGCGGGGGGCCAGGACACGCTCCGCCTGGCGCGGCTCACCGGCCCCATCGTGGTGGACGGCCGCGTGGACGAGCCGGCGTGGGAATCCGTGCCCGCGCTCCCCTTGATCATGCTCGTGCCCCAGTACCGTGGCGCCCTCACCGAGCAAACCGAGATCCGGGTGGCGTACGACGACGCGTTCGTGTACGTGTCCGGCCGGATGTACGACGCCGACCCGCGCTCGATCCGCGCCAACACGGTGTACCGCGACGCCTTTGCCGGTGACGATCTGTTCAGTATCGCGCTGGACACGTACAACGACTACCAGACCGCCGTGTGGTTCGTGGTGAATCCCGCCGGCGGGCGGATCGACCAGACGCTCGCCAACGACGGGGAGAGCACGGATCTGCCACCGTACAATCTCGACTGGAACACGTTCTGGGATGCCCGGACCTCGCGGGACGAGCGGGGCTGGTATGCCGAGATGCGTATTCCGTTCGCGAGCCTGGGCTTTCAGGACGTCGACGGGCGGGTGGTGATGGGGCTGGAGGTGTACCGGTCCATCGCGCGCAAGAACGAGCGCCAGATCTTTCCGGACATCCCTCCCACGGCGGGCTACTTCATCAAGCCGTCGCGCATGCAGCGCGTGCTGCTGGAGGGGGTCCACCGCCGACCCCCGGTGTACGTGGCCCCCTACCTGCTCGGCGGCTGGGAACGCAACGCCGAGCTGAACGACGCCGCAACGGGCTTCGACGTCGGCAGCGACTACACCACCGAAGCCGGCCTGGACGTCCGGTACAGCCCGTCGGGGAACCTCTCGCTCGACCTCACGGCCAACCCCGACTTCGCGCAGGTCGAGGCTGACGACCAGCAGGTCAACCTGACGCGGTTCCCGTTGTTCTTCCCGGAGAAGCGCCAGTTTTTCCAGGAGCGCTCGGCGATCTTCGACTTCGGCCTGGGCGGCCGCTTCAGCCGCCTGTTCCACTCGCGGCGGATCGGCCTGGTAGCGGGCCAACCGATCCGCGTGCTCGGCGGCGTGCGCCTCGCGACCCGACTCGGGGGCGCGGACATCGGCCTGCTCACCATGCAGACGGCCGCAGCCCTGAGCGGGCCGAGCGAGAACTTCGGCGTGGTTCGCGTGAAGCAACGGGCGTTCAACGAGAACTCCACGGTGGGTGCCCTGGTCACCACGCGCCTAGGGACCGACGGGACGGTCAACGTCGCCGCGGGGCTGGATGCCCTGGTGCGGGTGGTGGGACACGACTACGCCACCATGTCGGTCGCCCGGACGTTCGACGGCGGCAGCGCAGACGCCGGTGTGTTCGAGGCGGCGCACCTCCGATTCCGCTGGGAGCGGCGCTCGGAGGGGGGGCTGTCCTACGCTGCGGAGGCCATCCGGTCCGGGGCCGCGTTCACTCCGGGTGTCGGGTTTACGCCCCGCATCGATTTCACGTCGCTCGACGGCCAGGTCCAGTACCTGTGGTACATGGGGCCGGGCTCCCCCTTCCGCACGCTGGCGGTGAGCGGCTCGGCACAGGGCTTCCGCCGCAACGTGGACGGCTCGACCGAATCCGCCACCTTCGCCCCCGCGCTCGCGGCCGAATTCCGCAACGGCGCGCAGCTGAGCGTCACGTACCGCGCCAACTACGAGGGAGTGCTGGACAGCTTCCCGCTCGCGCCCGACGTCGCTGTGCCGCCTGGGGCGTACTGGTTTCACGACGGCGCGGTGGAATACCGCGCGGGCCGGACGACGCTGTTCCAGCCGAGCGTCGAAGCCACCGCGGGACAGTTCTACGACGGCCATCGCGTGGCGATCACACCTCGCCTCGTCTGGAACGCGCGGCCGCCCCATCTGGAGCTGGGCGCGGACTACAGCTTCAACGCCCTTCGGTTTCCTGATCGGGATCGGTCGCTCGACGTGCACCTGCTCCGGGTCCGCGTGCGCGTGGCGTACGACCCCCGGCTGTCGCTCAGCACGTTCTGGCAGTACAACAGCGTGGAGGATGTGGGAAGCCTGAACGCGCGCCTGCGATTCAACGTGCGTGACGGCACGGACCTGTGGATCGTCTACAACGAGACGGTCAACACCGACCGCTATGCCCGCACCCCTGCCCTGCCCGTGTCGCAGGGTCGGGCGGTGATGGTGAAGTACACGCATACGCTGGTCTGGTAGAGGGGCGGACACGCCACAGAGCGGGATCGACCGTCGGGCACGGTCGGAGGCGATGGGCGACGGTTCACAGCGGCCAACGGCGGGGGGCACCGTCGTGGTGGGACGTGCCGAGGATCGCCCGGGCGAGCGACCGCCCCTCCCAGGCCCGGACCTCCCAATATGTTCCAGGCTTCCCGCCATGACCGGGGTGGGTCTCGACGCGCCGGCGCAGCCAAGCGCACGGCACACGCCGACAGGCGTGTCGTCGTGAACCCACGACCGTCCAAAACGGGACAGGCGCTTGGAACCTCGAAGAGCTGAGGATGACCGGGGTGGGTCTCGAACCCACGACCTACGGATTAAAAGTCCGTTGCTCTACCAACTGAGCTACCCGGTCGTTGCGCGAAAGTTGGGCACGTCGCGGGCGGGAGACAAGCCGCAGCGCTCGCCCCTATACTTCCCGCATGCAGCACGCCGCGCTCGGCCCGGACGGCCAGTATCATACGCGTCTCCTCGCGCCCAACGACTTACGCGCGCTCCAAACGCTGTTCGAGCGTGCGGCGGACTACTTCGCCATCGCCACCGGCGCGCCGCCAGCGCCCGACGAGGCACCGCGGGCGTTCGTCGCGGGCCCGCCCACCAAGGACGTGAGCGCCAAGCGCGTCGTTGGCGTCTTCGCGGCGAGCGAAACGCTCGTGGGCGTGCTCGACGCGCTCACCGACTGGCCAGAGGACGGCACCTGGTCCATCGGCATGCTCCTGCTTGACCCCGCATACCGGGGACGGGGGCTCGGGGGGCACGTGCTCGACGCGTTCGAGCGCTGGGCGGCCACCGAAGGCGCGGTCCGTCTGCGCACCGCGGTCGTGGGCCACCACACGGTGGGACTCGCCTTCCTCGAGGGCCGCGGCTACGCCCGGGAATCCGCCCTCGCGGACTACGACGCCGGGGGCCGCCGGGCCTCCGTAGTATTCCTCGCGAAGCCCCTGCCCGAAGCCCTCTCCAGAGGGAAGTAGGGCCCGAGAGGGGGACAAAACGGGGCGTTCTTCAGAGGGAAATTCACGGTCTCTCAGAGGGGAAACGTGCCGTTTTCGGCCAAAAACCGGGCTCCCGCCGAGGGGAAACGACTCTGCCTCAGAGGGGGAACCGGGTGGCCCCCGAGGGGAGGCGGGGGGTTCTCAGAGAGAAAACCTCTTGTCTCAGAGGGAAAAAGCCTTACTTTGGGTCGCGTGTAGAGGCTGGAGGATCGACTTCCCCCATTCTCGCGAGGTGAGCATGAGCGCGAAGAAAAGCAGACGGCCGGTCAAGAAAGCGGCCAAGCGCCGGAAGAAGCGGAAACCCAACCCGGCGTTCATGCGCCCGGTGAAACCGGATGCGGCGCTGGCAGCCGTGGTCGGCAGCAAGCCGTTGCCGCGCACCCAGCTGACGAAGAAGCTGTGGGCGTACATCAAGCGCAAGAAGCTCCAGGACAAGCGCAACCGGCGGATGATCAACGCGGACCCGGCGTTGCGCGCCGTGTTCGGCGGCCGGTCGCAGGTGAACATGTTCCAGATGACCAAGCTCGTCAGCAAGCACGTGAAGTAACCGCCGGGCTCGCCTGGCGCGTGTAGGTGCAGGTGAGCGAAGCGGAGCGTCGCAGTGTAGGTGTCGTGCACGCAGTCAGCAGCATCACCAGCCCTACATGGGGGTCGGCGCGCTCGCCGACCCCCAACTTGTCGGGGACAGTTTTCGAGCGGTTCCGGCGGGAGAACCGCAGCACGCGCGCTTGGGATCCCGCTTCCCTCCTCACGTCCCCACGTCCATCCCCACTCCAGCGAACAACTCCAACTGCCCCACCGGCTCGAAGCTGCGGCGATGATGCGGCGTGGGGCCCGCGGCGTCGAGCGCCGCGAGATGCGCGGGCGTGGCGTAGCCCTTGTTGGCGTCCCACGCGAACGCGGGGTAGCGGCGCGCGAGCGCGATCATGAGCCGGTCGCGGGCGACCTTGGCGAGAATGGACGCGGCGGCGATCGAGAGCGAGCGGGCGTCGCCCCCCACGATGGCCTCGTGCGGATACCCCAGGTCGCGGAGCGGCAGGCCGTCCACCAGCACGAAGTCGGGGAACACGGGGAGCTGGGCAAGCGCGCGCCGCATGGCGCGCACGCTCGCCCGCAGGATGTTGTGGCGGTCGATCTCACGCACCGACGCGGCCCCCAGCCCCCACGCCACGGCGCGCTCCCGTATGCGAACGGCGGCCGCTTCCCGCTCGGCCGCCGTCATCAGCTTCGAATCGCGGAGCCCCCGGAATCGGGCCCGCTCGTCCGGCAGCACCACCGCCGCCGCCACGACCGGCCCCGCGAGGGGACCGCGCCCTACCTCATCGACACCCGCGACGCAGCGCAGCCCCGTCGCCCACAGCGCCCGCTCGCGAGAGAGCGTGGGGGCGCGCACGGCTCAGGACTCGCGCTTCTCCCGAATGCGCGCCGCCTTGCCCGACAGCGCGCGGAGATAGTAGAGCTTGGCGCGCCGGACCTTGCCGCGCCGCACCAGCTCGATGGTCGCGATGCTCGGCGAGTGCAGCGGGAAGATCCGCTCCACCCCCACGCCCGCCGAGACCTTGCGCACGGTGAACGTCTCGGAGATCCCCGCGCCACGGCGCCCGATGCACACACCCTCGAACGCCTGCAACCGCTCCTTGTCGCCCTCGCGCACGCGCACCTGCACGCGCAGGGTGTCGCCCGGGAGGAAATCCGGCAGGTCGTCCCGCAGACCCTCGCGCTGTAAGACGCTGAGCTTGTCCATGATCGTCATCCTCGTCAGTCGGTCCCGGGGGACCGGTGTTCCGCCTCATAGCGGGCCCAGAGATCGGGCCGTCGCTCTTTCGTCAGTCGTTCCGCCTGGACCTGCCGCCAGGCGGCAATCCGCGCGTGGTCGCCACTCAACAATACGTCGGGCACCGCCAGCCCGCGATACGTCGGCGGGCGTGTGTAACTGGGCGGGCTCAACAACCCCTCGTAATGGGAGTCCCCCGCCGCCGACTCGTGGTCGCCGAGCGCCCCCGGCAGCAGACGCACGACCGCGTCCATCACACAGAGCGCCGCAAACTCCCCGCCCGACAGGACGAAGTCACCGACGCTCACCTCTTCGACCCCCGCCCGCTCGGCCACCCGCTGGTCCACGTCCTTGTAGTGGCCGCAGAGCAGCGTGACCTGGGGCGCCAGACTGTAGCGCACCGCGTCCGCGTGCCGGAACGGCACGCCCCGCGCGGAGAGCAGCGCTACCGGCCCGGCGGGTGCCAAAGCGTCCAGCGCCTCGTAGAACGGCTCGGGCTTCAGCACCATCCCGGCCCCGCCGCCGTACGCCGTGTCGTCCACGGTCCGGTGGCGATCGTGCGTGGAGTCACGCAGATCCACCACGCGATACGCCACGAGCCCAGCCCGGCGCGCGCGGCCCATGATGCTCGTCTCGCACGGCGCCCGGAACAGCTCCGGGAAGATCGTCACCACGTTGATCGTCAACACCGACTACGGCTCCAGCAGGCCCGGGGGCGGATCGATCTCGATTTCCCGCCGCGTCCGGTCGGTGCGGACCAGGATGGGCGGACGGAACGGCACCAGCACCTCCCGCCCCTCACGCTCCATCACCAGCACCTGCCCGCCCGGCACCGGCAGCAGCCCCCGCGCCGTCCCCACGACCTGGCCGTCCGCGAGCACGGTGGCGCCCGGCACCTCGTACTCGTAGAGCCGCGTGTCACTGGCGTCCGCGATCGTGGCCGCCGGCACGCCAAACGCGCGCTGGGTGGGCCACCCGTCGAGCGCCGAGCGCTCGTCGAGCCCCGCGAACTTGAGCAGCCAGCGCCGGTGGTACGGGCGCGCCCGCTCCAGCGTCAGCGCAGGCCCCAGCGGCCGCCCTGCCTCGTCCACGGGCGTCAGCACCCGTCCCGGGACGAAGATCTCCGCCGGCCGGTCGGTGAGCACGAACACGACCGCCTCACCCTTCAGGCCGTGCGGTTTGGCGAAGCGCGCCACCAGCAGGTAGCCCGCTTCCACCGCCGCCCGCTACTCCGTCGCGGCGGGCGGGACGGGCGCTGCGGGCGTGGGCCCGCCGAAGACGCCGGCCTGCTTGAGCAGCGAGCGGACCGTCTCGGTCGGCAACGCGCCCTTGGCCAGCCAGGCGCGCGCCCGCTCGGCGTCCACCTGGATCACTGCCGGCTGCTCGCGCGGCTTGTAGTGCCCGAGCGTGTCCACGAACCGCCCGTCGCGCGCCGCCGTGCTTTCGGCGACCACGATGCGGTATTCCGGCTGCTTCTTCCGGCCGACCCGGCGCAATCGAATGCGTGTAGCCATGTGTCGTCTGTCCCTGCTGTGAGTCAGTGCAAGCCGAGCTTGCCCATGCCCTTCATCACCTGTCGCATCTGCTCGAACTGCTTGAGCAGCTGGTTCACTTCCTGCACCGGTCGTCCCGCCCCGCGCGCGATCCGTGCGCGGCGCGAGCCGTTCAGCATCTGCGGCCGCTGCCGCTCCGCGGGCGTCATCGAGAGGACGATCGCCTCGGTGTGCTTGAGCCGGCGCGGATCCACCTTGGCCTTCTTCAGCGCCTTGGCGGGCACGCCCGGCAGCATGCCCAACAGCCCTTCGAGCGGCCCCATCTTCTGCACCTGGCGCATGGCGTTGAGGAAATCCTCGAGGTCCATGCCTTTCTTGGACGTCGCCTTCCGCGCCAGCCGCTCCGCTTCCGTCGCATCCACCGCTTCCTGCGCCCGCTCCACCAACCCCACCACGTCGCCCTGCTGCAGGATCCGCCCGGCCATGCGCACCGGATCGAACACGTCGAGCGCGTCCACCCGCTCTCCGACCCCCACGTACTTGATGGGCGCGCCGGTCACGCCGTAGATGGACAGCGCCGCGCCACCGCGCGCATCGCCGTCGAGCTTGGTGAGGATCACCCCGGTGATCCCCAACGCGTCATGAAACCCGCGCGCGATGCGCACCGCATCCTGGCCGGTCATGCCGTCGGCGAC
>JBFGDF010000141.1:0-8211 GCA_041580775.1 Gemmatimonadales bacterium
CACGCGGGCCTCGAGTGCGGCATCATCGGCAAGAAGCTGCCGGGCGTGGACATGGTCTCGCTCGGCCCGCAGATCGAGTTTCCCCACTCGCCGGACGAGCGGGTGCTGATTCCGTCGGTGGAACGCTTCTGGCGGCTGCTGGGGGCGACCGTGGCGGCGCTGGCTACGACTTGAGCAGTTCCTTGGCGATGGTCTGCAGCTGCATGTTGCTCGTACCCTCGTAGATCGTACCGATCTTCGCGTCGCGGTAGTACTTCTCGACGGGATATTCCTTGGTGTAGCCGTACCCGCCGAAGAGCTCGACGCACAGGCCGGTGATCCGCTCGGCGGCCTGCGAGGAGTACAGCTTGGCCATGGCGCCCTCGACCATGTGGGGTTCCCCGGCATCCCGCAGCCGCGCGGCGTTGTACACCAGCAGGCGGGCGGCCTCGAGCTCGGTGGCAGCCTGCGCCAGCTGGAACTGGACGGCCTGGAACGCGCCGATGGGCTGGCCGAACTGCTGGCGCTCCTGGACGTACTTGACCGTGGCGTCCAGCGCGCCCTGCGCCACCCCCACCATCTGTGCCCCGATCCCGATGCGGCCGGCATTCAGGGTCTCGATGGCCACCTTGTAGCCCTTGCCCACCTCACCCACCACGTTCTCCGCCGGGACGACGCAGTTTTCGAAGATCAGCTCCGTGGTGCTCGACGCCCGGATACCCAGCTTGTCTTCCTTCTTGCCGACGGTGAAGCCGGGCGTGCCGCGCTCGACGATGAACCCGGTGATCCCCTTGTAGCCGCGCGAGGGGTCGACCGTGGCGAACACCACGAACAGCTCGGCTTCGTTCCCGTTGGTGATCCACAGCTTCTGGCCGTCGAGCACCCAGGTCCCGTCCCGCTGTTCCGCGCGACAGGCGAGCGCGAACGCGTCCGACCCCGACCCGGCCTCGGACAGCGCATACGCGCCGACCGTGCCGGCGGCGAGCTTGGGGAAGTACTTGGCC
This sequence comes from Gemmatimonadales bacterium, assembly GCA_041580775.1. Lineage (GTDB taxonomy): Bacteria > Gemmatimonadota > Gemmatimonadetes > Gemmatimonadales > GWC2-71-9 > JAOTWJ01. Next base: position 984 of record JBFGDF010000141.1, read on the forward strand.
TTGAGCGCGTCGCTGCCCCATTCGCCCAGGGCCACGTTCATCAGCGTGTTGTGCACGTCTACCAGCACGGCGGCGCTGGCATCCACGCGGGCGAGCTCCTCCACGGCCAGCACGCTCATGAAGAACGTGCCGCCGGCGCCGCCGTACTGCTCGGGGATGTCGATCCCCATCAGGCCCAGCTCGGTGAACTTCGCGAGCAGCGACCGGTCGAACTCGGCGTCGTGATCCATCTTGGCCACGAGGGGGCGGATCTCCGCCTCCGCAAACTCGCGCACCGCCTCGCGGAACATCTGTTCGTCCTCACTCAGACGGGTGAGGGGCGGCACAGCGGACGGCTGGACGGCGGTCATGGAGAACTCCGGTGCCTCTCGAGGGATGGTGTCGGTGGTGGTGTGGGGAATGTAGTCCGCGGCCCGGAACGGTGGGAGGGCGATGGCGGGCGGCGGGTCAGTAGGCCTTCCACTGGCTGGTGTATGCGTTGGGGACGGCGGTGAACCCCGCCAGCGGCCGCATGGCGCGGGCCACGTAGAGGGAGTTGTAGTCGACGTCCGTGTAGTCGTCACCGATCTGGCCCACCGGAGGCGTCATGCCCAGCTGCACATTCAAGCCGGAGGCCACAAGCCCGTCGAAACGCTGATCGTCGGCGTCGAATCGGATCCGGCCGCCCACGAGCACCACTCCGTACCATTGGACGAACGTGCCGAGGACGGTGAGGTCCCCGGAGACGATCAGGAGGCCGGTGCCGGTCGTCGTCGTGCTCGCCGCCCCGAGGGTCGCGTTGCCGGTGACCAGCACCACCGGGTAGTTCATGTTGCCCGGCTGCACGGTGGTGAAGTCCGGCACGATCCCGCCCGGCGCCAGCGTGGCGGCCCAATCGATACCCGCCGCCGTGACGATGGCGGCCCCGCTCCCGCCCCCGAGGGGCGCGATGCCGTAGATGTTGTAGCCGGAAAGCGAGGGGACGGACCCGGTGACCCGGAGCGCGTACTTCGCAGGGCGCTGGCAGGAGACGATGGGATGCTCGTCCGCGCCGCGCAGCTCGCCGCTCCCACCGGAGATCCGGGTGAGCCCGTTGGTGGCGGTGAACGCGCCGGGCAGAGAGAGCCGGCCGGACTGCCATTCCGCGTACTGGGCCACGGTCTGCCGGGCCACGGGGGTCGGTCCCGTGGCGGGCTGGATGACGTACCCGTCCGCCCGCACGACGTAGAGCCAGTTGGCGAGGCTGTCTACCGGGCGCTTGACCACCCGCGCAACGACGTCGGCGTAGCCGCCCGGGACGTTGATCCGGACCGAGTCGCCGTCCACCGGACGGGACGGGCGCTCACACGCATCGAGGTTCACCGTGCCGAAGTACGTCTGCAGCCCGTTCCACGCCACGGCCGTCGCGGTGGTCGTCGCCTCGCTCGCGCCGGCGACCTGCCGGTCGGCGGCGGCGCGTGTGAGTCCGGTCGTGAGCAGCGCGGTGAGCAGGACGACCAGGAGCAGGACGGTGGGAAGCGCGAACCCCGACTGGTCCCAACGCCGAGTGCCCGGAGGGGCACTCCGGCACTGCGCGGGCGGGACGTGAGCGGGTCGCGGCATAGAGTCTCGTACCGACCTTTCCCCTTCAATAGTCGGGCCACGAGACTCGCAGGATTGTGACGCGGAGCACGTCCGGCTCAGGGCCGGGCTCTTGGCGTGGTCGGGGTCAGTACGCCGCCCAGCTGTCCAGCCACGCGTTCTGCACGGGGGTGAGGCCGGTGAGCGGTGCGAGCGCCTGGTTCACGCGGCAGGCGTCGAAGTAGAGGTGGAGGTCCTTTCCTCCACCGCTGATCTCCGTCCGCTGCGGGTTGAGGCCGAGTTGCTCGTTGAGGCCGGACATGACCAGCCCGCGCACCTGGTTGAACGACGAGCCAAAGTCGATCTTGCCCCCCACCAGGATCACGCCCTCGAAGGAAAACGACGTCCCGGAAAGCAGGAGATCGCCCGTGACGATGAGCAGCCCGCTGCCGGTGGACGTGCCGCCGACACTCAGGTTGCCCGTGATCAGCTGGATGGGAAACGAGGTGTCGCCCTGGCGGAAGACGCGGTAATCCGGCACGATGCCGCCCCCGACGACGGAGGGCCAGTTGACGTCCGTCTGGTTGGCGATGAGCAGACCGGTTCCCGCCCCGTGCTGGACGAGCGGGGGTGCCCCCACGGTGTCCAGGGGGGGGTTGGGCGGGCCGGTCATGTACGTGGTGCGGATAGCGGGGATCGCGGGCTCCTGACCACAGGCGTCGGTGCCCCAGATGACGATGGTGGACGAGCCGTTCCGGATCCGTACGCCGTTGGCCATCGTCAGGGTCGCCCGCCGCTCGATGTAGCCGGTCTGCCACTCGGCGAACTGGGCCACCGTCCGCCGCCCCTGCGGCGTGCTTCCAATGTTCGGGTTGATGGCGACGCCGGTCGAGCGGATCAGAAACAGCTGGTTGGCCATGGTATCCACGGGCGTTTTCAGGACGTGGGCCACGACATTGGCGTACCCGCCCACGACGTTGATTCGCACCGAATCCCCGTCCGCCGGTCGCCCGGCGACGCTGCCCATGTACGCCTGCATCCCGGTCTGTGCGATCGCGAAGGCGTTCCCGGTTTCCTCGCTCGCGTGCGCCACCTGACGGTCGGCACGCACCCGCGAGAGCCCCCCGGCCAGGAGCACGGTGAGGAGGGCCACCAGCAGGATGACCGTCGGGAGCGCGAAGCCGTTCGTATTCGCCAGCCGTGCCGTCATTGGAGGACCCGGTTCACGAACTTGATTCGCGGCGCGAGCGTGTATTGCGCCGGTGTGGAGGAGCCGCTAGGGACGCCGTCGCTCTCCCCCACGAGGCGCAGCTCGAGGCCCTGGATGGAGTCGAGCGTCGCCGGCGGCGTCGTCTGCACGGCAAGCCGGGAGCCCACGAGAAATGCGAAACGCGCGGCCGTGTTGAATGGTGAGAGGATCTCCTCGTTGGTCGCGCCGATCCGGCGCCACAGCGCGCGACGGCCCGGCAGGGCGGCCGAGGCCGCGAACCGATACGTGATCTGTTGGAACAGGTAGAAGATCGTCCCCGCCGGCGCGAGGTTGTTCTGCGACAGCGTGATGCGGATACCCCCCGGTATCGATCGGATGCTGTCGGCCGTGCAGTCAGTCGTGCTGGCCGTCGTCCCCGTCACCGTAACGGCCGTGTTGAACGTGTAGGCCCCGCTTGGCAGCCGATACGCGAGGCCGGCCATGACGGCGCTGGCGTAGAGAACCGAGTCGGGGGGCGCCAAAACGGCGTACTGGTTCTTGCACAGGACGCCGAACGCGTAGGGGATCCGCACGGTCACGCTGTCCGCGGCCGCGGCGATCAGCCCGCCGTCGCTCACCATGCGCAACTCCGCCACGACGCTGTTCATGCCCGCCCGCGCCGTCTGCCGGGCCTCGAGCTGCGCCTCCTGGCGCGACACGAACCGCGAGTTGCCGATCATGAGCCGGGCGAGCGCCGTGCCGAGGATCCCGAAGACCACGAGGGCGATGAGCAGCTCGGCGAGCGTGAGGCCGCGACGCGTCATGCGATCCTCAGTTGACGTTGAGCGGCGAACGGGACCGCGGCCGCGACCGCTGCACGGTGACGGTCTCGGCCTTGAGCAGCGTGGCCGTGGCCGGGCTCACGATCACCCGGACCTGGCGGAGGGACGGGCCGATCGTCTGGACCTCGAAACAGCGCGTGTACGGGAATCCCGTCGACGAGTCGGCGTTGCAGCCGATGAGCGCCGTGAGGCTGTCCCAGCGGACGGCGAGCGCGAGGGAGGCAGCGCTCTCAATCGCGGCGCTGCGCGCTCCCACACCGCCGGCGATCCGGTTGTGGCGACCCATCTGCCACATGATCCCCATCAGCGACAGGACGACGACACTCAGAATGGCGAGCGCGATCAGCACCTCGATGAGCGAGACGCCCCGCTCGCCGTCAGGGAATCGTCGCCACACGGATCTGTCCGGCACGAGAAAAGGTGACCCGGCGCCGATAGCCATTCAGCCCCACCGTGTACGTTGCGCTCTGCGCTACAATCGAGTTCGGAAACACCTCCACCGCAACCGGCGCCGCCGAGAACTCGCCGAGGCCGTACTCCGACCCCGCACCGAAATCCCGTGTGCGATAGACGGTCACGCCGCCGCGGCTGGCAATCTGGTAGGACTTGGCTCCCACGTCCACGGAGATGACCATCGGGGTGCGGTGCTGGGCCGCCAGGGTCTGAGCGTACTGCAAGTCTGTGGCGAGCAGGCTCGCCGCGCCGCGCACCCGCGCCCGTTCGAGCGTGGGTCCGACCCGGATATACACGATTGCGGCCAACACGGAGATCACGATCATCACCATCAGCATCTCGATCACCGTGTAGCCGGCGGTCCAGCGCCTGGCGGTCACCATCCCAAACTAATCGTGCAAGCCGTGCGCCATTCTGCAGAGACCGCGCGATGAGCCGCTAACCGATTGTGGGGAATAGAGATAGGAGATCGCCGCGTGGGCGCGCGGCGCTCCCGGTGAGCCCGGCGGCCCGGTGAAACGCGAACGGACGTGCAATGGACTGCATGACGGCCCCATCCCACCCGTGCCGTGTGGGGTGCGCGAGCGGACGTTATCTTAGGCCCCTCCGGCTGCTCAAATCGGCCGAGCGACATAGGGATGGCTCGATGGTGGTGCGATGGTGAAAGTGCGTGACTCGCGGGCGGCTCCCGCCGCGTCCTACGTCCCCCGGCCCGCGCCGGAGCGTAATCCCGGCACCGCGCTGGACCTGGATTGGGTGCACGACCTGCGGGTGAACCGGAGCGCGGTGGAGCGCCGGGCGGACACGCTGGTGCGGCGCCGCACCGTCAAACGGGACTGGCAGGCGGCCTGGCTACTCCGGGCGGTGACCTGCATGGACCTGACCACCCTGTCGAGCGACGACACGCCGGGGCGCGTGCGGCGCCTGTGCGCCAAGGCCCGTCAGCCGATCCGCCGGGACCTGCTCGACACCTTGGGCATGGGGACGGCCACGCTGCAGGTCGCTGCCGTGTGCGTGTATCACGCGTTCGTCGAGACCGCTGTCGAGGCCCTGCGCGGCACCGACATTCCGGTCGCCGCCGTGTCGACCGGGTTTCCGGCGGGCCTGGGGCCGTTTCCGCAGCGGGTCGCCGAGATTCGCGCGTCGGTAGCGGCCGGGGCACGGGAGATCGACATCGTGATCACGCGGGCTCACGTGCTGACCGGTCGCTGGGAGGCGCTGTACGACGAGGTACGCGCGTTTCGCGAGGCCTGCGGCGACGCGCACCTCAAGACCATCCTGGGCACGGGCGAACTCGGCACGCTGCGGAACGTCGCGCGGGCCAGCGCCGTGTGCCTCATGGCCGGCGCGGATTTCATCAAGACGTCCACCGGCAAGGAAGCCGTGAACGCGACGCTGCCCGTGGGGCTGGTCATGGCGCGAATGATCCGCGCGTACCAGGAGCGGACGGATGTCGCCGTGGGATTCAAGCCGGCCGGCGGGATCCGCACGGCGCGCCAGGCGCTGGATTGGCTCCTGCTCATGAAGGACGAACTGGGTGATGCGTGGCTCGGCCCGGCGCGCTTCCGGTTGGGCGCGAGTTCGCTGCTGACCGACATCGAGCGCCAGCTCGAGCACGCGGCTACGGGGCGGTACTCCGCGGCGCATCGGCATGCGTTGGGGTAGGGGGACTGGGAGAACGTGAGAACGTGAGGACGTGGGGATGAGCAAGGTCGCCGAGATCTTCGAGACGATGGCATACGGGCCGGCGCCCGAAAGCGCGGCGCCGGCGGTGGCCTGGCTCGAGGCGCATCACCGCCAGTTCGCGCACTTCATCGGCGGCGTGTGGGCGCCGCCGGACGCGGGCGAGTACTTCGACACGGTGAATCCGGCCACGGCGCGGCCGCTGGCGCGGGTGGCCCAGGGCGGCGCGGCCGACGTGGACCGGGCGGTGGTGGCGGCGCGCGCGGCGTTCCCCGCGTGGCGCGCGCTCGATGGCCACGCGCGCGCGCGGTACCTGTACGCGATCGCGCGGCACCAGCAGAAGCACGCGCGTTTGTTCGCGGTGCTCGAGACGATGGACAACGGGAAGCCGATTCGCGAGGCGCGCGACATCGACATTCCGCTGGTCGCCCGGCACTTCTACCACCACGCCGGCTGGGCGGCACTCCAGTCCGAGGCGCTCAGCGGCTACGAGCCCGTCGGCGTCGTCGGCCAGATCATTCCCTGGAACTTCCCACTGCTCATGCTGGCGTGGAAGATCGCGCCCGCCCTCGCGACGGGAAACACGGTGGTGCTCAAGCCCGCCGAGTTTACCTCGCTCACGGCGCTGCGGTTCGCGGAGCTGTGTGCCGAGATCGACCTGCCGCCCGGCGTGGTGAACATCGTCACCGGCGACGGCCGCACCGGCGAAGCGCTCGTGCGGCACCCCGACGTCGACAAGATCGCCTTCACGGGCTCCACCGACGTGGGCCGCCTGATCCGGGTCGCGACCGCCGGGAGCGGCAAGCGGCTGTCGCTCGAGCTCGGCGGCAAGTCGCCCTTCGTGGTGTTCGACGATGCGGATCTCGACAGCGTGGTCGAGGGCGTGGTGGACGCGATCTGGTTCAACCAGGGCCAGGTGTGTTGCGCCGGCTCCCGGATCCTCGCGCACGAGGGCGTCGCCGACCAGCTGGTGGCCAAGCTCAAGGCGCGGATGGAGACGCTGCGCATGGGCGATCCACTCGACAAGGCGGTGGACCTCGGGGCCATCATCGCGCCCGTCCAGCTCGAGAAGATCGAGCGGCTCGTGGCGCAGGGGCGGGAGGAGGGGGCCACCATCTGGCAGCCGTCGTGGAGCGCGCCGCAGGAGGGGTATTTCTATCCCCCGACGCTGTGCACCGACCTCGGCCCGGCGGCGACGATCGCGCAGGTGGAGATTTTCGGACCGGTGGTAGTGCTGATGAGCTTCCGCACGCCGGAAGAGGCGGTGGAACTCGCCAATAACACGCGCTACGGCCTCGCCGCGAGCGTCTGGACGGAGAACATCAACCTGGCGCTCGATGTGGCCCCCAAAATCAAGGCGGGCACGATCTGGATCAACTGCACCAACGTGTTCGACGCGGCCTCGGGTTTCGGCGGGTATCGGGAGAGCGGGTACGGGCGCGAGGGCGGGTTGGAAGGGTTGTGGGAGTACGTCAGGCGGGTGGGCGGTTCGGCGGGTGGGCAGTTGGTGTCGAAAGCCAGC
>JBFGDF010000142.1:0-8207 GCA_041580775.1 Gemmatimonadales bacterium
ACGGAGTCCTCTCGACGAGGGCACCGACAGACTCTCCTGCACCATGACAGACACGGCACCGTATCAACGCGCCCGATCCCCAGCCGCCAAGGCCGAACGCCGCGGGGCCCTGCTCGACGCCGCCCGCGAGTGCCTTGCGGCGGCGGAGCTGGCCGACGTTGCGGTCGCGCAGATCGCCAGGGCGGCGGGACTCGCCAAGGGCACCGTCTACGTCTACTTCCGGACCAGGGAAGAGCTCTTCATCGGCCTGCTCGAAGACGAGCTCGACGGGTGGTTTGGGGAGCTGGACCGCGCGCTGGCGACCGGTGCCGACCGGATCACGGCCGCGGCCCTGACCGACCTCCTGGTCCCGTCACTCACCGACCGGGCACTGCTGCGACGGCTCCTCGCCGTCCTCGGCAGTGTGCTGGAGCAGAATCTGGATCCCGACCCAGCGCTCCGGTTCAAGTGGCGGCTGGCCGGCCGCATGACGGCCACCGGATCGCTGCTCGAGCGACGTTGTGTCTTCCTGCGGCCAGGCGATGGCGTCCGCGTCCTACAACAGGTCCAGGCGCTCGCGGTCGGCCTCCAGGTGCAGGCCGAGCCGCCCCCCGCGGTACGGGGCCTGCTCGACGCTCCGGGGTTGGAGCCGTTGCGGGTGGAGTTCGACCGGGAATTCCGCGCCGCGGCGCGGGCGCTGCTGACGGGGCTTGAGCGCACCAACTGATTAGCATCGCGACATCACCGGCGCATCAGCGCGATCGGGCGTAGCTCAAGCCGTTACCGCAAAATAGCTTAGGTGACGGGGGCGTTCCCCGGAGCATCGAGCCCGGGAAGGTCCGCGGACAGACGCGGCGCCCGCACGCGGCAGTGGCGCCACGCGCGGGCGTTGGATCCACGGCTTCCGAGTATTCAGGATCCGCGCGAGGCGGTCTCCAGATACAGGATGATCCGTTGCATCTGATCCTGACTCAGGGTCTGCCCCAGCATCCCCTCCATCCGCCCCTTCATCCGCCGCACCACCGCCACCCAGTCTTCGGGCGAGTGCTGCCGCACGTCGGGGAGCCCGTGACACTTGCCGCACGTGGCGATGTACAGGTCCTTCCCGGGCCCGGCCGGCAGAATGCCCGTCGTCACCTGGAGCGCGTTGACCAGGTAATAGTCCGCCAGTACCGCCCGCTCGGCGCTCGTCGGGACCGGTACGGCGAACGCGGTATCGAGCCGCTCCATCCGGAGCCACATGCGCCGCAGGACGACGGGCCAGTCGTTGGCGGCGTGCGTCGTGGGAGCCGGAATCCCGTGGCACATTCCCGCGCAGAACTTGCCCGCCAGCACGGCGCCCTTGCTCGTCGGATCGGGCAGCTCGCTCGCGGGCATGGCCGCCGGCATACCGACCATGGCCGACGCGAGGATGATATTGGTGTTCTGCCCGACCGGCGGGAGCGGCTCGGACGTGGTTTCGTCCGACGACGGCGGCGTGCACCCGGCCAGCCCACCGAGCACCACGCCCACTGCCACCCAGCGAAGCCCTGCTGTCCCGATCACCCCACTCCGTGCCATGGTGCTACCTCACGTTGACGTGTGCGAACGCTGTAACGCCTGCCATCGTAAGAGATGATGAAAGTCTCGTGAAGGCAACTCCCCGGGGAGTCGTTTCAGCTGCGCCGCGGGGGCTCCAAGCGCGAGAGCCGCACCAGGTTGATCCGGAACCGGGCCGCGAGCGAAATGAACATCGCGGCACTCACTCCGAGGAACACCCAGTTCGCGATCCCGGCCACCGCTGGCCCGGTGAGGTCCGCCCACTGGGCGCCCGCGAACAGCCCCGCGTTGGCGAGGATCAGCAGGAGCCGAGCCTCGGTGGGACCGAAGATGCCGTAGGAGATCTCGAACACGCCAAATACCGAGGACTCGAGGTAGATGTTGATCGAGAGTCCCAGATAGATGATCACGAGCAGCATGGCGAGCGGCAGGCTCACGTAGGGCGAGAGCCCGATCCCGGCGCCGATCACGGCCGTGTTGAACGCGTCCACCATGTGGTCGATGTAGTAGCCGTACTTGGGCCGTTCGATCTTCCGCACGCGCGCGAGCGTTCCGTCGAGGCTGTCGCCGAACCAGTTCAGCGCCAGCCCGCCGCTCGCCAGCCAGAGCCACCCTGGATGGCGACCCGCCAGCCAGTAGCCGGCCGCGGTCGCGAGCGCCCCGAGCACCCCGATGGCGGTCAGGTGGTCCGGCATCCACGCGCGCGGTAGCCGCGCCGCGATCCAGCGAAGCACGCGCCGCTCCGGCTCGGCGAGCAGAAACGTCAGTTCACGCTTGGCCGTTTCCATATCAGTCGCAGTGAGGGAAGCAGCATTAGGCCGAACAGCACGATCAGCATCCAGGTGGGAACCTTGATCACGAGGCCGAGCCAGGCGAGCAGCACGTAGCGCGGGAACCGGCCGACCGCGACGGCCGCCAGGTACCGACCGCGGGGGTACCCGTCGGCGAACGCCATGGCCTTGAACGGGAAGAACGGCAGCGGCGTGATGCCCGAGACGGCGAGCACGGCAAAGGGGGCCTTGCCGAATCGGGCCCGCAGCCAGCCCACGGACCCCTGGGCGAAGAACCGCTTGTGCTGCACGCGTTCAATGAGCGGCCCGAACACGCGGTGGTCCACCCAGGCGGCCGCCACGGTCCCGAGCGTGGCAATCACCGCCGTGTTCCACACGCCGTACGCGGCCCCGAAGCCGATCACGACCGGCTCGTGCGGCACCACGGCCATGGCCACGTTGGACAGAAACGCATACGCAAACAGGGTCGCGACCAGGGGCAGTGGAATCGTGGCCCTCCCCGATGAAAGGCCCGTCAGCTCGCACGCGCGGGCAACGGATGGCGCCCGCAAGATACCACCAGGTGACGGCCCCGGGACCCCGCCCCGACCGGCGTGGAGGGCTAGCCACCGCGCGGACCGGGGTTCTTCTTGGTGGGTATGAGGCCGTACGGACTCGCCGTACGGCGGCTGGAGGGACGACCAATGCTCAGGTTCGAAGGGCTCGAGGTCGACGTGCGCGGCAAGACCGACGTCGGCCGGGTGCGGCGCGCGAATCAGGATCAGTTCCTGATCGCCGCCCTGCACAAGGTGATCGACATCCACGAAACCAGCCTGCCGACGCAGTACCAGCAGCAGTTCGACTCCGGCGCGCGTGCGCTCCTGTTGCTCGTCGCGGACGGGGTGGGCGGCGGGCCGGGCGGTGAGCGCGCGAGCAGCCTGACGCTCGACGCGATCATGCAGTACGTCACGACGTCCATGCGGTGTTTCTACAAGCTCGACCAGGTAGCGTCGCTCGACCTCATGAGCGAGCTGGCGGCGTCGGTGCACTCGAGCCACCTGGCGGTGCGCACCGCCGCTCGAGCCGAGCCTGACGACAGCGGGATGGCCACGACCCTCACGATGGCCCACATCCTCTGGCCGCGGGCCTACGTCGTGCACATCGGCGACAGCCGATGCTACCACATGCGCGGCGGGCGGCTCGAGCTGCTCACCCGCGATCAGACGCTGTCCCAGGCCATGGTGGAAACCGGGAACCTCACCGCCGAGCAGGCCGAGCAGTCGCCGTACGCGCACGTCCTGATGCAGGCGGTGGGCGGGGCACACGACATCGAGCCGGCGCTTTCGCAGGTGGACCTCGCGCGGGGGGACCTCCTGCTGCTGTGCACGGACGGGCTCACGAAGCACGTCTCCCACGACGAGATCCGCCAGCTCACGCACGCCGCGGTCGATGCGGGCGCCGCGTGCGACGCGCTCGTCGCGGCGGCGCTCGACGCCGGTGGCAGCGACAACGTCACGGCGCTGGTTGCCCGGTTCGATCGGGGCGACTGATGCGCGCGGTCGCCGTCGCCCTGGCGCTCGCACCGCTCGCCCTCGCCTGCGCGCCGCCGCCCGCTCTCACGGTGATGACCTTCAACATGCGCTACGGGACTGCCGCTGACGGCCCCGACGCGTGGCCCCAGCGCCGCGCCCACGTCATTACCGTGATTCGCGAGACCGCACCCGACGTCCTGGCCGTGCAGGAAGCCCTGCGATTCCAGTTGGACGAGCTGGCACGCGCGTTCCCCGCGTACGCGGAGCTCGGCGTGGGGCGGGACGACGGGGTCGCGGCCGGCGAGTACGCCGCCATCTTCTACCGCCCCGACCGCCTGGTCGTGGACACGAGCGGCACGTTCTGGCTCTCGGACACCCCGGAAGTGCCGGGATCGGCGTCGTGGGGAAACCGCATCACGCGCATCTGCACGTGGGCGCTATTCCGGGAACGGGCGAGCGGACGGCGGTTCGCGACGTTCAACGTCCACCTGGACCACGAATCACAGCCGTCCCGGGAGCGGGCGGTGGCGCTGGTGCTGGTACGGGCGGGGGCACTCGACCCCGGCACGCCGCTCATCCTGCTCGGCGATTTCAACGCGGGAGAAGACAACCCGGCGCTGGCGCCGCTGCGCGCCGCGACGTTCCGCGACACGTTCCGCGACCGGCACCCCGAGGCCCGCTGGGTCGGGACGTTCAACGGCTTCCAAGGGGACAGCACCGGGGCGAAGATCGATCACATCTTCGTGCGCGGCGCGTGGACCGTGGAGGACGCGGCCATCCTACGCCGGCGATTCGACGGCCGCGACCCCTCGGACCACTTCCCGGTCACGGCCCGGCTGGGAATGCCGAAGTAGGGCCGGCCCTGCTACAGCCGGGTGGCGTCGGCCGTCGGCGGGTCAGGAGCCCGCCGGTGGCGCCCCCAGCGAGAACGCCGCGTCCACGTCCCGGCGCGAGTAGACGCGGAACGCAATCAGCGTTTCCGCGCCCCGAATGTCCGCCAGCTTGAGCATGCGGCCCGTCACCAGTTCGGCCAAGCCGTCGTTGTCGGCCGCTCGCACCACGGCCACCAGATCGTAGCGCCCCGCCACGGAGTACACCTCCGCCACACCCTCGATGTCGGCGAGCGCCTGCGCGGCCTCGTTGATACGGTCGTGCTCGACGTTGATCAGAACCACCGCGGATACCATCGCGCCTCCTCCCCGGACCCTCGAACTTATCGGTCGGCGTCCGGCCCTTCCAGCCGCGGCGCCAGTTCGGCCTCCGTCCCCGAGCGGCGGGCCGGATCGAGCCGGAGGCGCGGAGCCCGTGGCACCTCACCCTTATCGAGCGCGCGGCGGGCGGCGTCCGCGGCGTCGAACAGCGCATCCAGATCCACGCCCAGATACGCCGGGCGAAAGGGCGCGAGCCGCGCCTCGGCCTTGGCGAGCTGCGCCCGCACGCCATGGGGGTTGCGCCGAAACACGTGCACGAACGCGCTGGCATACAGGATCAGTCCCTGGTAGAACGGGCTGCCTGAGGCGCGCCACACGCCTTCGAGCGTCTCGTGGCTCTCCCAGAACGCGCCGCGGTTGAACAGCGCGACGAATCGGCGAAGCTCGGCGGGGAACGCGGTCACGGCAGGTCCTCACGCGACACGCCAGGGAGCGACAGCACGAAATCCGGGCCGAAGGCCGTCCCGGGCGTCTGGAACCCCGGCGCCACGCCACCGGCGCCGACGCGCGCCACGGCCGCGAGGGCCGCGTCCACCGTCAGGCTGTACCCCTCCGGTCCGTGCACCCGGGCCTGCACCGCCCGGCCATCGCGGGCGCGAGCCTCACCCCAGACCCAACTGGCCCCGCGGGCGCGGGCTTCGGGACCCGGCCCCGGCGGCCGCCGCCGCACCAGCGCCCGCAACAGCGCCCGGCCCGGCCGGCTGGCGAGCGCGCCGCGGAACGGGCGCGCCAGCCGCATCAGGCGAATCGCCTTCGGTGGCAGCGCCATGTACACCTCGATGTCACCGATCCCCGTGCTGTGGTGAGCCGTCACGACGTCTCCCCATGGGAAGGACACGGCGAGCCGCGGGCGCCCTTCCCCGAAATCCACCGTGCGCGTGCGCCACGCCACCGGGACCGGCGTGAGCACGCCGGCGCGCCGGATCGCCCCAGGCTGATCGAGATGGGCGATGGCACTCAACAGCGTCCCGCGGGAGATCCCGCCGACCCCGCGGAACGCGAGCGTGAGGCTCACGGCCTCCGGCAGTCGCCGGCGCAGGTGCACCGCGAGACAGTCGGAGGGCACCACGTCGAAGCCGACCCCGGGCAGCAGCACGATGCCCGCGGCCCGGGCCGCCGCGTCCCGCGCGGCGGTCGCGGCGAGCGCCGGGATCTCGCCCGTGATGTCGAGGTAGTGCGTCCGCGTGCGCAGACAGGCCTCGACCATGGGCGTCGCCGTGTGGAGGTACGGGCCGGCACAATGCAGCACCAGGCGGTGACCCGCCAGCAGGCGATCCAGCCCGGCCGCATCCTCCAAGCTCGCCGCCCGCCACGGCACCCCCAGCGCACCGGCGAGCGCTTCCACGGCGTCGGCCCGGCGCCCGGCCAGCGTGAGCGCCAAGCCGCGCCCGGCGGCCGCGCGGGCAATGAGGGCCCCGGTGTAGCCGGTGGCGCCGTAGAGGAGGACGTCCATCAATGTCCAATGTCCAATGAGCAATGCCCAATGTCCAATGGCCAATGGCCAACGAGCAATGACGAACGTCGAATGACTATGATACAGTCCGCATCGGCGTTGGGCCTTGGACATTGGACTCGTTCGTCATTGGACATTGGACATTCGCAACGTCTGAGCCGACCACGCGCCGCTAGGGTGGCAATGTGACCACGTTTCGACGCACGACGCGCGACCTGCTGGCGCTGGCCACACCGGTGGTCACCGTGCAAGTCGGGCTGATGACGATGGGCGTGGTGGACACGGCCATGGTGGGGCGCGTCTCGCCCGCCGATCTCGCCGCCGTGGCGCTTGGGAGCCTCTACTTCTTCATGGTCTCGATCTTCGGGGTCGGCGTGCTGATGGCGCTCGACCCCGTCGTCGCGCAGGGGGTCGGCGCGCAGGACGACGTCGCCGTCGCCCGGGGGGTGCAGCGTGGGCTGCTCGTGGGCGTGGGACTGACGATCTGGACGTCGCTGCTGCTGCTCCCGGCCCGGCCCCTGCTCGCCCTGTTGCGTCAGCCGGCCGACGTCGTCCCCATCGCCGCGGACTACGCCCGCGCCCTTATCCCGGGGATGCTGCCGTTCTTCGTGTTCGTCGTGTTCCGGCAGAGTCTGCAGGCCATGGGACGGGTGGCCCCCATCGTGATCACGATCGTCGCCGCCAACGTCGCGAACGCCTTCTTCAACTGGGTCCTCATCTTCGGCCACCTGGGGTTCCCGGCCCTGGGCGCGGTCGGCTCGGGCTGGGCCACCAGCCTCTCCCGCTGGCTCATGACGCTCGGCCTGCTGGCCGCGGCGTGGCGGATGCTGCTTCCGGTCGTGCGGCCCTTCCACCGCGAGGCGGCGGCCTGGACGCCGCTGGTGCGCATGCTCCAGATCGGCGTACCCATCGGGCTGCAGCACCAGCTGGAGTTCGGCGCCTTTGCCGTGACGGCTCTGCTGATGGGCACGCTCGGCACGATCCAGATGGCGGCGCATCAGGTGGCCATCAACCTGGCGTCGCTCACGTTCATGGTTCCGCTCGGCGTCGGGAGCGCCGCCGCCGTGCTCGTGGGCCAGGCCGTGGGCCGTGAAGACGCCGCCGATGCCCGCCGCGCCGCCCTCGCGGCGCTGCTCACGGGCGTCGCGTTCATGGCCGCGAGCGCGATCGTCATGCGGGCCATTCCCGAGGCGCTCGCCGCCGTCTACACGCGCGACGCGCCCGTGCTCACCCTCGCGGCGACGCTCATTCCTATCGCGGGCCTGTTCCAGGTGTTCGACGGAACCCAGGTCGTCGCGATGGGGGCGCTGCGCGGGGTGGGCGATACGCGGGTGCCCATGTTGATCAGCCTGCTGGGCTTCTGGCTCATCGGCCTGCCGGTGAGCGTGTATCTTGGCTTTTGGGCCGGGGCCGGCCCCATCGGAATCTGGTGGGGCCTCGTCGTGGGTCTCGCCGCGGTGGCCCTGCTCCTCGTCCTGCGTATGCGCCGTCGCTTCCGGGCGGGGCTCGCGCGGCTCCACGTCGAAGACATCGAACCCGCCACGCTCTGACACCTGATGCGTCTCCGCTCCTTCCACTCGCCGCTCGTCATCGCCGGAATCGTCGTGTCCGCCGCGTGCACCCGACCCGACGAGCCGATTATCACGCCAGGGGTCTCGCTCGCGCTCGCCCGCGGGCGCGTCGCCCAACTCAACGACCTCCGCTACGAACTCGCCCTCACGAT
>JBFGDF010000143.1:0-8167 GCA_041580775.1 Gemmatimonadales bacterium
ATCCGGTCTCGTGATCATGATGAGCGCGTACGGCGGGGAGGATGCCGCCCTGGCCGCCATGCAGGAAGGGGCGTACGACTACATCCCGAAGCCGTTCCGATCGGACGAGGTGATTCTCACGCTGCGGAAAGCCGAGGAGCGCGAGCGCCTGCGTCGCACGGTGGCGACGCTCACGGCGCGGCTCGACGCGGCGGACGGGGAGCGGCGCGTGGTGGCCGAGAGCCGCGGGATGCGCGAGGCGCTGGAGGTCGTGGAGCGGGTGGCCGACCGCGATAGCACCGTGCTCGTCACCGGGGAAAGCGGGACGGGAAAGGAAGTGATCGCCCGCGCGGTGCACCGCGCGAGTCCGCGGGCGGCGCGGCCCTTCGTCGCCGTGAACTGCGCCGCGATCCCCGAGAGCCTGCTCGAATCCGAGCTGTTCGGCCACGTGAAGGGCGCGTTCACCGGGGCGACGGCCGACAAGCCGGGCCTGTTCGAGCAGGCGGATGGCAGCACGCTGCTGCTCGACGAGATCGGCGAGCTGCCCCTGCCGCTGCAGGCGAAGCTGCTGCGCGCGCTGCAGGAGGGTGAGATCCGCCGGGTAGGCGACGCGCGGACGCGCCGCGTGGATGTCCGCCTCGTCGCCGCCACGGCCCGCGACCTCGCGGCGGAAGTGAAGGCGGGGCGCTTCCGCGAGGATCTGTACTATCGCGTGAACGTGGTGACCATCCACCTGCCGCCGCTGCGCGAGCGGCCCGAGGACATCGCCGCGCTGGCGCACCAGTTCGCGGCGCAGCTCGGCCGGCGCTTCGGGCGGGCCCTGACGCTCGCTCCCGAGGCGATCGCCTGGCTCGAAGGCCAGGCGTGGCCCGGCAACGTGCACCAGCTCGAGAACACGATCGAGCGGGCGGCGGTGCTGTGCGATCACGAGGTCCTGGGCCCGCACGACTTCCGGAGCGAACCGCTCCCCGCTCGCGCCAGCGCCGGGGAGCGGGGAGCAGGGAGCGGGACGCTGCGTGACGCCGTCGATCGCGCGGAGCGGGAGGCGATCGTCGCGGCCCTCGCGGCGAGCGGTGGCAACCGGCGCGAGGCGGCCCGGCGGCTCGACATCAGCCTGCGCAGCCTGTTCTACAAGATGTCCCGGCTCGGCGTCGAGTGATGCAATTTCTTGCGCGACTGCAGCGTTTTGCACGACATCTGAAGCGTGTCGCTCGTCGTAAGTGATTGTCATGGATGACTTTGGATATTGGCACGGAACCTGACTATACGCTTGTCTGGAAAGCGAGGAAGCGCCATGTCGCTGGGCAAACAGGCGGGGTTCAGCATGATCGAGATGATCTGGGTGATCGTGCTCATGGGTCTCTTGGCGACCCTGGGAATCCCGCGGATCCGCACCGCGCTGCAGAAGCAGAACGTGCGCTCGGCCCGCGTGGCGGGGGCGACGCTGTTCGTCAAGGCGCGCACCGCCGCGATCCAGCGTGGGTGCCGCGCCAACGTGGAGCTGCCCGGCGACGGGCGCGTGTGGGTGACGGTCTGCCGCACCGCGGGGCCCGGTCTGGATACGATCGGAGGCATCGAAAACCTCCAGGACCGTTTCGGAGTCGCCATGACCTCGGCCCGCTCGCAGTGGCAGTTCGACCCCCGCGGCGTGACCGCGGGCAACCAGTCGGCGACGGTCTTTTTCCGCAACTCGATGGCGTCCGACTCGTTCATGATCAACGCAGTGGGAAAGGTGGTGCGCTGATGCACGCGACATCGCGCTCGGGCGAGGGGGGCTTCACGATCATCGAGGTGATGATCGCGGTGGTGATCCTCTCGGTCGGCCTTCTGGGTCTCACGACGACTTCGGGTCTCGTGACCCGGATGATGGGCCGCGGGCAGCGCTCCGAAATGGCCGCGATTCTCGCGATGCAGCGGATGGAGCGCGTGCGCCACGCGGCGTGCATCCCGGCGCAGCGGGTGGCGGGCTCGCAGACGATCACCCGCGGCGGCGTGCAGGTGGCGCGGGTCTCGTGGATCTTCACCGACGCCGGCAACCAGTCGATCCGGGTGCGGGTGGTGACGGACTTCCTCGTCTCCCCGACCCGGGTGCGCACCGACACCATGGAGACCTCGGTCACATGCCTCACCTGACGCGACGCGGCTTCACGCTGGTCGAGCTGCTGATCGGGCTCGTGCTCATGGGCATCGTGAGCGCGGGGATCTACCGCGTGCTCGTGAACAACCAGCGGATCTACCAGGCGCAGACGCAGCGCATCGACATGCTGCAGAACATGCGCGCGGGCGTGGCGATCCTGCCGGCCGAGTTTCGCGAGCTGGCAGCCAGCGACGGCGACATCCGGGCGATGTCGGCGACGAGCATTTCGGTTCGCGGAATGCGCCAGCTCGCGCTGTTGTGCGCGGTGCCGGTTCTGGGCGGGGCGAGCACGGCGCTGTTCGTGCGGCAGTCGCCGCTCTACGGCACGCGGCAGTTCGACGTCAACCGGGATTCGGTCCTGGTCTACTACGAAGGGCAGGAGGCCACGCGGGCCGACGACGGGTGGGTGATCGGCCGCATCACGGCCATCGCGGCGGGCGTGTGTCCGGATACCCGCCCGGCGTGGGTGCTGACCACCAACCTCACCTTCGGGGCGGGCCAGGTGAATGCCACCGGCATGATCTCGAACGGATCACCCGTGCGCGGGTTCGAGCCGGTGACGTACTCGCTGTTCAACTCCGGCGGCCGGACCTACGTCGGCCTCCAGGAGGGCAACGCCGCCATGCAGCCGCTCATCGGGCCCCTGCGGCCCAACGGGCTGACGCTGGCGTATTACGACTCCACCGGCGCCGTCACCGCGACGCCGAACCGTGTGGCGTCCATCCAGATCACCCTGCGGGCGGAGACCGAGCAGGCGTTCCGCCAGCTCGACGCCAGCATCGCGCGGGCGGTCGACTCGGTCACCACGTGGGTGGCCCTGCGCAACAACCGGCGATACTAGGCGCCGTTCGGAGGAAGCGATATATGCGACAGTCAATCACAGGCATCGTCCGCAACGAGCGGGGGATCGCGCTGGCGATCGCGATCTTCGCCCTGGTGGTCGTCGGGGCGCTCGTGGCCGGCGCCTTCTTCGCCGGCAACCAGGAGCAGCGCCTCGCCCAGAACGCCAAGCGCGTCACCCAGTCCTTCGGCGTCGCCGAAATGGGAGTCGCCGAGCAGATCCGGGTGTGGGATCCGGTGGCGAACAACCAGCGTCCCAGCTACCCGCTCGACTCGACGCAGGTGGCCCGGGCAACCACGCCCTCGCGCACCGGCTCGTACGGCGGGTGGGTGTACAAGCTCAACAACAACCTGTTCCTGACCGACATCTCGGGGTCGGACACGGCGAGCCGCACCAACCGGATCGCGGGCGGCGGCGCCCGCCAGCGCCTCGGGATGCTCACTCGGATCCGCCCGCTGCAGATCGACATTCAGGGGAGTCTCACCACGCAGGGCAACGTGGACGTGCGCGGCAACGCGGTGGTGAACGGCACCGACCAGAACCCAACGTCGTGGACCAACTGTGCCGCGCCGGGCGGGGGCACGAACGCCGTGCGCACGACGCCGGGGAGCAACGTCCAGACCAGCGGGAACGGGCAGGTCGTCGGGCCCGTTTCGCGGGACCCCCTCGTGACCGACAACACGTTCACTCAGTACGGCGACGTGAACTTCAACGAACTCGTGTCCCGTGCGCAGATCCGACTGCCGGGCGGCACGTACCGCTCGGAGCCCGCGGTGATCGGCACCCAGTGCGACCGGACGCGGCTCACCAACTGGGGTGACGGGCTCAACCCGAACGCTCCGTGCGGCCGGTACTTTCCGATCGTGTACATCAACGGAAACGCGACGCTGAACGGCGTGCAGGGGCAGGGCATTCTCCTGGTGAACGGCAACCTCGAGGTGCAGGGTAGCTACGAGTTCTTTGGGATCGCCATCGCCTTGGGCGAGCTGCGCACCGCCGGTGGCGGCACCTCGGTCGCCCACTTTTTTGGCGGCGTGCTGGCCCGGAACGCGAACCTCGACACCCAGAACCTGAGCGGTCAGGCGACGCTCAACTTCTCGCGCTGCGCCATCCTCAGGGCGCTGCAAGCGACGGGCGTTGCGGCCCCACTCGTCTCGCGGGGCTGGGTGCAGCTGTTCTAGCCTCCCACGGAGGAAACGCCGACACGAGGCCCTGGCGCAACGCGCCGGGGCTTCGTACTGTAACGGTATACACGGGAGCGGGTTACAGGCGTGGCGCCCGAGCAGCGGGGCGACCGGGAGCAGGTTCGGGAGCACGCCGAAACAGCATAATCTTTTGTGGATAAACATGTTAGCGTACCACGTCTCAAGTAGGTTAGCAGCTTGACAGGTTAAGGGCCGGGGGTTACTGTAGTTTGCCCTCGCCTCCTCTTGTTGTCTCTAACCATGGGTGGCTATGAGCCTGTTCGGGTTCCTGGGCGGCAAGAAAGCTTCGGTCGGGCTGGACATCGGCTCCGGGATCATCAAGCTGGTGGTGATGGACAATTCCAAGTCCATTCCGGAACTGGTGAAGGTTGCGACCACCGAGGTGGCCGCCGACGCGATTGTCGAAGGCGAGGTCATGGACCCCGGGATCGTGGCGGACGCGATCCAGGGGCTCTTCTCGACCGCCGGCGTCAAGCAGAAAGCCGTTGTGACCGCCGTGGGCGGGCGCGACGTGATCGTGAAGAAGATCCAGATGGATCGCATGAAGGAGAGCGACGCCCGCGACGTGATCCGCTGGGAGGCCGAGCAGCACGTGCCGTTCGACATGGCCAACGTCGAGCTCGACTTTCAGATCCTCGATCCCGAGGCCGAGGGGCTGCAGATGAGCGTGCTCCTCGTCGCGGCGAAGCGCGAGCTGGTCGAGAGCCGCGTCTCGCTGCTGGCCGAGGCGGGGCTGCAGCCGGCCGTCATCGACGTGGACGCGTTCGCGATCCACAATGCCTTCGAGATCAACCATCCCGATGCGATGCGGGGCGTGGTGGGGCTGGTGAACATCGGGCACGAAGTGACCAACGTGAACATCCTCGAGGACGGCATCCCGCTGCTGACGCGGGATCTTTCGGTGGGCACGCGGCGCTTCCGCGAAGACCTCCAGCGGGAAAAGGGGCTGTCGGCCGAGGAATCCGAGCAGGTGATCACCGGCACGTCGCAGAGCGTGGATCTGGCGGGCTACGTCGAGGCGCGGGGCGAGGAGATCGCGGTCGGGGTGGAGCGGGCGGCGGCGTTCCTGGCAACCTCGTCGCGCTCGGCCGGCGGGCTGGGCCGGGTCTACACGAGCGGCGGCGGCGCCCGCATCCCGGGCCTCAACGAGGCCCTGGCCAACCGGTTGCGGGTGGCGGTCGAAACGGCGAATCCCCTCCAGGGCATCCAGGTGCGGGACGAGGTCTTTGAGACGATCAACGTCGACGAGGTCGCGCCCCTGCTGATGCTCGCGGTCGGACTGGGGTTGAGGCGCGCTGCATGATCGAAATCAACCTACTTCCCGGCAGAAAGGTCGCGCGCGCGGGCTTCTCGTTCGCCAAGCTGGACATCGGGGCGACGCTCGCGAGCTTGCGCTCGAGCGTGAAGGACCCGTGGCTCGCGGCCGCCATCATCGCGTGGGTGGCGTTCCTCGGTGCGGGCGGCGGGCTGTTCCTCATGACCCGGGCGCAGTTGAGCGCCGCCGAAGAGCAGCTCGAGACGGTCCGCAGCGAGAAGCGGCGCTTCGATGTCGTGATCGCGCAGAAGCGACAGGCCGAGCGGATGCGCGACTCGCTGCAGAACGAGCTCAACGTGATCACCAGCATCGACGCGGACCGCTACGTGTGGCCCCACGTGCTCGACCAGGTGGCGAAGGCGCTCCCGCCCTACACCTGGCTCACGAACGTGTCGACCACGGCGCCGGTGATCCCCCCGGGCGGCTCGGCGCCGCCGGCCGATGCCACGGATACGCTGGGCGCGTCGCCCCCCGTGAACATCTCCATCGCGGGTCGCACCGTCGACATCCAGGCCTACACGACGTTCCTGCGGCAGCTCGCCGCATCGCCCTGGTTCGCCGACGTCACGCCCCAGCAGTCGAATACCGTGATCGAAGCGGACCGGCCGGTGACGGCATTCAACGTGACCCTGCGGTTCAGGCAGGCGGACTCGGTGTATCTGCGGACCGAGCCGCTCATTCAGTCGGTGAGGTAAGCACATGGCATTCGGACTCCCCACCGATCAGCGCAGTCAGGTGATGCTGCTCCTCGCCGCCCTCGCGATCGCGGGCGCCTACGGCGCGTGGACCTACGTGATCTCTCCGGACCGCGCCCGCGTCGCGGCGGTCGAGTCGGAGACGGACAGCCTCCAGGCGATCGTCGCTGCCGCGAAGGCCGACCTCGCCGAAGGCACGGTCGAGGACCTGCGCCGCAAGGTGCAGGAGTACTCCGCCAATCTCGAGCTGGCGCGCCGCCTCGTGCCCGAGCGCAACGAGGTCCCGGCCCTGATCGACGACATCTCGACCCGCTCGAAGATCCGCGAGGTGACGGTCGGCACGATCCAGCCGCTCGCGCCGGAGCCCGGGTCGCCGTTCGACACCCATCGGTTCCGGCTGGAAGTGTTCGGGCACTACGACCAGATCGGCGAGTTCCTCTCGGACATCGCGAGTCTCGAGCGGATCATCGTGCCGGTCGACCTGGTGCTGCAGGGCGCGCCGCAGGCCGCGCAGCGCCTGCTGGGCGATACGCTCGGCGCGCTGCTCGTGGCGAACTTCACGATCAAGACGTACGTCAAGACGCCGGCGCCGGCAGGAGGGGCGGGTGGAACGGATTAGCCTGGCGGTCACCGCTCTGGTCGTCGCCGCCGCAGCACCTGCCGCGGCCCAGCAGGCCGCGACCGACACCGCCGCGCCGCGGCCGGTGCTGGTGCGCGAGGTGTTCAGCTACGAGGGCGCGGGACGCGACCCGTTCATGTCCCTCATCCGCACGGGCGACGTGCGGCCGCTGATCTCCGACGTGCGCCTCGTGGCGGTGTACTACGACGCCCGCTTCCCGGCGCGCAGCGTCGCGGTGCTGCGGGACATCACGACCAGCAAGGTCTACCGGGTCAAGCCCGGCGAGATCATCGGGCGGCTGCGCACGACGCAGATTCGGCCGCGCGAAGTCGTCTTCACGGTCCAGGAATTCGGTTACGAACGCCAGGAGACGCTGGCGCTCGCCACGCAGCAGGAGGAGTAGACCATGATGCCCATCGCCACCCTCGCCGCCGGCTTCCTCGCCGCGGTCGCCCCGACCACCGGGGCCCCTGACGGCGCGGTCAAGGCCGTCTCGGTGACCCCCACGGCCGGCAGGGTCGAGGTGGTCATCGACCTGCAGGGCGCGGCCGAGGTGCGCGACTTCACGCTCAGCGGTCCCGACCGGGTCGTGATCGACCTCGTGGGCGCGCGGCTGGAGACGCCGCCGGCTCAGTACGACGGCGCCGCCCGCGGCGGCGTGCGCAACGTCCGCTATGGTCAGTACGCGCCCACCGTCGTCCGGGTCGTGATCGATCTCGACGCCATGGTGGACTACGACGTCGTGCACGAGGACAACCGCGTGCGTGTCGCCCTCGGACCGGCCGGGGCGGGCTTCGCGGCGTGGACCAGCCGGCGGGCGCCCGCGGAGCGCACCGCGACGGCGCCGCCCGTCACGGGCGGCGTGGCGCGCGCCGCTCGCGTCGAGACGCCGCGCCAGTCGCTGCGCCCGGTGTCGATCGACGAGTACCTCGCGACGCACGAAACCGAGCGGGCGCAGTCGCAGGCGCCGCGCATCACCGTCACGTGGGACAAGGCGTCGATCGAGGAAGTCGTCGCCGGCTTCGCGGCGTTCAGCGGCCGCACCATCGTGCTCGGCAAGGGTATCACCGGTACCATCACGGCCGAGATCCGCAACCAGCCGTGGGACCTCGCCTTCAACGCGGTGCTCGAGTCCCAGGGGCTCGCGGCGCAGGTTCTGCCGGGCGGCATCATCAACGTGCAGGACAAGAAGGTGCTCGCGGCGTCCGACTCGACCGTGCCGCTCGAAACGCGCCTCGTGCGGATCAACTACGCCAACGCGGGACAGCTCGTGCCCGCGGTGTCGTCGATCGTCACCAAGCCGCGCGGCGCGGTGGTGGCGGATTCGACCAGCAACTCGCTCGTCATCACCGAGGTGGCGACCCGGATCGATCAGG
>JBFGDF010000144.1:0-8126 GCA_041580775.1 Gemmatimonadales bacterium
ACCGTCACGACGGCCGACGCCGCGCGCCTGCTGGGCCGGGCACCGCTCGTCGTCGATCAGCTCCCCATCCGTGACGTGAGCGTCGTCCCGGAGCCCGATTCCGTCGTCCGCGTGCGGCAGATGCTGAACGACTCGACGGTACTGGAGCTGCTGCAGTGGCGCGAACCGCCGCGCTCGAACCTGGCGCGCGAGGCGGGTCGCGAGGATCGCGCGGTTGGGATGGCGGCGCGACTGGCGCCGCCCGCGGGAAACGAGGTGGTCGTGACCGCCGACGGGCTGACGGTCGTCGCCCGCGCAGCGCTCAGCGTGGATTCGTTGCGCGTGTTGCTCGCGAGGCTGCGGTAGGCGAGACCGCGCGGCGAAGTCGAATCAGCTCCGCGACGACCGCGATCCCGATCTCACCCGGTGTGTCGGCGCCGATCGCCTCGCCGATCGGGACTTTCACGCGCTCCAGCGACTTCCGGGGCACTCCGGCCTCGGCAAGCGCCTTCCAGATCACTTCCCGTTTGCGCCGGCTCCCCAGCATGCCGACGTAGCGCGCCGCCGTGGCCGCCGTGCGTTCCACGACGAGGGCATCCATCGCATGGCCGCGCGTGCACGCGATCACGTAGTCATCCTCGTCGAGCACCAGCCGGTCGAGCACGGCCCGCAGATCGCCCACCACCACGTCGTCGGCGCTCGGCAGCCGCTCGACGTTGGCAAACTCCGCGCGGTCGTCCACCACCATCACATGGAAGTCCGTGCCGGCAGCGGCCCGGGCGATCTCACAGCCCACGTGACCGGCACCAAAGACGAGCAGTCGGGGGCGGCGCGGCACGGGCTCCAGCAGCAGACCGGCGTCCGCATCCAGGGTCACGGCCGTCGCGGCGGGCACGGCGGGCACGGCAGGCCAGTCCCCGATCCCGAGCGTCTCCCGCTCGACGCGGATCGCCTTGCGCGGTCCTGCGCTCCAGTCCACCGCCGTGAACACGGCGCCGCGGCGGCGGGCGGCGATCGCGTCGGCCGCGGCCGCGTAGAGGGCCGCGGCATCCGCCCCGGTCACCACCGGCTCCACGAACAGCTCGACCGTACCCCCGCACGACAGCCCGAGATCGCCGGCCACGTCGGCGTTGAGCGTGTGACGCACGAGCGCGGGTGAACCCGTGCGCATGGCGTCGAGCGCCTGCCCGATGACGTCCGCTTCGAGGCAGCCGCCGCCGATCGTGCCGGCGCGGCGTCCCGCGGCCGTCACCATCATCTTGGCATCTGACGCCATGGGCAGGGACCCACGCCGCCGGGCGACCGTCGCGAGCGCGCCCCGATCGCCGGCCGCCGCCAGCTCGGCGGCCGCCCGCCAGATGCCCTCCCGCTCCTTCACGTGGGGGGCAGCTCCTCGAGCCGCGCGACGGCCCGCCGCAGATGCGGGATGACGATCGAACCGCCGACGACGAGCGCGACGGAGAACGCGTCGAACAGCTCGTCGTCCGTAACTCCGGCTTCCCTGCACCGTACGGTGTGATACGTGATACAGTCGTCACAGCGGAGCACCAGGGACGCCACGAGCCCGAGCAACTCCTTGGTCTTCACGTCGAGCGCGCCCGCCTCATAGGTGCGCGTATCGAGCGCGAAGAACCGTTTGATGTTGAGATTCCCCGCATTGAGAATTGCCTCGTTCATCTTCTCCCGAAAGTGCCGGAATTCGGCGAGCGAGGACGGGGGGTCGGACATGACGGCTCCGGACTGGGGACGGTGTAATCTACTACGGGATGCCGGGATGACGGACGGAGACAACGACGAAGGGGGCCAAACCGCGCCCCCCCAACCTACCGTCCTTCCGTCGTTCCGTCCTGCCTCAATGATGCCCCAGCTCCAGCGCCCGCTCGGCAAGCCGCGGGCTCACCATGGGGAACGCGCGCGCGAAAAGGCCGTACGCCAGGAGGAACACCCCCAGGAAGCCCAGGCTGATGCCGATTTCCGGCAGGCCGACGGCGGGCGCTCCGCCGAACGACGGCTCGACCTGGAGGAACCGCTCAAGCCACATCCCCAGCGTGCTGATGGCGGCGAACACCGCGAACGTGAAGGGCGTGATCTTCGCCCGCACCCAGAGGAGCCCCCAGAAGGGGACGACGAACACCATGATCAGCACCAGCACCGCCACCGGTCGCCATTCGCCCCACATGCGGAAGAAGAGGAACGCGGTTTCCTCCGGCAGGTTGCCGTACCAGATGACCAGCACGTGGCTGTACGTGAGGTAGGCCCAGAACACGGTGAGCGCGAAGATCAGCTTGCCCAGGTCGTGGAACTGCTGCCGCCCGATGAGGGCCGTGAGGCCCAGTCGGCGGCGCCAGTAGACCATCATCAGGCCGAGCATCGTGAGGCCGGTCAGGAACGACCCCATGAAGTAGTAGGCGCCGAACAGGTTGCTGTACCAGTACGGGGCTAGCGACATGATCAGGTCGAAGGCGAGCAGCGACAAGACATAGGCGTAGAGCAGACAGAGAATCGGCGCCAGTCGGTTGATGCGCCGCTCGAGCGCCGCGACGTGGGCCGGGCTCCCGTCGTAGTTGCCCGCAATGCGCGCGTAGAGCCGCCGGCGCCAGCCGGTCGCCTGATCGCGCAGGGCGGCGACATCCGGCTTGAGCTCCTGCCAGACGAACGCCATCGCCACGCTGATGACGACCAGGAGGCTCACGAGGTCGCGCCAGAACACCCAGGACACCGTGAGCCACTTCCCGCGGGACGGCGTGGGGTGCTCGATCCACGGGAACACGTGCTCGCGCCCGAGGAACAGGACCAGAAACAGCACGAGCGCGACGGGCAGGAACGCCACCCCCGCTTCCGCGAACCGGATGATGGGGCCCGCCCAGACGCCCTTCGTGATCTTCTGGGCGGCGGCGAAGATCACCGCGCCGGCGGCAATGCCGGTGAAGAAGACGAAGTTGACCAGGAACATGCGCCACGCGCGCGCGGGATCGTCGCCCATGGCCAGCAACACGAAGACACCCACACCAAGGATCGCGAGCGCGGCGCCCACGAGCAGGAGGCCGCCGGTCGGCGCCGAGGCGGCGCGCCGGTAGGCCTCCTGATGCGCGGTCGCCGGGCTCATCGGCCGACCCCCTGCAACAGACGCGTGTAATTCACCACGTGCCACCAATCGTCACCGCGAATCCGGTCTCCGTACGCCGGCATCACACCCCGCCCGTGCCTGACGATGGCGTACAGGTAGCCGTCGGTGTAGCGCTTGGCCTGATCCGTCAGGATACTCGGCGTCACCAGCAGCTTCGTATTCACGGGCCCGTCGCCCGCCCCGGTCTCGCCGTGGCAGGGGAGGCAGTAGATGTCGTACGCACGCTTCCCGCGCTCGAGCGAGCTGGCGGTGCGGGCCATCGGATTCCGCACGGCGTCGATGGCGGGCAGATTGGCCGGCGTGATGGGCAGGGGCAGCTCGCTGCCGGTCACCGGAATCGTCCCCTCCACCGGGGGCCGGGGCACGGGCCACTTGTATGGCTGGATCGCGAGGCCACGCTGCATCGTCGAGAACCACGGCACGAGCGCAATCGCGTCATCAGGCCCCGGGATGCGGCGCAGACCGTCGGGCCAGTGCTCCACCGAGCACCCCGCCCCAGCGCCGACCAGGAGCAGCACCACCAGGCTACGCCTCAACCCGCACCTCCTCCGCCCCGGACGTCTGAAGCAGCTGCTGCACCGCGCTCCGGCGCTCGGCCGGACACGGGACGAAGATGCCCACGTGATCGTCCGTGAACCGCGGGTCGAACGCCGCCGCCCGCCGATTCCCAATGATGTGCACGATCAGGCCGGTGATCGTCGCGAGCGCGCCGATCAGAATGGTCAGCTCGAACCCGATCACGATGTACGGGATCACCGACGGAATGGGCTTGCCGCCCACCACGACCGGATAGTCCAGCGACATCCACAGCGCCATCAGCAGGCCGAGCGACACGCCGGCGAGCCCACCCAGCAGGGTCCACCGCCGGACGGGGCTGATGCGATGCCCGATGGCCGCCGCGATTTCGTGGTTGGGCACCGGGGAGTACACCGTGAAGTCCCGGTAGCCCATCTCCTTCAGCTCCCGGACCGCGTGGACCGCGTCGTCGACGTGCCGGAACGCGGCCAGCACGCCCCCCGCATGCGCGCTCATGCCCGGGCCCCCTTCCGGCGCGGCATCGGGATGATCTCCTTGACCTCCGTGATCGAGACCGTCGGGAAGTTTTTCGCGAACAGCAGGAACCACATGAAGAACCACGCGAAGCTGCCGGCCAGAATCGTCCAGTCCACCCAGCTCGGTGTGTAGTGTCCCATCGCGTACGGCTCGTATTCGAACGACAACGAGACCACGATGATCACGAAGCGCTCGAACCACATGCCCAGGTTCACGAACAGCGACAGCACGAACAACGCGGGGATGCTCCGCCGGACCTTCGGGAACCACAGGAACAGCGGCAGGACCCCGTTGCAGAGGAGCATCGTCCACGTGGCCCACCAGTACTCGCCGAACGCGCGATTCCAGAACGAGGCCCGTTCGAACGGATTGCCGCTGTACCAGGCGATGAAGTACTCCATGAGGTACGCGTAGCCCACGATCGATCCCGTGAGCAGCAGGAGCTTCGCGAGGTTCTCGAAGTGGATCACGTTGATGTAGCGCTCGAGCTGGAACACCTTGCGGAGCGGAACGATGAGCGTGATCACCATTGCGACGCCGGAGTAGATGGCGCCGGCGACGAAGTACGGAGCGAAGATGGTGGCGTGCCAGCCCGGGACGATGGACATCGCGAAGTCCCACGACACGACGCTGTGCACCGACAGCACGAGCGGTGTGGCGAGGGCCGCGAGATACAGGTACGCCTTGGTGTAGTGCCGCCACTGCTGGTCGGTGCCGCGCCATCCCAGCGCGGTGATCCGGTAGAGCTTCTTGCGCCACCCGGTCGCCTTGTCGCGGACGGCCGCGATGTCCGGCACGAGGCCCACGATGAGAAAGAGCGTACTCACCGTGAAGTACGTGGACACGGCGAACACGTCCCACACCAGCGGCGACTTGAAGTTCACCCAGAGACCCCGCTGGTTGGGATACGGGATGAGCCAGTACGCATACCAGAGGCGGCCCACGTGGATGAGCGGGAACAGTCCGGCCGTCATCACCGCGAAGACGGTCATCGCCTCCGCAGTGCGATACACCGAGGTGCGCCACGCCGAGCGGAACAGGTACAGGATCGCCGAGATCAGCGTGCCCGAGTGCGCGATGCCGACCCAGAAGACGAAGGTCGTGATGTAGACGCCCCACATGACTGGCGGGACGTAGCCCGCCACACCGAGCCCGTAGCGGATCTGCCACAGCAGCGCGAACGCGCCGGCCGCGAGTACGGTGAGCACGAACGCGAGCAAGATGTAATAGCCGCGCTTCGGGCTCCCGAGGGTTGCCGCAATGTCGCGGGTGACCTCGTGATACGTGGGGTGCGCGGGGTGCGCCGGTGCGGGATCCGGATGTACGGTCGTCGCCATCGCCGGCTACGCCTCCTCCGCGAGGTTCCGTACCTTCATGAGGTACGCCACCGCCGACTGCGTGTTGAGCCCGTCGAGCACGTGATACGCGCGCGGGTCCGCCGCGAGGGCCGCGACGCCGGACGCCGAGTCCGTCAGGTTGCCAAACGTGATCGCGCCGGCCGGGCAGGTCTGCTGGCAGGCCGTGACCACCTCGCCGTCCCGGAGCGGTGTACCCCGGAGCTTCGCCGTGTTTTGCGCGCCCCGGATGCGCTGCACGCAGAACGTGCACTTCTCCATGACGCCCTTGGAACGCACGGTCACGTCGGGGTTGAGCAGCCAGTGCAAGGGCTCCGGCCAGGCGAAGTACGGGTCTGCCGGCTCCGACATGTCGTACCAGTTGAAGTAGCGCACCTTGTAGGGGCAGTTGTTGCTGCAGTACCGGGTGCCCACGCAGCGGTTGTACACCTGGCCGTTCAGGCCGTCGGGCGTGTGGTAGGCGGCGAACACCGGGCAAACCGGCTCGCAGGGCGCATTGCCGCAGTGCTGGCACATCATGGGCACGAACCGCACTTCGAGTGGCTCCCCGTTCTCGCCACCCTCGAAATACCGCTCGATCCGGATCCACTGCATCTCGCGGCCGCGGCGCACCTGATCGGGACCCACGAAGGGCACGTTGTTCTCGGCCGAGCAGGCGGCTACACAGGCATTGCAGCCGGTGCAGGCGGCGAGGTCCACGGCCATGGCCCAGCGCGTGGTCTCGAACGCGTACGGCCCGTACCGGGTGGCTTCGCGCTGCTCGGCCGCCACGTCGTCGAGGACGTGTTCCTCCCGCTCCGGGATCGGCGCCGCGTGCTCGGCATGCGCCGCATGCTCGAGCTCCCCGTGCGCAATCCCAGCCACGGTCACCGCCTGGGCAATACCACGGCCGAGTTGCCGGTTGCGGCCCTCGGTCTTGGCGAGCCGCTCGTGGCGCCCCGTGGCGCGCAGCGTCACGGTTGCGTAATGGCCCACGCCCCCGAACGCCGTGGGCTCGGGTGCGAGCAACCGGTATACGTGGGCGCCGCGACCGTTGGCGTACCGTCCGTACGAGGTGTGGCCCTGTCCCAGCGGCATGGCGACCACGTCCGGTCGCAGACCCGGATAGAGGTACGCCGGCACGACGACGCTCCCGTGCGGCGACGTCACCTCCACGTGATCGCCCTCGGCGATCCCGAGTCGGGCCCCCGTTTCCGGGTGGATCTCCACCCACGTGGACCACGTGATCTTCGTCACGGGGTCCGGCAGCTCCTGGAGCCACGGCCGATTGGCCGTGCGGCCGTCGAACAGCGCCGCCGACGGGTACGTGATCAGCGTGAATTGCCCGTCGGGCGCCGACCATTCGGGCGACGGCAGCGTGAGCCCGCGCGCCAGCCGCACCGCCGTGCGCGGCGGATCCGTCCACACCCCACCCCGCTGCACCGCCGCCCGCCAGAACTCCTCGAACGGCCGGCGGTCGCCGAGCGCACGCTGCACGTCCTGCCATTGGCGTCGGAGATACGCCCTGTACGCACCGCCCGGCGTGCCCGCGCCGGGGAACCGGGCCGCCGGCGCGCCACCAACCCGTCGGGCAAGCTCGATGAGGACGTCGCCGGTCTGCCGTGTGTCGAACACGGGTTGCATGACCGGCTGCTGCAGCGACCGGACGCCGGCGCGCGGCACGTAGTCGTTCCACTGCTCGTAGGGGTCGTGATCCGGCAGAATCAGGTCACAGAGCGCGGTCGTCTCGTCCAGCACGCGCGAGCAGCTGACCTTGAAAGGAACCTGGCGCAGCGCGTCAGCAGCTCCCAGACCCGGCGGCGTCGCGTACACGGGGTTTGCCCCATGCACGAACAGCACACCCACCCGCCCCGCCCGGGCGGCCTCGAGCAGCGCGGTGAGCGCGGTGTAGCTCGAGCCGCCGGCCGCGTTCAGCTCGGCACCGAACTCGATGGTCCGGCCGACGTTGCCCGCAAGATAATTGAGCAGATTCACGGCCACCGCCGTGGCCTGCGCGGCGGGATGCTGCGTCCCGGTCCCACCCGGCAGGGCCACGCTCGGCACCGCCGTGAACTCGCGCGCGAGCCGATGCATCGTCTCCGCCGAGATCCCGGTCCGAGCCGCCGTTTGCTCAGGCTCGTACGGCGCGAGCAGCGCGCGCAGCGACGCCGCATCCGCGGGGGCACGCCCGCCGTGATGATTGGCGACCACATGCGCCAGGGTGAGCGCCGCCAGCCCCTCCGTACCCGGCGCCGGCGCAATCCACTCGTCGGCGTTCATCGCCGTCATGCTCATCCGGGGCTCGACGTGGACGTACCGGCCCATGCGACCGTCGCGATAACCGTGCGCGACCGCGAAACCCGCCGTCTGCTCCACGGGACTGAGCCACGTCTCCAGGAAGTCGGCGCCGAACGAGAGTACGTACTGTGCGTCGGCCAGCCGATAGGCCGGGAGCGCGTCGATGCCGAACACGTCGCGGTTGGCGCGGCGTAGCGCCTCGTAGCCGAAGGGCTCGAAGACGACGTGGCTCGTGGACCCGAAGCCCCCGAGCCAGTCCTGCACCAGCCGCCCAAAGGACCCGTGCTCGTTGCCCGTGAGGAACCAGACCGCCCCGCGGTCGCTCGCCCCGAGCC
>JBFGDF010000145.1:0-8067 GCA_041580775.1 Gemmatimonadales bacterium
AGCGGACTGAGCGCGACGCCGAGGTAGTACGGCCACACCACGAGGGCGAGAATGCCCTTCCAGAACCCCAAATGCAGCAGCCCGATCGTGAACAGCCACGACGCGAACCACAGCATCCCCATGCCACTGTGCTGTTCGATGCGGATCTTCTCCATGGGTGACTGCTCCTCGGCTAAAAGGACCCTGCTCGACGCTAGACGCTGGTGCGTGAAGCGCGCCTGAAGCACCGGTGAAAACGGCACCGCTGCCACAGCCAGGGCGCCCTACGAGGTGGCGTACAGCGCCGTGCTCAGGTACTTCATCCCCGAATCGACCGCGATCGTCACCACCGTCTTCCCCCGCCCCAGCCGCTCGGCTACCCGCAGCGCGGTAGCGACGTTGCCCCCGGTCGACGTCCCGGCGAACACCCCTTCCTCCCGCGCCAGGCGGCGCGCCATCGCCATCGCCTCGGCGGTCGACACCGGCTGAATCTCGTTCGCGAGCGACGGGTCCCACAGCGGCACGACGAACCCCGCGCCGGTCTCCTCGATCTGGTGCGACCCGCTGGGACGGCCCGAGAGGACTGCCGACTCGGCCGGCTCGACCGCCACGACGTGCAGCGCGGGGTGGTGTTCGCGCAGGCGGGTTGCGCTCCCCCGCAAGGACCCGCCGGTGCCAACGCTCTGCACGAACGCGTCCACCGCTCCCCCGGCCTGTTCCCAGATCTCGTCCGCCATGCGCTGGTACGCGGGCAGCACGTCGCGATTGTTGAACTGGTCCCGTGGAGCAGCAGGAGCGGCTCGCAGCGGCCAGCGCGGGCTACCGGATGATGTTCGAAACCGGGTACCGCGACCGCATCCGCGCGCGGCGGAGGAGTTCCGCCACTGATGGGCGGCATCGTCGGGACGGCCCTGTTTGTGACGATTATCATTTCCGCACACTAGCCCGCCTCACCGGGGTCGTGAAGCGAAAGCCCGCCACCGTCAGCCGATGGCGGGCTCGACTACTCTGCATTCCCCATTCGCAACTGTCATGGGCCTGGGTGGAGTTGAACCACCGACCTCACGCTTATCAGGCGTGCGCTCTAACCACCTGAGCTACAGGCCCGCTCCCTGCACCACGCATCCACCGAGTTTGTGGTGAGTGGTTCCCTCCGTCTCGGCGCGAACCACGTACCACCTCCCACGCCGTCCCAACCTCACTCCCATTCCCGCCGGCCGCCACCACCGCCGCGCCGCGGGTACTCACTGTCGCCGTCGTCGAACTCGTCGTCGAGGTCGTCGTAGTCGTCCTCGTCGAGGTCCTCGTCATCGTCCAGATCGTCGTCGAGGTCGTCCATCTCCTCGTCGAGGTCCGCGTCCTCCTCGAAGTCCCCGAACTCCTCGTCGCGGTCGTCGCTGCGACGCTTGAGCGACCACCCGAGCGACGTCACGGCGGACAGCATTGGCACCTCCGGCTGGGGTTGACGTTGCGTGCAACCGACTACTCGTCCTGCGCCCGCGCCTGCCGAGCCAGCTTGCGACGCTCCGTCGCGCCGAGCTCGCGCTTGCGCAACCGCAGGGACGACGGCGTCACCTCGATCAGCTCGTCGTCCTCGATGTACTCAAGCGCCAGCTCCAGCGTCACCGGGCGCGGCGGCTCGAGCACCACCATCTCGTCGGACGCGGTGGTACGGATGTTCGTCAGCTTCTTCTCCCGCGTCGCATTCACGTCGAGGTCGCCCGCGCGCGCGTGCTCCCCGACGATCATCCCCTCGTACACGGCGTCCCCCGGCTGCACGAACAGCGTACCGCGCTCCTGCAGATTATACAAGGCGTACGCCACCGCTACGCCCTGCCGGTCCGCCACCAGCACCCCCCGGCTCCGGCCCGACAGCGGCCCCGCCCAGCGGTCGTACTCCAGAAACCGGTGGTGCATGATGCCCGTGCCCCGCGTATCGGTCAAGAACTCCGAGCGGTAGCCCAGCAGGCCGCGCGCCGGGATCTTGAAGCGCAGCCGCACTGTCCCCTGCCCCGGGTTCCGCATGTCGAGCAGCGTCGCCCGGCGCGGCCCGAGCTTCTCCATCACGACCCCCATCGTCCCCTCGGGCACGTCGATCAGCAGCTCCTCGTAGGGCTCGAGCCGCGCGCCGTCCGGCCCCTCGCGCGGAATGATGCGCGGCCGGCTCACCTGGAACTCGAACCCCTCGCGGCGCATCGTCTCCATGAGAATGCCGAGGTGCAGCTCGCCCCGGCCCGACACGGTGAACGTGTACGGATTGTCCGTCTCCTCGACCCGCAGCGCTACGTTGCGCTCGAGCTCGCGGTACAGCCGGTCGCGGAGCTGCCGCCCTGTCACGAACTTCCCCTCGCGCCCCGCCAGCGGCGAGTTGTTGACGAGGAAGTCGACCGAGATCGTGGGCTCTTCGACCGCGATGCCCGCGAGGCGCTCCGGGTGATCCACCAGCGTGATCGTCTTGCCGATCTCGACGCCTTCGAGCCCGGCGAGCGCCACGATCTCCCCCGCGGCCGCTTCCTCCACCTCGACGCGCTGCAGCCCGTCGAACACGAACAGCTTCGCCACGCGGGCCTGCTCAGCCTTCTCCTCGGGCACCATCCCCGGCGCGCCCAGGGGCAGGAGCGCGACGGGCTGGCCCACCCGCACGCGGCCTCGCTCGATCCGTCCGATCGCGATGCGGCCGAGATAGCTCGAGTGATCGAGCGTCGAGACCAGCATCTGGAACGGCCCCGCCGCGTCGCCGCGCGGCGGCGGCACCGCGTCGAGGATCGTGCGGAAGAGCGGCTCCAGGTCCTTGCCGGGCACGGCCAGGTCGGGGGACGCGACACCCT
Organism: Gemmatimonadales bacterium; assembly: GCA_041580775.1. Taxonomy (GTDB): domain Bacteria; phylum Gemmatimonadota; class Gemmatimonadetes; order Gemmatimonadales; family GWC2-71-9; genus JAOTWJ01. The sequence goes on from JBFGDF010000145.1 coordinate 2,808, forward strand.
GCCGGCTCGACGCATAGAGGAACGGGCAGTGGAACTGCTCGTCCGACGCCTCGAGGTCGAGAAACAGCTCCAGCACCTCGTCGTGCACGCGCGCGGGCTCCGCGTCCTGGCGATCGATCTTGTTCACCACGACGATCGGCCGCAGGCCGAGCGCGAGCGCCTTGCTCGCGACGAAGCGCGTCTGCGGCATGGGCCCCTCGGCCGCGTCCACTAGCAGCAGGGACCCGTCCACCATGCGCAGGATCCGCTCGACCTCCCCGCCGAAATCGGCGTGTCCGGGCGTGTCCACGATGTTGATCTTGGCGTCTCCCCAGCGCACCGCGGTGTTCTTGGCGAGGATCGTGATCCCCCGCTCGCGCTCGAGCGGGTTCGAGTCCATCACGCGCTCCTCGACCTGCTGGTTGGCGCGGAACACCCCCGCCTGGCGGAGCATCTGGTCCACCAGCGTGGTCTTCCCGTGATCGACGTGGGCGATGATGGCGATGTTGCGGATCTGCACGGAGCGAGCCTGGCTATCGGTTGCGCGGGCCGCAGTATAAACGGGGGCGGGAGGGGGCGGTAGAGGGCCGACGGCGGCGGACGCCTAGCGGGCGCGCATCTGCCCCACCACCTGAACCTTGACCCGGTGCCCGTCCACGGCCTGCGGCAGCACCGCCCGAGTCTCGGGACGTTCGCGGTCGAGGCCGACCACAATCACGGGCGTCCCGTCATCGTCCAGGCCGATCCCCACCGACACGACGCCGGGCAGCTCCATGAACCGGGGCGCGTGCTGCGCCGTGGCTTCCTGGATCGTCGGAGGCATCTGTTCCCTCCCGCAGGAACCGGGCGGCACGAGCCACAGGGCCAGCGCCGCGGCGAGCCACTTCACCGCGAGACGCCGAGCGCCGTGAACACGTGCTCGATCCGGTTGATGATCGTCGTCGTGTCGCTGCCGGCGAACAGCAGCCCGACCAGCCGGTCGCCGTCGTCGAGCACCGCCGAGCCCGAGTCGCCCCCCTGGCTGATGGCGCCGGCGAGCAGTTGATCGGTGAATCGGGCAACCTGACCCGGACCGTACTGCACGTCCACGGTGACGTCGATCTGCGCGATCTCGCCGTTCGTAAGCCGCGTGGTGCGGCCGCTCTTCTTGACGCGCGTGCCGAGCGTGGCCGCGGCGGTGCCGGTGATCGGGCCGATCTCGTGAATCCGGTCCACCACGTCCTCGGCGCGCACCGGGCGCGCGATCGCCGCATCCACCAGGTTTTCCTGCTGCTGAATCGAGACGATGCGGTAGCGCGTGCGGCTGCCGATCGCGCGGCAGCCCGCGTTGAGCAGCGCGATCACGCCGCTCGCGAAGCTGCAGCGGCTCGGCGGCTCGGGCACCTGAAACAGAATGGGCACGAACGCCTCGAGCGTGGCGATGCGGTCGTTCGCCACCGTGCCGCCGTCCACCGGCCCCGGCTGCAGGATCGCGTCGCCGACCTGGGCGTCGTTGCTGTTGGCGAGGACGTGGTTGTTGGACAGGATGAACCGCTGACCGCCCTTGGTGACGAGGCAGCCGAGTGTCCCCGCGGTGATGTCGCGGTGCCCGATCGACACGCCGCCCGGCGCGGGGCGGAAGCGCCCCGTGGGCGCCTGCAACGCCCGGATCCGTCCCGTCTCGAGGACGTCGGTCGCGGCGCCCGCGATCATCGGCGGCACGAGGTCCCGCGGAGACAGCTCGGCGGCGGGCCGCTTGCGGACGACCGAACAGATGACGGAAGGAATGTCGGTCCGGCGCCCGCCGGTGACCTTGTACCCGATCCCGGTCGCCACGACGCCGTCTCGCGCCAGCAGCTCCCCGGCTGAGGTCCGCAGGGCGGCGCGCGCCCGCTCGAGCTGTTCATCCATCGGCGTCACTCACAGGTTGGGTCGCGTTCGATCTGCACGGTCACGTGCCCGATGCCCAGCTCCCCCATGCGGTGCTGAGCCTCCTCCAGTACACGCTGGTGCTCGGCTGGGTCCGACACCACCAGATGCCCGCTCATCGCGATCACCCCGCTCGTCACCGTCCACACGTGCAGATCGTGCACCGACCGCACGCCGGGGACGTCGGCCAGCCGGTTGTGCACCTGCGGCAGCGAGATGTGCGCGGGCGTCGCTTCGAGCAGCACGTCCACGCTCTCGCGCACCAGGCGCCAGGCGCTGACGAGAATCAGCACCGCGATCAGGGCGGAGACGATCGGGTCGGCGAGGGTCCAGCCCGTCGCGAGGATCAGCAGGCCCGCCGTGAGCGCGCCGACCGAGCCCATCAGATCGGACAGCACGTGGAGGTAAGCGCCCCGCTGGTTGAGCGAGTGCCGGTGCCCCTGGTGCAGCACGACAGCACCCGCCACGTTGGCCACGAGTCCGATGGCGGCGACGCCCAGCATCAGCACGACATCGATCTCGGCCGGCGTTCGCAGCCGTAGCCACGCCTCCCGCACGATCCCGAACGCGATCACGATCAGCGCGGCGCCGTTGACCAGAGCGGCGAGGATCTCGATTCGCAGCAGCCCGAAGGAACGCTCCGGCGTGGCGGGGCGCTGGGCGATGTGGGAGGCGACGAGCGCCAGCGCGATGGCAGCCACGTCGGCCAGCATGTGCCCCGCGTCTGCCAGCAGGGCGAGGGAGTTGGCCAGCGCCCCGCCCACGGCCTCCACCACCATGACGGTCGCAGTGATGACCAACACGATCGTCATGCGCCGGCGCGATTCCGCGCGCAGCGGCGTGAGATGAGTGCAGTGGGCCTCGATGGGCAGGGTCGTGGTCACGCGCTTCGGCTCCTCCTCCCAATGTAACGCCCTCACGCGGCCCGGCGGTCGACGGCTTGAAGTCGCTGGCGCGGCGGCTAGCTTCCGGGCGCACATGTCCGAGGTCGAAGCCGGCTCCGTGTTGTGGCGCCTCGGCGCCGTCGTGCTGCTCGTCGTCGCCAACGCGTTCTTCGTGTCCGCCGAGTTCGCCCTCGTGGCCTCGCGGCGCACGCGGATCGACGCCATGATCCGCCGCGGCGACGGCAGGGCGCGCGTCGTCAAGCACGCCCTCGACTCGCTCGACAAGTACATCTCCGGCACCCAGCTGGGGATCACCCTCGCGAGCCTCGGGCTCGGGTGGATCGGCGAGCCGGCCCTCGCCGGCACGATCGAGCATCTCTTCAGCCGCCTCCCGGCGCCGCTCGACACGATCGCCACGCACGGCGTCGCCTCGGGCGTGGCTTTCTTCATCATCACGTTCTTGCACATCGTGCTCGGCGAGCTCGCGCCGAAGGCCCTCGCCCTGCTCCACCCCGAGGAGACGAGCCGCTGGGTGGCCCGGCCGCTGATCCTCTTCACGGTCGCCACCAACCCGTTCATCTGGATGCTGAACGGCACCGCCAACGCGTTCCTCCGGGCCCTGGGCGCACGCGCGCCGACCGAGCACGAGCGTGTCCACTCGCCCGAAGAGATCATGATGCTCGTCGAGCAGTCGCGGCAGACCGGGAGGCTCGACGCACAGGACGCGCGCATGATCGAAGGCGTCTTCGAATTCACGGAAAAGAACGCGCGCGACGTCATGACGCCCAGGACGGCCGTGGTCGGACTGCCGGTCACGGCGACTCTCGCCGAAGCCGCCGACACCGTCGCCCACGCCGGGCGCTCGCGCTACCCCGTCTACCGCGAGACCCTCGACGACATTCTCGGAACGGTGCATGCCAAAGCCATCCTCGCCCGGGTGCGCACGCATCCCGCGGCGACCATCGAATCCGTCATGCGGCCGACCTTCTTCGTCCCCGGCACCCGCGAGGTCGAGGACGTGCTGGCGGACATGAAGCGGCAGAAGATGCACATCGCGATCGTCCTCGATGAATTCGGTGGCACCGCCGGGCTGGTCACGATGGAGGACCTGCTCGAGGAGATCGTCGGCCCGATCTACGACGAGTACGACCGCGCGTCCGAAGCGCCGCCGCCCGAGGCCGGCGAGGCCGCGCCCGTCCTGTCGGGCTTGAGCGAGATCCCCGACGTCAACGAGAAGCTCGGCCTCAAGCTCGACGAGTCGAACTACACGACGGTGGGCGGATTCGTGTTCGGTCAGCTGGGCCGGTTGCCCCGCGTCGGCGACGCGGTTGCCGTGACGGGGGGATCGCTGGAGGTGGTCGAGATGGACGGACGGCGAGTGGGGAAGGTGCGCGTGGTGCTGGAAGGGAAGAAGCCCCGCAGTTCCCAGAAACCAGAGTAGTCCCCAGACGCCAGGGGAGAAGTGGTCGCCAGTAGGGAGTTGCAGTGACTCGATGAGCGGGGCCGTTTTTCGATGATGTGCCGAGCCACACATCCATCAGATTCGGCGTCGTGGGACATTTCAAGCAGCTCAAGGCAGTGTCGCCCTGAACATCGCCGCGGGCGCGAGTCGCCGCGGCTCGAAGGACTTCCGCCGTCATCTCGACATTGCGGACTATTCTGAGGCGCTTCGCGCTGCCAGCTTCGCTGCCAACTCCAAGGCCGCCCGCATACTCCCCGGATTTGCCAGCCCCTTCCCCGCGATGTCGAACGCCGTGCCGTGATCGGGCGCCGTACGCACGAAGGGCAGCCCCAGCGTCACGTTCACCCCGGCGCCGAACCCGGCCACCTTGACCGCCGTCATCCCGACGTCGTGATACGGCGCGAGCACCGCGTCGAACTCGCCGCGCAGCGCGCGCACGAACACCGTGTCGGCCGGGAGGGGACCCGCGGCACCCAGGGCCTCCGCCGCCGGCCGCAGTATCCTTTCGTCCTCCTCGCCGAACAGCCCTCCCTCACCCGCGTGGGGGTTGAGCGCGCAGAGGGCGAGCCGTGGCGCCGCGATCCGGAAGCGCGTGCGCAGGGCCTCGAGGGTGATCCGTCCGACGCGCTCGACGCGCTCCCTGGTGACGGCATCGGGGACCTGACGCAACGGCAGGTGGGTCGTGACGAGCACGACGCGCAGGGGGCCCGCCGCGAGCATCATCGCGACTTCGACGTCGCCCGCCAGATGAGCGAGATATTCGGTCAGGCCCGGATAGGCGTGACCGGCAGCGTGCAGCGAAGCCTTGTGAACGGGGCCGGTCACGATGGCGTTGACCTCGCCGCGCAGGGCCATCGTCGCAGCGGCGTCCACGGCGGCGGCGGAGAGGCGACCGGCGTCCGGATTGGGAGCCGGGAGCGGAGAGCGGGACTCTCCGCCGCTCGGTGCGAACCGCTCCCCGCTCCCCCCTCCCCAGGTCCCCACCCCTACCCGCAGCCCGGCTCGGACGGCGCCGATCAGGTCGTCC
>JBFGDF010000146.1:0-8065 GCA_041580775.1 Gemmatimonadales bacterium
CAGCTCGCGCTTGGCGAGCGTCATCGCCGCGGATCCGTCGCCCGCCTCCGCCACGACCGTGAATCCGTCCGCCCCTTCCAGCACCTGGCGAATGCCTTGCCGCACGATGGCATGATCGTCCACCACCAGCACCCGGATCGCACTCCCCGTCATGTGTCCTGCTCCTTTCCCGCCGGTACCCGCACGCTGAGGTGCACGCCCCCCGAGGGCGCGGCCGTCACGACGACCGCCCCACCCAGCCCAACGATGCGTTCGCGCATGCCCGCCAACCCCATGTGCCCATCGCGCTCGAACGCCTCCAGCGTCCGCCCGGCCGGCAGCCCCCGACCGTTGTCGGTCACGTCCAGGTGCACCGCGCCGTCCCGCGCGGCGATTCCCACGCGCACCTCCGACGCTTCGGCGTGGCGCGCGGCATTCGCCAGGCCTTCCTGGAGCGCCCGGAACAGTGCCAGCTCCGCCATCTCGGACAGCGGCGGCAGGCTCACCGGCGGGGTGAACCGGACCGCGAGATGTCCGCGGGCGCTGAAGTCGCGGACGAGCGCGCGCAGAGCCGGGATCAGGCCAAGCTCGTCCAGCAGGGACGGGCGCAAGTCGTTCGTCACGTTCCGAATGCTGCGGATGCCGGCGTCGATCAGCGCGAGCGCGCGGTCGAGCCGCGGCGAGTGCTCCGTGCCGGCCCGTTCCCGCACGAGGCCCAACTCCAGCTTGAGCGCCGCGAAGACTTGCGCCGTCTCGTCGTGCAGCTCGCGCGACAGGCGCCGCCGCTCGTGCTCGTGTTGGTGGATCATCCGCGTGGCCAGCCGTTCCAACTCGGCCGTGCGGGCCTCCAGCCGGCGATCGAGGTCCGCGTTCTCCAGGGCCGCGCCCACCTGCTGGCCCAGGGCCACGAGAAAGCGGGTATCGAGCGCCGCGAAGGGGTCTCGGGCGTCCCCGACGATGAGCAGCGCTCCGGCCACGTGATCGCCCCGCAAGACCGGCAGGGCGGCGGCGTAGGCAAAGGCCCGTTCCCCGTCGTCACCCCGACCGACCTCCGGTCGGGCGGTGGCAACAGTGCGGTGGATGGCGTGGGCCGCCGCACCCCCCGGCACCGTCCCCGCCCACGTCGCGCAGACGCCGGCGCCGTGCGTGTAGGTCCCCGCGGCGACGGTGTACATCGCGCTGCCACGCACGCCGGGCAACGCGAGGGTGCTGGCCAGCAGCGGCCCGATAACCTCATGCTCGGGTCCGCCGCTCTGGAGCCGTCCGGACACGGCCGAGAGCGCCTCGAGGCCCCGTTCCAAGTCCTCGAGCACAAGCAGCAGGATGCCGGCGCCCATCGCCAGGACGAACACCAGATCGAGGTAGTACCCCCACGGATTCCATGCCCCGCGAGCCCGCAGAAACGGATAGTCGAGGTGGTGCAGGCCCCAGAGGAACAGCGCCAGCGCGAGGGACGCGGCCGCGACGGACCGCACGCGCCGGTGATACCGCAGGAACGCCCAGCCTGTCCACAGCGTCGCAATGCTCAGGAAGGCGACGGCCGGCGTGGCGGCGAGCAGGAAGTTGTCCATCCGATAGATCGCGATGTACGACCACAGCGGCGGAAACAGAACGAGCACCAGGTAGCGGGGGCGCCATGGCCATTGCTGGGAGAACACCAGGGCGGCCCAGAGCAGGGCGAGGGCCGTCCAGCCCGTGATGACCTGGTGCCAGTAGAGCCACAGCCAGTTCTGGCTCAGCAGGAAGCTGATGATCGCGCCTAGCCGCAGCACGTACAGCAACCACGCCAGACCGAACCAGGCGAAGTACGGCTTGCCGTACCGGCGGTAGAGAAACGCGAACAGCCCCGCCAGACCCAGCGTGATCCCCGCCTGGAGAAAGGCGGCCGCGAGCTCGAACATCGTGGGGGTCGGGACTTCGAGATCCATGGTCAGCAAACAAACCGGGTATGGGGACGCCGAGCAACGCCGGCCGGTGGATCAGTCGCCACGCGCCGAATGCGGCGGCGCACCGCGCTCGTCGAGCACCTCCCGCACCCGCGTGAGCAACTCCGCCACGGTCCACGGCTTGGGCAGAAACGGAACGTCGCTCGCCACCAGTTCTCCTGCCGGCATCTCACCCTGCGCGTAGCCGCTCGTCAAGAGGAAGCGCGGCGGGCGGGGCTGTTGCTGGACCGCCTCGTACAGGGCCCGACCGCTGAGCCGAGGCATGACGACGTCGGCGATGATCAGATCGACGGCCGCCCCCTCCGACCGACCCAACACACCGAGCGCGTCCCGCCCGTCGACTGCGGTGAGGACCCGATAACCGAACTGCTCCAGGGCGCGCCGCGCCGAGCGGCGGATGCTCTCTTCATCTTCAACCAGGAGGATGGTCTCTGTCCCCCGGCCTTCGAGCGGCGCCCGAGCTGCCGTCGCCGCGGCAGCTGCCGATGCACCGGCCGGCGCCGCCACGGGGAGGAGGACCTGGAAGCGTGCTCCGCGACCCGGCTCGCTCTCCACGATGACGAATCCGTCGTGCTGTTTCGTGAGCCCGTACACCATGGAGAGGCCGAGGCCCGTGCCCTTCCCCACGGGCTTGGTGGTGAAGAACGGCTCAAACAGGCGGGCACGCACCCCGTCGTCCATCCCCACCCCAGTATCCTCCACCTCGATGGCCACGTACCGCCCGGGTCGCCCGAACCCCCAGTGGCGGGCGAGGGCGTCGTCGACCTGCACGGTGGCGGTCCGGACGCTTAGCCGCCCTCCCTCCGGCATCGCGTCACGCGCATTGGTGGCGAGGTTGAGGAGGATCTGGAACACCGCACTGCGATCGGCACGCACCCGATCACTGGTGGGCGTGGCTGCCACCAGGAGCTCGATGTTCTCCGGCAGCAGGCGCCGCAGCACGTTGCTGGCATCCGCCGCCACCTCGTTCACGTCCAGCAGTTCGACATCCAGCAACTCGCGCCGGCTGAACGCCATGAGCTTGCGAATCAACTCGGCCCCCCGGGTGGCCGCCGTCTTGATGTCCGCCACGTCCCGCCGGAGGTCCTGCAGATCCGCCGGCAGGGAGGACCCGATGATGTCCGCGTTGGCCAGGACGGTGGTGAGCAGGTTGTTGAAGTCGTGGGCGATCCCGCCGGTCAACTGGCCCACCGCTTCCATCTTCTGCGCCTGACGCAGCTGCCGCTCGAGCGCGCGGATCTCCGTCACGTCCTGCACCACCATCTCGAACGCTTCCACGAGGCCCGCGGCATTGCGCACCGGACGGCCGCTGAGCTGCACGCGGATGCCGCGTCCGTCGCGCCGGACCCAGTCCACTTCCTCCCGGTCGATACGGTCGGCGTGGGCGTAGAGCTGAATCAGCCGCTCTCGGTCGGCCGGCCGCGCGTAGAAGGACGTGACATCCGCGGCCAGCAGCACCTCCATCGATTCGAACCCCATCATCTCGGCGAACGCCGGATTCGCCATCAACAGCCGGCCGCCGGGTGTGGAACGGTATAGTCCGTAGGTGACGTGCTGGACCAGTTCACGGTAGTTGGTCTCCGAGGTGCGTAACCGCTGTTCCACGACGGAGCGCTCGTGCACGGCCGCGACGATGTTCGCCACCGCTTGCACGAAGCTCACCTCGCCCGACGAGAACGGCCGCGGCGCATCCGCGTGTACGCCGAGGAGTCCGTAGGGCCGATCCTGCGCACCCACCGGCACGAGGAGGCTGCCCCGCACGCCGTGCTCGCGGAACAGGGCGGGGCTCGCATCGCCGGGCCCCGCTTTGTAGTCGTCCACGGCCACCGGAGCGCGGCGTTGCAGGGCCGCGTCCGGGGAGGAGCCGGGCGGGGCCGGGAGGGACGCCGACCCCACCAGATTCGCCGGCCATCCCGCACCGGCCACCAGACGTAGGGTCCCGCCCTCCGGCACGAGCTCCAGCACCGACGCGCGCTCCACCCCGAGGACTTCCACCAACACGCGGGCCGCACGCTGCGCCACCTGGCGCGGTTCGCTCGCTTCCAGGGCGTAGCGCCCCAGCTCCGCGAGGGCGCTTTGCCGGCGCTCCCGCGCCGCCTGTGCAAATTCCGCCCGTTTACGCTCGGTGATGTCGCGATAGATCCCGACGATGGCCTCGATGGCCGGGTCATGCAGTTGGTTCGAGCCCACGATTTCGACCCACAACCAACGCCCATCCGCGTGCCTGAGCCGTATCTCGAGCGTCAGCACCCGGTCCGCCGCCTGCGCCAAATCGGCCAGGGCAGCCGCCGCTTTCGTGTGGTCGTCAGGATGGAGGAAGTCGAACCCCGACCGCTGAAGACATTCCTCGACCGTGTGCCCAAGCACCCGTTCGACGGAGGGCGTGATGTAGCGGATCACCCCCTCCGCATCCATCAACTGGATCACGTCCCAGCCCCGCTCCACCAGTCGGCGGAAGCGCCGCTCGCTGGCCTCGACGGCCGCCATCGCGCGCTCGCGTTCGCCGAGGTCCCGGGCAATCCCGAGGAACCGGCCGTCGGCCAACATCCGGGCGTTCACTTCCAAATGCACGCGGTGTCCGTTCCGATGCACCATCTGCCGCCGGACGACCAGCGTGGCTCCCGCCTCGAGGCGCTGGAGCCGCAACGGCTGTCGCTCGAGGTCATCCGGCGCGATGACGTCGGAGAGGTGCCGGCCAATCAGTTCGTCCCGCGTGTAGCCCAGCTGGTCGCACGCCGCCGGGTTGGCCTCCAGATAGTACCCGCGGGGGTCGATCACGAAGATGCCGTCCGACGCGCCATCGAACACGAGCCGCAGCCGCTCCTCGCGCTCCACGAGTGCCTCGCTCGCGAGTTCCCGCTCGGTGACGTCTCGCACGGCGACCACGATGGCGGCCACCGCGGGATCGGCCAGCTGATTGTTCCCGACCGCCTCGACGATCCGCCAGGTCCCGTCCGCGTGCCGCACCCGCGCGAGCACCGGCGGGGCCGGTCCGTGAATGGGCACCCGACCGGTAAAGAACTGGGCGATCCGGTCGGCGTCACCCGGCTCCACGATGTCCCAGATGCGGCGCCCCACGAATGCCTCCGGCGTCAATCCGAGTACGCCGTGCACCGACGGGCTGGCGTACTGCACCATCCCCTGCGCGTCCAGCCGCAGCACCACGTCCAGCACCGTCTGCAGCAGGGCGCTGGACCGCCGTTCGGTCCGTTCCACCAACCGAGCCGCGTGGAGTGCCCGCTGCAGCACGGGACCGATGAGCGCTACCCCCACCACCAGCAGCGTGGAGATCCCCAGCGCCACGATCTCGGCGTCCACGTCCGGTCGACTCGCGCCACGAGCCGTGTTCCACAGCGTGAGGCTCCGTCGGCCCGCCATGAGCAGGAACGCGGCACTCAACAGCAACCACGGGGATCGGCCCGTCACGCGCACCAGGCGCCAGGCCAGCACCGCCGCGGTGACCTGGAGGAGGATGGACCCAACGAGCAGGACGATGACGGGAATCATGGATTGGGACCAGACCGTGGCGACGAGTCGAGCGTCACCGTCGGTCGCCCTCCGTGCATGATACAGGGAGCGCCCGGGGACGCCAGCGTCCCGAGGTCTTGCGAGCAGCGGTCCCGCCGGCTAGAACACTGCGCGTCCCGTCGAGCGGACGAGCGACGCACCTCGCAGATGGAGTGACGACCATGGCCGATGATCGGGAGCGGCGGGCAGGCAAGGACCGCCGCACGAAGCAGACGCGGAAGGGCGAGCGGCGGGCCAAGCAGAGCCCCGTGAAAGTGGATCGCCGTTCCGGCGCGCAGCGCCGCACGCGCCAACGACGCGCCGGCAAAGACCGCCGGAAGTCCTGAGCGCGGCCTCATCCGCCCAACGGGCTCTCGAGCCCGTAGCGTTCGAGCAGCGCCTGATCGGCGAGCAGTGCTCCGAGCGCTCGGTCCGCCACCACCCGCCCGTCGTACAGCACGACGCCCCGCCCGCAGAGCGCGCGGGCGAGCGTGAGGTCGTGGGTCGCCACGAGCAGCGTCTCGCCGCGGGCCCGGAGCAGGTCCACGAGCCGTTTCCGGCCACGGGCGTCGAGGTCCCCGGTCGGCTCGTCGAGCGCCAGCACTACCGGGCGCGACACCAACACCGTCGCGAGGGCGGCCAACCGCCGTTCCCCGCCACTGAGATGGTGGGCTGCCCGCGCTCCGACGCCGTCGAGACCGAGTTCGCGAAGAATCGTGGTCGCGCGCGCCGCGGCGTCGACGGGCGACACGCCGTCGTTCAGCGGCCCGAACGCCACGTCCTCCAACAGCGTCGGCAAGAAGAGTTGGTCGTTCGGGTCCTGAAACACGAGCCCCACTTGGCGGCGAATCTCCGACAGCGCCGGGCTCCCCTCGACGGCGACCCCCTCAATCCACACCCCGCCCACCGTCGGCCGCAGCAGACCGTTCAGGTGCTGGAGCAGCGTGCTCTTGCCGGAACCGGTGGGACCCAGCACGGCCACGCGTTCGCCGCGCGCGATCGCGAGCGACACGCCGTCCAGCGCAGGGGTCCCGTCGGGGTACCGAAACCCCAACGCCCGGATGTCGACAAGTGGTGGGGTCACCGTCGGGCCAGTACCGCGGTGGCGAGAACCACCCCTACCAGCGTCGCCTCGGCGACGACCATCCAAGTGCGCCACCGCCAGGCGGTGAGGGTCGCCAGCTCTCCCTTGTAGCCACGCGCGAGCATGGCCCGATGGGTCCGCTCCGCCCGGGCGAACGCGCGTTGCAGGACGGCCGCCGCGACCCCGGCGGCAATGCGGCGGCGGGGAGCCGCCCCGGCCCCGGCATTGCGCGACCGGGCGGCACGCAGCAGGCGCTCGACCTCCTCCATCAGCAGGTAGATCAGGCGGTACGCGAGGCTCAGCGCCGTGGTCACGACCCGGGGTAGCCGCAACCGGCGCAGCGCATCCAGCAGATCGGGAAACCCGGTGGTCGTGACCAGCAGGACCGCGGCCGCCAGCGCGATGACGCCCCGGGCCAGCACGAAGCCGAAGCGCTCCACCCCCGGCCGCGAGACCGCGATCCACCCGTAGTCGAGCACGGGGTCACCGGGCACGAAGACGAGCAGTCCCGCCGACGCGAGTAGCACGAAGGCGAGTGGTCCGGAGGTCCGGCGCAGCAGCAGGGGCACGGGCACCCGGGCGAGGACCGTCATCCCCGCCACGAGGGCCCCGAGGGCGGCCGCCTCCGACCACGCCCCGAGCGGCAGAGTGGCGGCGCCGACGGCCACGCTGGTCGCTCCCACGAGACGCCCGACGGGGGGCATGGCGGTGATTGGCGACGGCACGGTCGCGAACTGATCCAGGTGATGAAAGCTCACGACCCCCTCCGCCGTGGACGCGCCAGCCGGACCGCACCCCAGGCCAGCGCGAACGCGATGAGGACCCCGGCGGCAGCCGCGATCCATGGGCCGCCGATCGGCGACCCGGTGTCGGGCGGCGACGCCACCGTCCCCGCGGGATCACGGCCGACGGCCCCCAGCCGAACGAGCGCGGCCGCGAGCACGTCGGGTCGGGACGAGGCCAGCCATGCGGCCACCACCGCGAGGCCGACCGCCAGCGCCAGTACGCCGTACCCCCAGCGGCGGGCGACGGGGGGCGGGACTGCAACCGCGGCCGCGAGGTCGGGTCGTGCCCGGAGCAGTGCTCCCAGAATTGCGGCCGTGAGGGCCGCCTCGCCCACCGCCACCATCGCGTGCGCTCCCCCGACGATGACGAACGCCGGCACCAAGGGGACCGTCCCTGACAAGACCAGCTCGCCGGCCACGGCAAGGCCGACGAGCACCGTCGAGCCGAACGCCGCCAGCGCCGCCGCTCCCACACGCCGGCGTCTGCCCTCCCCGACGAGACCCAGCAAGAGCTTGTACAGGACGAACCCGCCGCCTCCACCACACACGGCCAGATTCAGTGTGTTGGCGCCCAGCGCGGCGATGCCACCGTCCTGGAAGAGCAGGGCCTGCACCAGGACGACCGCGAACATCACCAGCATTCCCGACCACAGTCCGACCACGGCCGTCACCAGCACACCGCCCAGGAGGTGGGCGCTCGTCCCGGCCCCGAGGGGGAAATTCAGCATCTGAGCCGCGAACACGAACGCCGTCGCGGCCCCCAG